>JAYUKI010001486.1:0-1006 GCA_043764595.1 Myxococcales bacterium | reverse complement strand
GAACTCCGGGCTTCGTTCCGCAAGATCGTAGCGAATGCCGCTCGCCACGAACGCTTTCTTGATTCCCGGCGCCTCGCGCACCTTCTTCAAGAGCGAGATGAGCGGCGAATGATCGGTCACCAAGTTTTCGCAGATTCCGGGGTGAACGCACGAAAGCCGCCGGCAGCTCGACTCGGTCTTTTCGTCCTTGCAGGTCATCTTGTACATGTTGGCCGTCGGGCCACCGACGTCGGACAAGACTCCGCGAAATCCATCCATTCGGGAAAGGGTGCGGACCTCGCGAAGAACGCTGTCCTCGCTGCGGCTCTGGATGACGCGCCCTTCGTGCTCGGTGATGCTGCAGAACGTGCACCCTCCGAAACACCCGCGCATCGTGACGACCGAGTGTTTCACCGTTTCGTAGGCGGGAATCCGATCTTGGTAGCTCGGATGAGGCAATCGCGTGAACGGCAGATCGTAGAGGCCGTCCATCTCGGCCTCGGTCAGGGGCAATGCCGGCGAGTTGAAATAGACGGCTTCGTCGCCGTGAGGCTGGAGCAGCGGACGCCCGTTGTGGGGATTCGTCTCGTATTGCAGCATGCGCGACATCTTCGCGAAGGCGGCTTTGTCCTCCCGCACCTCTTCGTAGGACGGCAAAACGAGGACTTTTCCGTCCGTCGTATACCGACTCTGTTCGGCCAGGAGCGGCTCCCACTGCTTTCGATTGCGCTTCACGTGAGCCGTTCCACGAATGTCGGTAAGCGCGCTCACCGGCTCGCCTTCGCGGAGGCGCCTCGCGATTTCCCACGCGGGACGCTCGCCCATGCCGAACACCAGAATATCCGCTTTGGCATCGAGCAAGATGCTCCGACGCACTTGGTTCGACCAATAGTCGTAGTGGGCAATTCGGCGAAGGGAGGCTTCGATTCCGCCGAGCACGATCGGTAGGCCGGGAAACGCCTGACGGCAGAGGTTGGCGTACACGATGCTGGCGCGGTTCGGCCGGGCTTCGGTGTGGCCACCGGGA
>JAYUKI010001485.1:0-1896 GCA_043764595.1 Myxococcales bacterium | reverse complement strand
TCCCGCGCGGACGAGCGACGTGTAGTGTCGCCATACGAGGCGCTGTTGCTCGGGCGTGAGCTTCTCCTTCTCGGGCGAGCCGTAGACCGCCTCCACACGCCGAAACACCTTGTCGTTCTGCGCGATCTCGTCCGAAAACGCCGCGAGCTTTGGCGCCATCTTCTTCTCGACGGCCTTGAACTCGGAGGTGTTCATCGACGTCGACCACACGTCGTAGACCATCTCGACGCGGTCGAGCGTGCGCCCCGCGTCTTCGAGCGCGGCCACGGTGTTGTCGAACGAGGGCGCCGTGGGATCGTTCGCGATCGCCTCGACTTCACGCCGCTTCACGTCCATCGCGGCGAGCAGCGCCGGCTCGAGCTCGGCGATCACCACCTTGTCGAACGGCGGAGCACCCCGCGAGGCCCTTCCCAATTGGAGAGCAGCACGCTCGCGGGAGGCGGAGCAGGCCGGCTCGGCGCGGACGCGCTCCCCTTCGGTGGCGCGAACGGAGTGGGCCTCGGCGCGACGCTAGGCTCCTTCGCAGCACACGCCACGAGCACGACTCCGACCACACCCCAAGCGACCCCGAGAACGAGAGACCTTCGCATGGGAAACGCACTACCCCAGGTCGCGGACGAACCCAACGTTCGGTGCTTGCGCGCGGGGCGACGTGCGTTTGCTCAGCCCTCGATGGCGGCCGCAACCCAGAGCACGACGTCGACAGAACAGCTTGCCGAATCGTTCCTCAGGAACTGGGTTGGCCCCAAAGAATGCATGCGTTAACGGAGCACTACACATGCACGGTAGACGGAGCCACACACACAACACTGGGATTGAATGGCTTTATGGGACACTTCGCATGGCGCACGATTTGCTCAGCGCGCGGTCCCATGACCAATCGAGCCCACCTCTTCCCGCTGTTTGTCCTTGCGATTGCTTGCGCAGCTGGATGTTCATCGTCCACGTCCACCGTCTCCCCGGCCACCATCGGAGGGGTATGCGGCAAACTCTCCGAGCTCGCCTGCGCGAAGGACAACTGCACTCAGGTACTGGAGCTCGCTCAGAAGCGCTGCTCCACAAAGACGTTCCAAAGCTTTCTCGACTGTGCATCGATTACGAAAGCCCATTGTGAGTCTCGAAGCGGGACCGATGTGGCGATCCTCGAGAGCTGCGAAGCCGACCTCGCGCGAGTCAATGCCTGTGCCGAAGCCGAGCCCACTGCCTCGTCGAGCCCCTCGGGTGTCGGTGCGGAGTGCACCGAAGCGAGGACCTGTCCGACATGGGCATGCTCGTGCTCGGACGGAACCATCGTGAAAGTTGCATCCTGCAACAGCCAGAAATGCGCAGATCCGATCACCACCTGTGGAAAGAGTAGCGCCGCGCTGGTCGCTGCATGTGAAGGTCACGGCGGGCCTTAGAGCGCCGAGCGGTTCGAAGCGCGACCAGCGAGCCGAGCGTCTTCGGATCGAGCCTGTCGAAAGGCGTTTGCTCAGCCCTCGATGGCGGCCACGACCCAGACCACGGGCGGCCGCCTTTGCATGTCGTCAACGTCGCGAGGAGCTTTCTGACACGAGCTATTCGGCTCGATCGTCGGGAAGGTCGTCACGAGCGCCTTCGGTTTGAGCAGCTCCACGCGCGGGTGATCCGGGTCCACTCCGCGCGGGTCTACGCGCAGTACGGTCAGGAGAAGCTCGTGGTCGCGTGGAGCAAGGTGATGAACGCAGACCGCTTCGACCTCACCCCTGAACACACCAAGAGAAGACCCGCGCCATCGGAGCTGCGTCGTGTCGTTTGGTGCGGCGCACCCTCGGCGCGTAGGGAACAGGTCGCAACCGCCGCGCCCGAGGCTCGAAAAAATCGAGCGACCCCCACGCAACCCATGGATATCCTTCGATTCATGTCGTTGTTCCGGCG
>JAYUKI010001484.1:0-6329 GCA_043764595.1 Myxococcales bacterium | reverse complement strand
TTGCCAGCTCCGCTCACCTGAGCGCAGCCTTCCGCGACATGTTCGGCCTCGCGCCGTCCGCGTTGGTCGCGCTCGGCGTTCGGATCGAGCTCGGCGACGCACGACAAAACGGCTCGCTCGGGTGAGTATCGGGGCATTCTCTCACTTCCGCGTGAGCGCGCCGATGCCGGCGATGAGCACCTCGTGGGGACAAGGCTCGGGCGTGTGCCCCCGCGCCGCTGTTGCCGCGAGGTGATGGTGGTGCGTTTTGGTTCTAGGGTGAAGGGCTCATGGAGTGGGGCGCGTCCAGTCTTCGAGGCGCAGCCCGGGGATGTGCGCAAGCTCGCGCGTGTTGGCCGTGACGAGCGTCAGCCCGTGTGCCAGCGCGATGGCTCCGATGAGCAGATCGTTTGGACCGATCGGTGTGCCCGACCGTTCGAGCTGAGCTCGCAGCTCACCGGCAAGGGCAGCGGCGTGGTCGTCGAATGGCAGTGACTTCATGGGCCGGAAAAAGACCTCGAGCCGAGCCAGGTTCTCCGCGGCCTTCGCGCTCTTGTGGGCGCCGAAGACGAGCTCAGACTTGACGATGGAGCAGAGCACAAGGTCCGCGGGGAGCAAGCGTCTGACTCGTTCCGCGACGCCGGCCGGTCGGAGATTGAGAAACGCGATGCAGGCGTTCGTGTCGAGGAGGTACTTCACTCGATATCGTCCCGCTTCTCATGCTCTCCCTGCGGGGGGCGCACGAAGGTCGGGTCGGTGATCGACCCGGCCGTCGCCTCGAACCAGCCCGGTGGCCATTCCACCTGCGGGTCTTCCCACTCGATCACGACGTGGACAGCGTGATGGGCGGGGGCCGTGGGCAGACGGATGCGAATGCTGCCGGTTTCGTCGGTGTTGGCGTCGATCTCGATCTTGTTCATACGGGTCGTTCGATCCTCTCGCCGAGCGTAGCTTTGATTCTCGCACATTTGACTCGATGCGCGAGGGTCGAGCCGTTGTTTGCTGGCCCCGTCCCCGAAGCGCGTAGCAGCGTTCGTCCGGCATCGGTCAGCTCGGTGCGGGTAGTGCACGTCGGTCCAGCCCCGCGAGCGCGTCGAATACGCCTTGATCTCGTCGATGCGTGGGCTCGCGTGTCCCCTGGCGGCCCCGTTCGCCGGCGAGCTCTACGCCCACGTTGCGATTGCCCCGATTCAAAGAGCAGCGAGATGGGAGCGTATCCAAGTGTCCAGTTGCGCTCTGGAGAGAGAGCCGGCGGCGAGCTCGAGAATCGTGCGCTCTTGGTCGTCGAGTGTGGCTTCGAGTCGGGCGCCGTTAAGGAGGAGAGTTAGCTCCATGGCGGCGTGACCAATACGCTTGTTGCCGTCTACGAAAGCATGACCCCTGACGAGGCCGAAGCAGAGCGTGTGGTGGCCTGGCAGGGAGGTCGGGATAGAGGTCTTCGCTGTCGAAGGCGCGTGGCTGTGCGAGAGCTGCCTCGAGCTGGTGCAGCTCGCGAAGGCCGTGGGTCCCGCCGGAAGTGGAGAGGATGCCGTCGTGGAGCCAGAGAATCTCGAGGGTCAACTACCTCACGCCAAGCGGCGGTAGAGCTCGGCGTTCTTGAGGAGGAGCTCCTCAGCGCGTGCGCGGAGCTCGTCGGATGGGGAGGCGAGGACGTCCGCGACGGCGGCGCGAGCGAGGTCCTCTGGCGCAACGCCGAGGGTTTTGGCGCGAGCCATGAGGGCCTCGGACTGGGCGTCCGAGAGGTCGAACGCGAGCTTCATGCGCAACAGCGTAGCGAATGGGCGTTGGGACGTCACCTGCCGGTCGATGCGCCGAGGGAGAGCGGGAGTGACACTCCGCCAACGGGTCGGACCCGACCGTGTGAGCTTTGGGGGCCTTCTGAGCCTGGCCTCACGCGGGAGGGAACCGGGGCTCCGCGGGGCGTCTCGAGACGCGCGCGAGACCCGCCACCGCGGGAAGGTGCGAGTCCCGGGCCCGTAGCACCGAGCGTATGACCGCAGCTCGATCTCTCGCACGACTGGCCCTGCTCCTGGCCACCGTCGCCCTTCCCGGGTGCGCCACCGCTGAGTTCGTGGACGAGCACCTGCTTAGCCACGCGGGGCGCGACGTGGTTCGGTTCGGGCACAATGTCTCCGAGATTCCGGACGACCTCAAAAAAGCCTCTTCCGAGCTCGAGGTCGCCGCGGCCCAATTGAAGCGTGAGCTGACCGACGTGCCTCCGCCCGGGACCGTGACCCTCACGAGCTTGGGGCATGGCCTCGAGCGCTTCGAACGCGACAAGGACTGCAACTTTTTGGAGGGTGCGAAGAAGCCCGACGGCACCCCGGAAGACTTCTCGTACGTGCGAATCGGGGTCGACTCGTACGACGACTTCTTTCGCACCGCGCAAGAGCTTCATGCGCTCACCTATCAAGCCACGAAGACCCTCGGGCGCATTCGGACCCTCTCCAAAAAGGTGCTCGGTGGGCCCGTGGATGCGGGCGCGAATCTTCGGGTCGCGCTCGACCGCGCGAAGGTCACCGCGACCGGTCAATCCAAGACCGACCTCGTGACGGTGGGCGAGCTGGCCTCGGCGCTCGCGACCTCGATTCCCGAGATTGTGGCCAAGACCGACGCACTCGTCGCTTCGGGGAAACGCCTGGTCGGCAATGCTCCCAAGGATCTCACGAACCCCAAGCTCGTGATCCACTTGGATCTGGTCAAGCAAGGTCTCGTCGCGAGCACCTCGGTGGTCGAGCAATCCGGAGTGGCCATGGCCGACCTCATGAAAGATCTCGGGCCGTTTCGGGCGTCGGGCGGGTGACGGTCCTTATGGCTCGCGGTTTACGCGACCTCGACGTTTGCGCGATGGCACACACGACGATCCTAGACGCGAGGTCTGGAACGATCTCGCGCGGGCAGGTGAGGGCTCGTGGTTTTCGGACGCTCCATCTTTGCGCTCGGCACGGACGTCTTTCGACTCGAGCCATCGGGGGAGCTGCGTCGGCCTGATCTCCCACCGCGAAGGGGTAACGAAAGCCCACTTCGCAGGAAACGATCGCCTCCCCAACCCGATGACACTCGACGAGCTCCCCCCGCGCTTCGCACCGAGCGCGCTCGTCGGGCGGCGGATCCGCCTCTCGAACGGGACACGGGGACGCGTCGGGAGCATCACCGGAGCGCCAATAACGAATCGCGAGCAGCTCGTGCTCGACAGCGGCGCCCACGGCGATCTCACAGGGGCTTGCGCCGACGAATAGGGCCCCGGTTACGGTCGCGCTGTCGTTTCACGCGCTCGCGCCAACCTGAGCCGCGCTCGTCCGCAGCGAACGCGCCACAAGAAGGAGCCGCCGCCGAGAGGGATCGGCCTCCCTGCGCTTGAGCGCTCCGGGTGGGACCCACCGCGAGCTCATCCAGGTGAAAACCATCGCAATATCAACGCGTTGAGTCTATTCGAAAAAAAGAATTCGCCGATGTCGATTGAGCGCCGCCTCGCCCGTCACGTTCCCGAAGTCGAGAAGGCCGGGCTCGTTCACCCGGCGCCACCAGAACTAGGAGAAGAGCAAATGGGTCAGGTTATCGTCGCGGCGTCTTTGGCACTTGCCCTCGTTGGTGTGGTCACAGCGGCGCTCCCCGCCACGCGGCGCGTCGAGCGCAGCGCCATCATCGACGCCTCCGCCGAGAGGGTGTTCGCGTTGGTCTCCAGTACGGAGGGCTTTCAGACGTTCAATCCCTACAAGGACGACGAGCCAAACTTGCTCATCACCCCTTCGGGACCGAGCCGCGGGGTCGGGGCCTCCTTCGCGTTCAAAGGGAAAGACACCGAAGGCCGCCAAACCATCGTCGCCATGCAGGAAAACAAGTCGGTCACGATGGAGATCGACCTCGGCGCGATGGGCAAACCGGTTCAATCCTTCACGCTCACGCCCCAAGGGAACCAAACCAAAGTGACCTGGGCGACGGAAACGAGTTTCGGGCTCAACCCGGTCGGGCGCGCCTTCGGTGTGATGATGGACAGCTACCTGGGTCCCATCTACGAACGCGGCCTCGCGAACCTGGACCGTGCCGCAAAGCCGTAGCGAGCCGGACCCGAAAGAGCTTTCGTGCGGGCCGCTCTCGCTCGGAGAATCGCTCGGATGTGAATGTCGTGTTCTGAAAGAAATAGGTCAATTCTATGCGCTACACCTTGATGCTCTATTCTCGTGAATCGGATTTTGCCAACGCTACGCCCAAGGACATGGAGGAAAGCCTCCAAGCTTTTGGGCAGTACATCGGAGCGCTGCGGAGCGCCGGCGTCTTCGTCGACACCGACTGGCTTCAGCCCACGAGCACGGCCACCACGGTCTCCCTTCGCGGGGGCTCCAAAAAAGTTCAAGACGGTCCGTTTGCGGAAACGAAGGAGCAGCTCGGGGGGTACTTCGTGATCGAGGTTCCCGACTTGGACGCGGCCCTGGCCTGGGCCGAGAAGTGCCCGGCCGCGCACTACGGCACCATCGAGGTCCGCGCCTCGGCGATGCCTTCGGGACAGAAAGGCGCCTAGTTCAAATAGGGCCTACGGCGTGGCTCGGGGTGGTACAGAAACCCCCGAGCCATGCACGTGCACGCCGTTCTCGACGCCGTCGTCCGGAAGTCCCATGGTCGCCTGCTCGCGCTCCTGGCCGCCGCCTCTCGTGACATCGGCGCCGCCGAGGATGCCCTGGCGCACGGCTACCGCGCCGCCGCCGAATCCTGGGACCGCGAAGGTGTCCCCGGAAACCCCGAGGGTTGGCTCGTTCGGGTCGCCAAGAACCACATGCTCGACCTTCGCCGCTCCCACTTTCACGCGCGCGGGAAGAGCCTTTACGGCGACGACGGGAGTCTGGTCGATCTCGTCGCCAAGGAGTCGGACGATTTCGAGGGTGAAAACGGTACCGGACCCGACAGGCGTCTCGAGCTCATGTTCGCAGCCGCTCACCCGTCCCTCGACGAATCGATACGTGCTCCGCTCGTCATGCAGACCATCCTTGGCCTCGAGGTCAAAGAGATAGCCCCTCTCTTCTGCACGCCCGTGGCGACGATGGCTCAGCGCCTCGTACGGGCGAAGACCAAGATCCGCGACGCCGGCATTCCGTTTTCCATCCCCGAAATGCGCGAATGGCCCGAGCGCCTCGAGGCCGTGCTCGAGGCGGTGTATGGCGTATTCTGCGCGGGCTTCGAGGACGCCTTCGAGACCGTCGAAGAGCACCGTCTCGCCGACCGCGGCATCGAGGCGATGTACCTCGCCGATCTCTTGGCCACATTGCTGCCGAGTGAGCCCGAAGCGCTCGGACTCGCTGCACTGATATCGTTCTCGGCCTCGCGAGCGAGGGCGCGTTCGGAGGGAAAGCCCTTCGTGCCGCTCGAAGAGCAGGACCCCGCGCTTTGGGACGAAACGCTCATTTATCGTGCTTCGAGGTGGCTCAAGCAAGCCTCGAGCTATGGCGGGTTCGGGCGTTTTCAGCTCGAGGCGGCCATTCATGCGGTCCACGCCGATCGACGGCGTACCGGTTCGATCGATTGGAAAGCGATCGCCTACCTCTACGAAGGTCTCCTGCACGTTGCACCGACGCGGGGAGTCATCGTGGCTCGTGCATACGTGATCTCGAAAGTTGCGAGCGTCGACGCTGCCATCGCTGCATTGAATGTTCTCGAATCCGAAGAAATCGAGGCGTTCGTTCCGGCCCTGGCATGCCGCGCCAATCTCCGCGAGCGAAAGGGGTACCTCCAAGGTGCGATCTCGGATCTCGCCAAAGCCGCTTCGGCGCTCAACCCTGGTCCCGCCCGCACGCACCTCGAGTCCGAGCGCTCTCGTCTGGAGCGACAACACGATGACGGGCCGAGGACTTCGACAGCCTAGAAGGCCGTAGTGCCGAGCGCCGCGCCGAAGGCGGACCGGAATGGGCACGTGCGTCGTCAGGAACGAAAACGGTGAGCGATGGAATCTCTCGACGCGCCGGAGACCGAGCGCGAATCGCGTCACCAGGACGCGACGTTGAAAGTCCCCCGCGCCTTCGCGGTGGTCCCCCGTCTCAACGCTGCAGGCCACCGTGGCCTTTGTAGCCGCGATGAGGGCGGCCACGACGATCCGGCCCCTCATGGCGTCACCGAATATCCGCGGTCGTAGGTCGTGCGCTCCTGGGTTCCGTCGCTCAGCCCGCTCCGCTCGCGCGTCGTGCCTTCGACGGCGATCGGGCTCCCGGCAGGAAAGCCCCAGGCGGCGCTCCATCCTGGGACGCCGGAGAGATCGGGCATCGTGACTTGGTGGGGCTCGCCTGGCGAAAAATAGCTCCGCGCGACGCTGACGTTCCACTGCGTCCGCTTGGACGCCGAGGAGGCGGAGAGCGCGTAGGCGT
>JAYUKI010001483.1:0-1899 GCA_043764595.1 Myxococcales bacterium | reverse complement strand
CCCATCCTTTCGTTCTTCTCGAAGCCGTCCATCAGCACGACGAGCAGGCTGGTGTCCTCCGGTTCCATTCACCAAAGGTAGCACTGGGACTCACCGGGCAGCTGACGGACGTTCGACCGTGCGAATGCCGACGAGCCCACGAAGCGCGAAGACCGCTTGCGCAGGAGAGAAAGATACCGCGTTCGTCGCCCTCGCGATCCGCTCCCCGGAGCCGGCACAATGGATAGCCCGCGAGCAAGCCGTCCCCGAGTGTGCCAACCCCTAGGGCCGTATCGCGACGTGCCGAGTCCAGCGCCGCCCAACGGCGCTACCCCGCGGGTGCCGAATGGGCCGTGCTCGCCGTGGTCTCCGATCTCGGGCCGGTGGGCTCATGCGTGGACGGGCATTCGGGATGCCCGGCGGAACATACTCCTTGGCCACTGGGCTCCAGTCGGGGTTGCGCCTGATCCCAAGCACGATGCCGCGCGAATAGCCGATCCTCGCGACCAACGCTCCAGCAGGCACCGACACCAATGCGTACGCCGTAAAAAAACTAAATTGAACGAGCGCCGCTTCGGTGAAAGAGAGGGCGAAAGCTGCTTTCAGATGGGGAATGAGGACGTCGTTCAGGCAGGTCAGAAAGCCCCACGTGAAAAAGAGCGTGGTCAGCACCGCCAGGGCGCCGCGACGGTTCGCTTTCGGGTCGACCGCCGTCATTTAGAGACCTGTTCGATAGGCATACGGAGGCCCACCCCTTACTTCCGATTTCGCGCCCATTCGAGCGCCCGTGCCTCGAGTGCGTCGACGAGCTCTCGCTTTCCGAGCGCATAGTCCCTGGCAAACCCCGAAGATGTAACGGCCAGTTCCGTTTTGTGCTCGCCATACGCAACGCTCGTGGTGTTCGTGATTCCCCTTTCCGAGAAACACGATGTCAGTGTCGTCGACATTCCGAGCGTGCACGTACCCGATGGCGGCTAGACGCTCGCGGTGAGCTTCGGAGGGAGGCATTCGATGCGTCGCGACGATATCGATGATGGGCTTCGCCGAGAGACCAGGAACGGATGTGCTGCCGCAATGGTGGATGGCTTGGAGGAGCTCACCGACCGCCCCGCGAATGAGCTCGCTCTCCCGTGCGAAGAGCCGTGGCCAGCGTTCGTCGTATGGTACAATCCTGACCTCGAGAGTCGGCAAACTCGTCCCCGGATTGTCGAATTCGCTCATGCGGACTATGACGCTGAAGCGTACCCCGGCCGCGGCCGAAACGCCCACGAATCGCTCGTTTCCGTGAACACGCCTTCGGCACCTTTGCGCTTGTGCACGCCGACCGGACGCCACTCTCGGTGGCCATGCCCACGGTTGGCGGCTTCCGCATCGTCGGGGCCGGAGTCTCGACCTGCGCGCCCACCACGCCGCGTCGTTGAGCCTCGAACGAGCGAATCAACGATCGCGCTTTCGCGTCGCGAGCAAGAGGGCCCCCGCGAGGAGCAACGCGACCGGCATCGCGCCGCTCGACGGAACGCCGGGCGTCGAGCACTTGCACGGGGCGCTCCGCGGTGGGATGTCCGCGAGCGCGGGCGCGGCGAGCCCCATGAGCGCGAAGAGCGTGAGCGCGAGGACGACGTGAGGTGGGCGCATCCGCGGATGAGAGCCCGACCAGGCGGCGACCGCAAGCGCTCGTCAGGCAACCCCGGGCGTCGCGCGCGGCGGCGTCCGAGTGCGAGAGGCTTCTTGATTGGGGGAGCGCCGGTGAGGCGCGCTGGCTGGTTCTGGATCCACGGGTCAAGCTTGTCGGACCTCGGGTAGGTCTCATTGCAGTGCTAGCGTCCGAATCGATGTCCACGCCGTCGCTCGAGCTTCTCCACATTCCCTATTCCCCCTGGTCGGAGAAGGCGCGTTGGGCGCTCGACGCGCGCGGCGTCG
>JAYUKI010001482.1:0-6342 GCA_043764595.1 Myxococcales bacterium | reverse complement strand
CGCCACCGCCCGTGCCACGCGCGCCGATGATGCCCATGGCGACACGGAGGGGCTGGAGCTCGTCGAGGATGTCCTCGCGGTTCCGGTAGACGAACCGGCCTGCGGCCCGGAGCTCCTTGTAGAGTCGGCTGACCTCGGTGAAGACGCGCCGCTTGAGGTCCGCGAAGGGGGAGTCCTTCGAACCGGAGGCGCGAAACTCGCTCCGGATGGCAACGACGAGCTTTTGCGCGTCCTCGACATCGCTCGCTCGGTAGTTCTTCTTGTCTTGCGCGATGGCCTTCTTGTGCGTGCCATAAAGGGCAATCGTGCGCACGAGGTCGTTTGCCAAGTCTTTGTAGCCGGAGCCAAGCTCGATATCGGCGACCTCCCGCATGACGGTCTCTTTGTCGTCGAGGGAGTACTTGATCGCCTTGAGCATCCGCTTTCGAACTTCGGTCGCTTCGTCGATGATGGCCACTGCGACCTTCACGTTGCTCGTGGCGACTTCCTCTTTGGTGGCCTCGAGTGCGATGAACTGCGCCGCGTGCGCCATATCCTCGAGCTTCACGTCGAGATTCTTTTCAATGATATCGACGGGGAGCTTGCCCAAGAGGGCCATGCGGTCTTCCTTCCGCATGTAGTCCACAAGGTTTAGCGCAGCCGTGGCCGCGTCGTCCACGTTGGCATTCACGTTCACGAGCTTCTCGGTGGGAATGGCGAGGAGCGCGTCCTTCAGCTTTTTGAAGCTCGCCTGACCGGAAACCACGTCGAACTCGCGTGTACTCATGTTTTCCTCCCTGTCCTTCCCTATCCGCAGGTAGCTATAAAACCAAACCGCGCCTCGTCAAGACCCTTTCGTTGAGGACCGCGTCGGTCCTCCGCAGAGGTCGCAGATGCTCAGTCTCGGCCTCGGCCGCTCCAACCCCCGAACTGCGGCCCGCCGGAGGACACGCGACGGTTTGTCCCAGGCAGATGGTTCACCAGAGCTTCACGTCGTGGTTCGCGGAGAAACCCTTCGCTGTCAGCTCGAACAGCAGCCCCTTGAGCGCGACAGCCATCGCCTCGGTTTCGGTGTCGGCGTACGAGCGGCTACTGATCACGCGCATCGTCTCACCGGCCAACACCGTTTGCGCGGGCGTCAGCGGCGGAACGACGACACTGGGATCGTAGACATGGGCGGTGGCTGCAGCCATCCACTTCCGAGCCGGCACGTTCGGGTCGGAAGGGGGATCGAGAACCTCGAATGCCGTGATCTGGCAGGTGATCCCGCGTCGATGAGTCGTCACACTTTCTCCCTTCGTCGAATCCGTCCACTGCATCGTCCCCAGACGCAAAAGCCCACGCCCCACACCCTCCATCGCCAGGAAAGGCGCCACGCCTAGGGACCGCGGCTTGGCGCCCGGCCAATGCCTGGTCCCACGACAAGGGGTCGCAGGGCAATACGAAAACTCCCACGCACGCACTAACTAACTAACCAAGGCTGCACCTACCAGCCGGAAGGAACCCAGGGCTGAGCATCGTCGAGAGACTTTCCAGTGCCCGCGAGAAACTCCTCGAAGAGGCGAAAGAAGGTATGGACGTTCCTCTCGCTGCCATCAAGTTTCTTAATCAAAAGCCGCCAACGCATGCTGCCGGCGCTCAGGTCGTAGTTCGCTCGTTTCGCCAACCACACGTTGAAGCCGTCCAGCAAAGCAGTATCCTGCTCGGTCATGCCCGTCGCGCCAGCGTCCATTCGACCCTGTTCGTAACCAGCCATAAACGTGTCTAGCGAATCGACCCGCTCGTCGCCGAGGAAATTTCCCGGAAGTCTTCGGATCATCGCCAGGATGGGCAGTAGCCATTGGTCTCTTGTGTCCTTGCTCATGGCAACTCCTGAAACGGTACCGGTTCCTCGTTGACAGCCAGGATCCTCGACCAAATCCCTACGACCCTCAAATTATGCGCGCCTTGTGAGTCAATCAAGAGAATGTCGTGCCGCGCAAATCACGAAGTGCAATCCTGCACATCCGCGGATGGCCACACACGAATGGGAGCGTTGCGGTGCCCGCGTCGGAGGTGGTGTCGGGGGTCGTCGTGGACCACAGGCGAGGGCGGCGAGGCTGCAAGAGCGAGAGTTACGAAACGGTTTAAGGTGCACCTGTTGGTTCGGACAAACGACCAGAGGGGCTCAGTCGGCAGGGCAGTTTCGGCACGCGCCCCGATACAGAAGCGGCGACAAGATCGTGAACTGGCGAAAGCGCCCATAGTGCCCCTCGTGCCATCAGCCATCGCGTAAGGCCGTTCTCCTCGACCATGAGAGGTATCCCCCTCGCATCCTCTAGGCGAACATTGAAGTCCGCGAGCGCCTCCCCTTCCTCGAAGGAGAGTGTACACCTCCTCCCGTCCACGCTTGCCGCTACGACCACAAGCTCACTTGAACACGGCAGTTTCATTCCAAGCCTCCATGGCATCTCCCGCTCAGTGCCGCGCATGCGCTGGTCGAAGCGCCACCGGGACCCCTTTCGGTTTCACACGGTATGTCGCGCCAGTCAACGGTTGCTCGATCGATTCTGTCGGGCGTCGTTGTTCATGTCGGGCGCCGGATCTGGAGGGCCGATTCGCACCGAAAATGGCGCGTCTTGCGCGGTTCCGGCCGTGGCTTGGAGACGAACCGAACGAGCTCCGATGGAAATCAAACGGCGCAGCAGATGACGTTGGAGATGCAGTTCCAAGAAACGAAGCCGGAAACCCAAGTGCGTCTCCCGGACGTACGCTACGCTACGCTGGGACGATGACGTACCAGCTTGAGCGGAATGCCAAGCGCAGGGGCGTATGGGCAGGGCGAGTGCCAACGAGCCAGCCAGCGTCGTTGGTGCCATTTCGGCTAGCCCCGGGATCGCAAAGCTACTCGAAATCGGGAGCGAGGGGGCCCGGCGCCTGGGTTGCACGGCTCGGCCCGGAGTCGTGACGCCGCTTGCGGTCAACGGATGGGCTGCTACCCTTGGGGACGCCCGAGATCATCCGATCGCCGGACGCCCGTCCTTGTGTCGCCTCGAGCGGACGCCCTCCTACCCTCGTTCCCTCAAAAAAGTCGTGGCTTCGGTGTCAACGATGCAGATCGCCGAATTCATCCGCCTCGTCTCAGGTGAGCCCGGAAGAGTCGTTTCCCGGAATGTCCTACAGGCGTCCACCCAAAAGCTTGCTGAGGCGTCGAGACCCGGCGGCATGAGCCTGAAAGACTTGATGGCTGCACCGCCTGCGAGGACAGAGCAGAAGCTCATTCGGTACGGGCACGTACTCAGCCCACCGGCGTCACCCCAGACGATCGCGACCTGGTGCCAGAACCGACCGTCGTACCGATTGCCTCCAGACCTTCGAGCCCTCGTTGAACACACGAACGGCATCCACTTGTGGGCCAATCTGGAGACCGGGCGCTGCTATGAGGGGCTAGCGCCGATTGAGGAGTGGGATCTCGCTCGGGCAAAGATGCCCGGGTCACTTCTTGACGAACGATACGTGGCACTCACTTGCCACCAAGACGGTGCGTCATTCGTCGTGGTCGATTTGGTCTCCGGAAAGTGCTCCTTGATGGATGCTGCTGGTCCGGATACTTCGACTCCGATTGGTGGAACTGCTGCAGACCTTCTTGATTGGTTGTGGAAGAGCCGGATCGCGCCAAACGTGTAGTGTGTAGCGGTTAATTGTCGTTGATGCCCGCCTTGGAGCCGGAACACTGCCCTTGCCGCGTCCGACGGGGGCCGGAAAGACCTGTGACTTCGTGAGCCGCGAAGCCTGTGACTACTTTTGCGACTGCAAAAACGGCGGCCTTGTATCCGGCGCGAATGCGTGCCGCTCGGACGGGACCTGTCCTCCGGGCTCGGAGACGTGCCCGACGGCTTGCGCTTTCCAAGGTGGCTGGAAAGGCCCGTAGGATCGTAGCCACCACTCGACCACCGCGACCGTGCCAAGAAAGCCAAGCCAGCGCCCGACACCCACCACGAGGTCCGTGACCTCACCCATAAGGTAAAAAGGCACGACAAAAACCCCGGCGCTCCCGCCCGAAAGTGCAACCCCCATCGCCCGCACCATCCATTTGCGATGCCCCGAGACGTCCCGCCGTCGAATGGCGCGTACACCCAAGGCAAGAGTCGCAAGCTGGGCGACGCACATCGCGTAGATGACCGTTACCTTCAAGAGTCCTCCGACCACGGGAAATCGGATGTTCATCGCCACGGCGCTGGCGCAAAGGGAGAGTCCGACCAGGACGAACAGACGGCCACTCCATCGATGGATCGCCGGCCACCGCAGGCGCAGCCTCCGACTTGCCTGAATCGGCATCAGCGCGACCATCACGAGCCCGGGCACGATGTGCAGAAAGCCCGTGGGACGATGGAGCGCAAAGGCCATGTCGGTCGGGTTCGCGGAAACGGGCGGATCCACCAGAAACGCGAGCCGCGCCAAAGAGGGACCCACGATGAACAGGAGCGCGATGAGCACGGCGGCTGCGGGAGCGACGTGTCGAGTCATGCCGCGTCCTCCATGGTGACCACGACGCTCCCTCGCTTGTGCCCGCTGTCGACGCGTGCGTGCGCTTCGGCAATCCGCGCGAGCGGCATGGCATCGTCGATCACGGCGCGATAGGCGCCTTCGCGTACGAGATCGACGAGCACGGCCACGTCTTCGGGGCGCTCTGCGGACACGCCCGCGATCACCCGATGTCCCGAGAGCCTTCCCTGGAATGGCGCGGCAAACTGGCCTGCGAGGCCGCACTCCACGCGCAGCAAACGTCCGCCCCGCGCGAGCACGCGACGGCATCGCGCGTAGTCGGTGGATCCGACACAATCCATGATGACATCCCAGGTGCCACCGGTCTTCGTGAAGTCTTCGGCGTGGTAGTCGATCACGTGCATCGCGCCGAGGTCCTTTGCGAGCGCCGCGTTCGACGCGCTGCATACGGCTGTGACTTCGGCGCCTGCGTGCTTCGCGAGTTGCACTGCGGCCGCTCCCACCGCGCCCGAGGCCCCGAGGACGAGCACGCGCTCGCCGGGCCGTACCTTGGCCTTTTGGCGCAGGTAATGGAGCGCCGTCATCCCTCCGAAGAGCAACGATGCGGCTTCGTTCCAGGAAAGCGCCTCGGGCTTTTTTGCGACCGGTCCGTCCTCGCGAATGCAAAGAAACGCCGCGTGGGCGCCCATGGCGATGCCGGGAAAGGCCACCACCGCATCGCCCACGCCGAAACGGGTGACGTTGGCGCCTACGGCCTCCACCACTCCGGAGCACTCCGTTCCGAGAACCGGCTGGCGTGGACCGTTCCACCCCATCGCGAGGCGCATCAAAAAGCCCATCCCCGCGGGCACACGACGCGCACGAACGCGCGCGTCCCCCGACGATACGCTGGTCGCCTTCACGCGCATCAGAAGGTCGTGCGGGCCGGGCTTCGGGCGCCTCAGCTCCTGGACCGCCACCACGCTCGGCGGTCCATATCCGGTGACTACGGCCGCACGCATCGTTCCGACTTCGTTCGTCATGCATTGGAAGATGGCGTCTGGGCGCTGCGCGGGAAATCCACGAATTCGCGCACCCTTTGTGCAACGATGCACACGTGCACTGGGACGATCTCCGTTACGCTTTGGCCGTAGCCCGTACGCGCACCTTGAGTGGGGCTGCCGGAGCCCTTGGCGTGAGCCACACCACGGTCGGCAGGCGGCTCCGCACGCTCGAGGAACGCCTCGGCGTACGCCTCTTCGATGCGACGCCCGATGGGTTCACGCTCACGCCCGCGGGGGAGGACCTCGTGGCTGTCGCCGAGCGCATGGAGACCGACACGCTCTCTCTCGAGGGGCGCGTGCTCGGACGCGACGAGCGGCTCACGGGCGCCCTCCGGGTCTCGTCGATGGAGCTTGTTTTTCGCATCTTCCGAGCCTCGTTCACGTCGTTCATCGCGCGTTACCCCGGTGTGGCGTTGACGGTTACCACGAGCGACAACGAAGTTTCTCTCGCTCGTCGGGAGGCCGACGTCGTCTTGCGCCTTTCGAACAAACCCCCGGAGCAGCTCGTGGGGCGGCGCGTGGGCCGGCTGCAGTTCGACGCCTATGCCGCCCGCGCGCTCGTCGATCGGCTCGGCGAAGACGCTCCTCTCGGCGCCTATCCCTGGATCCATTGGGACGAGCGTCTCGGCATGGACTGGCTCGACGGTTGGCTCGCGACGCACGCTCCCGGCGCGACCATCGCCATGCGCGTCGACGTGGGGGCAGCGGCGATGCACGAGCTCATCGCGGCCGGCGTGGGCGTGCAGTTCCTTGCTTGCATCGACGCCGACGCGGATCCGTGTCTGGTGCGCGTGGGTCCGCTCGATCCGTCTGCGAGCCGCGATCTGTGGGTCCT
>JAYUKI010001481.1:0-6350 GCA_043764595.1 Myxococcales bacterium | reverse complement strand
GCACTTGGAGAAGCTCTTGGAGCTGCGCGTGGAAAGCATCTGCTTATTTCCCTGCGTGGTCACCCCGATCCTGACGGAATTGCCTCCGCCCTCGCGCTGTCGCACATCGCGCAGCGCCTCGGTGTCGGGCACATCACCGTGGGATACACCCACGACCTCTCGCACCGCGAGAACCGCGCGCTCGTGAAGCTGCTCAACATCGAGCTGAAGAAGATGCGCAACGTCTCGGAGGCCGGGAAAGTCGACTTTCTCGCCTTCGTGGACGCCCACGACGTCGATCCCGATCTTGGCGGAGCCCAAGACATCGAAGTTTTGGCGATCGTCGATCACCATCGCGCGGGAACGCCGCCGAAGGCTCGTTTCGTCGACCTGCGCCTCGAGGTCGGCGCCACGGCGACCATGTTCTCGGAATACCTCCAAGAGCTCGCGCCTCTCGATCCGGCGAGCGAAGAAGACAGGCGCGTGGCGACGGCGCTCATGCACGGCATGGCCACCGACACCGACGATTTCCAGCTCGCACGCGGCGTGGACTTCCGCGCAGCCGGATACCTCACCGAGGTGTGCGACAAAGACTTGCTCGCCGATTTGAGCCGTAGGCTCATTGCTCCGGAGGCCATGGACGTCATCGCGCGTGCGCTCGCTTCTCTGTTCGTGCGCCGAAATTTCGCGATGGCCGGGGTCGGCTTCGTGTCCGAAGGCGATCGCGACACCATCGCGCAAGCCGCGGACTTTCTCGTTCGCCGCGAGGACATCGACACCGTCGTCGTGTACGGCGTCGTCGGCGAGCGCTTCATCGAAGGCTCCCTCCGCACGCACTCGGCGAGCGTGGATCCGGCCGTCTGGCTCGAGCAAGCGTTCGGCCACGACGATCGCGGGAAACCCTATGGCGGTGGTCGTCGCGACAAGGGCGGCTTCCGCATCCCGATCGGCTTCTTGGGGCGCTCCACCGACCGTGGTCAGCTCTGGCAGTTGGTCGAGCACGCCATGCGGCAAGCGCTTCTCCGTCAGCTCGGCGACGAGCCTTCGCCGCCGCTGCCGGTCTCCACTCCCGTCTGATCGGTGCGTCTCGAGTCCGTCCTACAGCGCGAATGGTCCGTCCTTTTTCCTCGATCGTGTCGATCGGGCGAGAGGACTACGGGCCGGGTCAGCGCGACCCCTACGCGTGCCATGGTTGCGCGTAGGCCTGCGCGTAGGCCTCCATGTAGGGGGCTCTCGTGGCGTTGAGGGTGGCCTTCTTGGGCCTGCCGTTGGCGGCGTTGCTGCTCGCCGGCGACGGCCACGACATCGTCTACGCCGGGATTTGTCGCAAGGGGGCCCTCGGAACGCGGCGTCTTCGGCGCGTGCTTCCGAAGGGCCGCCTCGTGGTGAAGCCGAATCTTGCCTCCCAAGCCGAGAAGATACGTGCATGTTCCCCGGACTTGGTCGTGAGCTGGTTTTGGACGAGCCGGATCCCCGCGGAGGTGCGCTTGGCCGGGCGTCTCGGGGCGTTCGGCGTGCACCCTTCGCTCCTGCCTCGTCATCGCGGAGGCGATCCGTACTTTGCCGTGATCGACGCCGGCGATTCCGTGACCGGCGTGACGGCCCACGTCCTCGAAGAAGAGTACGACGTAGGCGATATTCTCGGTCGGCGCGAGCTCGTGGTCGACCCTTCATGGACCGCGTGGCGCCTCGCGAAGCGACTCGATCGACCTTCGCTCGCGCTCCTTCGCGAGGTGACGATGGCGTACGCCGAGGGGCGGCCTCCGCGTCGCGAGCCGCAAGACACGAGCGCTTCCACGCAGGCGGGCCTCGTCGAAGAAGACGAGCTCGAGCTCGATTTTTCGTGGACCGCCGAGCGCCTCGAGCGACGGGTGCGAGCGGCAAGCCCATTTCCGGGAGCCTTCTTTTTCCTGGGAGACGCGTTGCTCACCGTGGCGTCTGCACGCGCAGTGGCTCACGCTCCCGATGGGCTCGCGCAAGGGGAGGTCGCCGTCGACGCGGCAGGAACGGCGGTGGTGGCTACCGGATCGGGAGGGCTCGAGCTGCTCGCATGCCGTCTCGCCGGAGACGAGGACGACCAAGAAATCGCACTGGATCGCGCTGGCGTGGCCGCCCTCGTGGCAAGCCTCGTCACCTGAGAAGGCGAGGGCCGCTGGTCCTGCGCACGTCCCGCGCACGTCCTGCGTGCGTCCACATGCGTCAGCGCAGACGGGCCGACACGAACCGAATCCGATGTGGCAGACTGGTGGTTCGGCTTCCGCCACGCCTCCGCGGAATTCCGCGAAGCGCTAGAGAAAGACGATTCCTTTGGTGGTGGGCCTTACGTAGACTCGCTGGTGCGTTCGAAAGCTGCATTCGGCGAATTGGGACTTCGGTCCAAAGCTTGAGGAGAGAGCAACGTGTCCGATCCCGTCACGATTTCGCGTTCTGCCCGTGAATCGCTTGCCCGCGGCCTGGCCGCCCTGCAGACCGATCCGAACCTTCCCGACGCCATCACGAACATCGCCGAGCCGATCGCGCAGGCCATGGGTGCGCTGCACCACATCGAGCGTTCGCAGGGCGCCGAGCTAAGTCCACACGCCGAGACCGCGTTGGGTCACGTTCGTGGTGCTCTCGCGCAACTGCAGAGCCAGCCCGCCACGCACCCCGCCGTGGCGAATGCCCTCGAGGCCGTCGCGGCTTCGCTCGGCCTGGTCCACCAACTCTCCAAAATGGTCCAAGGCCCAGCCGCCGCCCAGCCAGCACCAGCTGTCGCAGGCGTCGCTCCTGCCGCCGGAATCCCGCGCCCTGGCACGCAGCCGATTGCTCCGGCCCCGGGCATTCCACGCCCTCAAGCCGCCCAGCCTGCGCCGCAGCCCATGGCTCAACCCGCGCCCGCGCCACAACCGATTCAGCCACAGCCGGTCATCCAAGTGGCTCCCCAGCCGATTCAGCCACAGCCGGTGGTCCAAGCGGCGCCGGCGCACGTGGCGCCAGCTCCCCAACCTATCCCTCAGGCTGTCGCGCCCGTCGCTCAGGCGCATCAGGCGCAGGTGTCCGCCCTCGCCGCCACGGCGAACATGGGCAACGCCGCGACCCTCGTCGCTCCGATCGTGATGCCTTCGGCCCCCACGGTCACGCAGCCGCTTCAGCCTGCTCCCGCCGCGCCCATGCAAGCGACGATGGCCATGCCGCCCCAGCAGCATCCGCCCACCGCACCGCAGGCTTTCCAGCCGCCGGCTCAAGCGTATCCGACTGCGCCTCAAGCGTTCCAGCCGCCGGGCATGTCTCCCGTTCCGCAAGGGTTCCAGCCCGCGGCGCAAGCTCCGCAGGGTCCTCCGCACGGCCACGCCCCTCAGGCTCAAGCGTTCCAACCGGTCGCGCAGGCATTCGCGCCACAAGCCGCCGCCGATCCGTTTGCTGCACCTCGAGCTCCTCAGGCGTCCGCCGATCCGTTCGCAGCCCCGAAGGCGGCGCCGCAAGCCCCGGCAGGTGGCGGTGGAGGTCAGGTGATCACCGCCGATCTCGGCGCCCACAGCCCGACGAACTTCTACAAGGGCCTCTCGGGCAACGACATCGTCGACCACGGCGGACTTTTCGTTGCAACCTACATGATTCCGAAGATCGGCACGCCCGTGCGTCTGCGGGTCTCTCTGCCCGGCGGCTACGAGTTCGAGGCCGGCGCAATCGTGCGCTGGGCTCGCGATCAGGCTGGCACTTCGGACGGCTCCCAACCGGGATTCGGCGCGCAGCTCACCGAGATCACCTCGGAGGCTCGCCAGCTCATTTACCGCTACGTCCGCAACCGCGAGCCGCTCTTCCACGACGATCTGTGAGCGTTCCACGCATCTCCCCATCGGAGGCCCTCGCCAAGATGCGTGAGGGCTACACCTATGTGGACGTGCGCTCGGAGAGCGAGCACGGGGACGGCCATCCCGAGGGCGCGGTGAACGTGCCCTGGCTCAAGGATGGCCCGTTCGATCCGGTCCCGAACGAGGCCTTTCTCTCCACGATGGAGGCGACCTTCGCGAAAGACGCCCCTCTCGTCATTGGCTGCAAGGGGGGCGTGCGCTCGGCAAAGGCCTGTGCCGCGCTCGTGCTCGCGGGGTTCACGAACGTGGTCGAGCAGCGCGCGGGGTGGGACGGCACGCGTGGCCCGTTCGGCGAGATCCAAGAGCCTGGGTGGAAGCGGGTCGGGCTCCCTTCGAGTCTTCCTTGATCCGGCCTATTTTTTCGCGAGCTCGTAGTCCGCGGCGGCCTTTTCCACCACCGCCAAATCGCGTGTCGTTCGCTCGGCTTCGGCCACGAGATCGGCGGTAAAGATGGTGAGACCCCAGATGCCGTTGTCGCGTCTTCGGAACGAATAGCGAGTGCCGCGCACGGTGACCACGCTTGCACGTTCGCCCTCGCGATCGACCGACGCCACGCCGGAGAGATCGCGTTTCAGACGCTTGTCCCAGCCGCGCTCGCGCGCATAGAGCGCGAAGACGTCGGCGCCGTCCGGGGCGTTCGCGAAGGGAGCGTAGGCCTTCTCGAGTGGGACCCTCTCTTCCTCGGGATACGAGCGGCGCACGAGATCGAGCGCGCGCTTTCGGTTGTCCCTCACCGTGTACGAAGCCCACTGCGCCTCGGTTTCGAGATAGGCAAAGGCGGTCTCGGGCTTGTCGTCGGTGAGCCCATGCGCGATGCGAAGGTAGGCGCCTTCCGGGGTGCGATCCGACGGAAACGGCTTGTGCGTCGCAATCACGACGCCGACGATCGCGAGCACGAGCAAAAGCACCGCGATCAGCGCGGCGGGCACTTTTCGCCTCGGAGGGATCGGATCTTCGCTCATGCGTCGCGCCGACCCTACCCCGAACCTTTGCGAGCGCGAAGGCACCACGACACGCAAGAGCTGCCGCAACCCTTCGGCGTCCGCGTCGCTCGTGCGAAGCGCAGTGGAGATGGGCTAGAGCACCGAACAGATTGAATCCCGTCGGCTTTCGCAGATTTAGCGGCGCCTCGCGTCGTCGCTCCTCCTCGGATACAAGAGTATCCGTCGTCGTCGCTCCCAGCGATGCTTGCTAACCCAGCGAAATCCTCGGTCCTTCAACTTGACCGGCGCTCTAATCTTGGTGGTCTGCCATGGTCTCGAACGTCGCCGCGTACCTGTTCGTCTCCCTCGAGGACCTCGACGGCCTCCGGGCTCGCCTCCATGCCCGCGCCCGAGCGGCCCAGCTCCGAGGCACGGTGTTGCTCGCGCCGGAAGGCATCAATCTCTTTTTGGCAGGCCCGGACGAGGCCCTTCGTGTCTTCGTACGGTCTTTGCGAGACGAAGGCCCTTTTGCGGCGCTGACCGGCAAATGGAGCGTCTCCGAGACGATGCCGTTTCGTCGCCTTCTCGTGAAGGTGAAGCGCGAAATCATCCGAATGAACCATCCTTCAATCGTTCCGGAGGCGGGTCGCGCGCCCGCCGTCCTTCCTACGGCATTGGCGCGATGGCTCGACCAAGGCCACGACGACGAAGGCCGTCCCGTCGCACTGCTCGATACGCGCAATGCCTTCGAGGTGGGGTTTGGAACGTTCGAGGGGGCCGAGCACTTCGGCTTGAGGAAGTTTACGGAGTTTCCCGAAGCGATCGCCAAACAGCGCGCAAGGTTCGAGGGAAAGACGATTGTCACTTTCTGCACGGGTGGCATTCGCTGCGAAAAGGCTGCGCTCTACATGCAGTCCATCGGGATGGAGAACGTGCTCCAGCTCGAAGGAGGCATTCTGAGGTACTTCGAAGACACGACTCCCACGGGGGCGAAAGCGCCGCACTACGAAGGCACGTGCTTCGTCTTCGACGCCCGCGAAGCGCTGACGGCGGACCTCGGGGCGACGCTTTCTCCCGTGGCTTGAGCGCTCTGGGCGATGCCTACTTGGTTTTTTGCCCTTGTCCTCTGGAACGACCGCAGCCGAAATCGAGGCCGGACCTTGACATGTTAGGACTCCTAACATATGGTTCCGATATGGCTCGCAAGCTTCCCACCTACTTCGAGCAAAGCTCGGAGCCGGTCGACGTGCGCATCGCAACGGGTCTCCACAAGCTCGGCTTGGCCATGAAGCATCAGGGCTGGCAGCAAGCTGCTGGTGAAGGTCTTTCGCCCACCCAGGGACAGATCCTTTCTGCCCTATCCCTCGAGGGGCCCCGAACGGGAACGGAGCTCGCAAAGCGTCTCGGCGTAACGCTTCCCACGGTGAGCGACTCGGTCCGTGCGCTGGTCGAAAAGGGCCACCTTCTCAAGACGCCCGATCCTCGGAATGGGCGCGCAAGTCTCCTCGAGCTGACGGCCAAAGGGCGGGAGAGCGCGGAAAAGACCAAGAGCTTTCCCGACTACCTCGCTTCGGCGGCGGGAGCCCTCTCCCTGACG
>JAYUKI010001480.1:0-1908 GCA_043764595.1 Myxococcales bacterium | reverse complement strand
AGCTCGAATCTGGAAACGTCTCTCAAAGCCCTCGCCAACGACATGGCCCAAAAGCTCGTGAGTGCCGTGCTGCAAGGCAGCTTGGACGAGCTCGGTGGTTTCTCGAAGCGTGTGGCAGCCCCCGCCCAAGCGCGCGCCGTCAAGGCTCCTGCGGCGTCGGCAAAGCCGCTCGCCGTGAAAGCGCCGGCCGTGAAAGCGCCGGCCGTGAAAGCGCCGAAAGCTGCCGCCTCCAAGACCACGGCGAAAGCTGCGGCCCCGAAGGGTGCTAAAGCCTCCGCTCCCAAGGCCACGGCCGCGCAGCTCGCCAGGGCTTCGCGCGGAGAGGTGCTCCAAGCCCTCGTGTCGTACCTCCACACGCGCCCGCAAGGTGCCCGTGCCGAGGAGCTTCGCTCTGCGCTCGGCCTTCCGCGTGCCAAGTTCATTCAGGCGACGCGTGATGGCCTGTCGACCGAAGAGATCCGCAAGATCGGTCATCTTCGTTCGACGACCTACTTCGCAGTCTAAGTTCCTCTCTTCTCTAGGAGCTAAACCGTAGAGCCCTGGGCCTAGGCCTTCGGGCTCCGTCGGCACTTTTCGGAACCGTGAACACGGCGTGCGCGTGCGGTCGGCGAGTGCTGCTTTCGTTGGCACGAATGCCAAGAAGCAACTCGTCTCGGCTCATTGCCCTTGGGTCGGGTCGGGAGGGCGATCACGGCCTCGACGATGAGGCCACGTGGCGCTCGCAACCTTCGCGCAAGCACCCCAATCAAGCCGATCGACGTCAGTCCATCTCGAGAGTGTCCGAGGTGACCCGACCGCGAACGAATTTCTCGAAGACCACGAGCTCGATGGCTGTCTCGGAGCCGAGCTTGGTGAGGATGTTCTTCACGCGAAGCCACTCGAGGCCCCCGAGTCCCGTGCCGATGCGGGGAATGCCGATTTTCGCCACACGACCGTTCGTGGCTAGCTCGATCGCGCGGGCCATCGAGCGCTCGAGCGCGGCGAGCTTTGCGCGGGCTTTCCAGTGGGTCTGGAGGGCTAGGCCGTAGACCGTGTGTGCACCCTCTTGGAAGACGAAGGTGTCTCCGAGGTGGAACCGCCCATCGGAGCAGAGCTTTGCGTATTCGTCTTCGAGCCCGGCGAAGCGTTTCTTGAAGGCGACGGCGATGCCAGCGTCGAGCTTCCCTTGGGTGGTGCAGCCGAAGGTGTACGCCGTGATGGAAGGGTCGGCGAACATGTCGCCTTCGGTAAACGTGGTGGGCAACGGCTTCTCCGGCGAAATTGAGGGCTTTGGGGAAAGAGGCGCGCGAGCATTCTTGCCTTAGAGAGACATGGCAAACTCGCGCCCGAATTCGAGCGGCCAAGGGCGGTCTTTGGGATCCTTCATGGTGGCCGCACGCAAGATGCGAGCGACCCCGGCCGGGAACCCAACGAGCCTTTGACCGTCTTCGAGAGGGTCTTGTCGCATGTGGGCGATGATGCGGTCGCGCGGATTGTCGATTTCGTCGAAAAAGGCGCGTCCCGTCGTCACGTTGTAGATCGTGCCGGCCAGCGAGTACACGTCTGCGCGCGGATCGAGCTCGACCGGATCGAGCACCTGCTCCGGGGCGATGTACCCCGCCGTCCCAGCGACGAACCGTCCCGCGGCATCGGACGGCACGCGGATCGCGCGAACCATACCGAAGTCGATGACGACCGAAGCGAGCGGGTGAGCGAGCGCCGGATTTCTGTGCTTTTCGGGGTCGAAGCGCTCGCCGCCCGCGAGCGGAAGGCGAAGCCAAAGGTTCGCGGGCTTCACGTCGCGATGGACGAGGCCGGCGCCGTGGAGCGCGGCGAGCCCCGCACACGACTCGAGCACGACCTGCCGCAGCTCGTAGAGCGACATGGGATGGGCGCTCGAATACTGCTTGAGATCCGCTCCGATCAGGT
>JAYUKI010001479.1:0-6373 GCA_043764595.1 Myxococcales bacterium | reverse complement strand
CGATTCAGGGGACCGCGGCCTGCGCGGGCTCGTCGACACGAATCAAAGGTTTTAGCTTTTTGAACGTTCCTCGGCCAATGCCCTTTACGCGCATCAGGTCCTCCGCGCGGCGGAATTTTCCGAGCTTCGTGCGCAAGGCCAAGATGGCCTCGGCCTTCTTCGGGCCCACTCCGGGGAGCCTTCGCAGGTCCTCGAACGTGGCCGTGTTGAGCGTCACGGGGCTCTCGGGAGAGGCCTTTCCGTGGGCCCCTGCGGAGGAGCCCGGCGTGGGCGCCGACTCGGTGCTGGCGTCGAATCTTGGCACTTCGATCACGGTCTCGGCGAGCGCAATGATCGGCGGGCTTTTTGCGCCGGCGTCCAAGAGCAGCGGAGGCCCCGTGGGACCGAAAGCTCCCGTTTCGCCTCGCTCGACTGGCGCTTTTGCACCCGCCAAAGCCGAGCCCCCGATGGCGGAGAGCACGACCAACGCGAGTAGCGCGAGCCCGATCTTGGCCGCGGGCTTCCCCCACGGCGACGCGGCGATGCGCCCGGCGAGGGCCGCGAGCTTTCCACGGACCGTCGTGGAGGCCGAGCCCGAGGGGGCGCGTGCCGATGGGTTGGACGCGGACGATCGTGGCGTCGGCGAAATCAAGCGAACCTCGGCAGGCCGTCGTGGTTCGCACGGGGCTCACGGTCCTTCCCATTGCCCCCGAGCTCGCCGCGCTCTTCGCGAGGCTCCCACTCGCGGACTTGGAGCGTGCCATTGGTGGGCACGGCGTCGAGCTTCAGATTGAGTGAGCCGTCTTGGTTCTCGAACCCGACGCCCACCCTCACCCAATACGACTTTTGGCCGCGATCGACGATGGTGTAAACGACCTTCATTTTGCGCTGCTGCTGTTCCATGAGGCACTTTCCTTCTCCCCAATGAGGCGGGGCACGTGGTCCCGGTCACCGCCGGGATACGAGGACCTCCATTGCGAGGGCAGTGCCAATCCCTTTTTGCCGCTATTGCGCCTGTTTGGTCTCGGTATGGGGTGTCCAGGACGGCCGAGCCCCTGTCCGCGGACACCCTCACGACTGGGAGGCGAGTGGGGAGGAGAGAGGAGACGAGAGGAGAGAGAAGAGATGGAGATGGGGAGGGGTGCCCCCACCGGCCACGAGGGAGAAAGCGCAGGGCCGACAGAGCTGGCAGGCTTTCCCTTGGTCGGCGTGTGGCCAAACGATTTTGCTTTCTCCCCCGTGTCCACCTCCCCCAAAGTCCGTTCTCGGGTTTGCTTTCGCGGGATACGGCGCGATACGGAACTAGCGCAAACCCTGCGAGCGGACAGGGGGAGGTCGAGAGCCCGCGGGGCTTGCGGGACGCTTGGGAGGTCCCGGGGCGCGTCCGCCCATTCGAGCGACCTGGTTTTCGTTAGGTCCTAACGCGGTGCTGGAGGTGGCCCACGCCGAAAGCACCCGATCGCTTCGGGGAGGCGCTCCTCGAGCTCAAAATCGCTACCCCCAGCGCGCCATCGCGTCGGCATAGGGTTTTCGGTACGCCTCGCCCTGGAACCACATCAAAACATGCTGCTCCTGGTAGTGCCGATTCTCCTCCTCGGTCCACTGCTTCCACTCCGCGCGATCCTGGAACCGGTCGTCGTACGAGCTGTCGCGCGGGGCGATGCTCAGAATGGCCGCCTGTGCGCGAGGCGGGAGGAGGAGTGCCACGAGGAAGAATACGAGAGCGGCGAGCGCGCCGCGTACACGTTTTGTTGCGGCTGCGCGCGGATAGATGGGGAATCGGAGGTCGCGTTTCATGGGTAGGCGCTCTCGCAGGCGGCTTCGCCCGTTGCGTCCACCATCGCGGCGCGGGTGGATGGATTTCGGACCGTGAGGAGAGGGGAGGGCCCCCACCGGCCACGGGGGAGAAAGCGCAAGGCCGACAGGGCCGGCAGGGTTTCCCTTGGTCGGCTTGTGGCCGGGCGATTTTGCTTTCTCCCCCGTGTCCACCTCCCCCAAAGTCCGTTCTCGGGTTTGCGTTCCCGGGATACGCCGCAATACGGAACTTGCGCAAACCCTGCGAGCGGACAGGGGGAGGTCGAGAGCCCGCGGGTCTTGCGGGACGCTTGGGAGAATGGCGGATTCCTCTGCTCGCGCGTCGCCCGTTGCGAGCCCGGCGGCAAGGAACGCGAACGTCACGAGCGTCTCTGCACGTTGCACAAGTGGCCTTCGTTTGATCATGTCCACGTTGCGCACGAGCCCATCGTGCGATCCCCTGGTTCGGCCCCGCGGACCAATTTGACCGAAGGCACGTCGCGACACCAGCGCCAAACGCGGACGTCTCGCATGACCTCGTGAGCCACACGAACCCCGTGGCCTCCGAGCCGGTGAGTGGGCGGCGTCGAGCTGTGGCGCACGCTCCGCGCCAGCGGCACCGTGACCGGTGGGATACGGCACGCGCCGCTGTCACGGAGCCTGCGCCGGTGGGCTCGAAGCCGGCCCACTCACCGGCTCGGAGGTCCACATGCGCTTTGGTTTTCCAACTCTTCGTCATGAACGCACTTTCCACACTCCTTGCGCACAGCACTCGCGGCGGCATCCCACGCCCTCGGAGCGCCTCCTTTGGGAAGCCGTGCGCAAGCGGCAACTTGGCGTCAAGGTGCGGCGCCAAGTGGTGCTCGCGAACACCATCGTCGACTTCTATGTTCCAGAAGCAAAGCTCGCGATTGAAGTCGATGGCGGGGCTCATCGCGGGCGCGAGGCCCACGATGCCCTTCGGGACAGGTACCTCGCGATGCACGGCGTGCGCACCCTTCGGATCAAGGCGTGGCACGTCGAACGGCGGCTTCACGAGGTGCTCGCTACCCTGCGGGACGCACTGGCGTAAGCGGCTCTGCGGGCCCTTGCGGGTCCGCTTTGCGGTCAATTCCGGACGAGAGAGAGTTTAAGGAGTTCAACGAGCGGCTCGCCGTCATCGACGATGGCACGATCGAAGCCGAGTACTCGGTGTTTGAGGAGACGCAGGTCCAGCTTCGCCTTGACCACCAGGAACAAAGGCGCCAGGGAAATATGCGCGCGATAGTCGCGTGCGCGATAGATGAGGCGGGCAATGGCGACGCCCCGAGCCAGGACGTCGACGACGACTGGACTGCGCGATTCTTCGACCATGCGAAGGACGTGTCCAACGAGGATATGCAGAACCTGTGGGCGAAGGTCTTGGCGGGCGAGGTTCGGCGCCCTGGCAGATTCTCGCTCCGGACCCTCGACATACTGAAGAATCTCAGCCCCGACGAAGCACGCCATTTCGCGGATCTTGCCGCGTTCGTCTTTGCGGAACAGATCGTCTTCCACGAGATCGGAACCTCCAGGCATTCGGCACTCCCGAACATCGAACGGATGCTCCTTCTCAAAGATTGCGGGCTCTTGTCGTCGGATGTCGCGTTCTCACCGGACCTCAAGCCAGGGAACCTGCACCACTTCCGGTTCCGTGACCTCGCGCTGACCATACGTTCTACGCTCGACCAGCGGTTCAACTGGGCCGCGTCCGCCCTCTCGGCAGCGGGGCTGGAGCTTCTGACCTTGGTCGACCCGAAAGCAAATCGGGAACATGCGAAGGAGATCGTCGAGTACTTTCGTGGACACCAGATTCACGTTGTGACCCAAGAGGCTAGCTGGGAGTCCGCGACCAGCTTCAAGGCTACCTCGGGGGATCTCTTCCCCGCGCCGACCGAAGCCAGTCAGACCGATTGACGCGCGTGTGGCCGAGGTGCCGCAGCGTCGAGGACGCCTGAGCAAAGGGTGGATGGCCCCCTACGTCCGCGGAGTACCCGGCGGCCGGTTGTTGATGAGAAAGGCGTCTCGGGCGCCTTTGCATTCTTCAGAGGTGCTACCGTGCTTGTTGCATGTCTGGCGAATGTTATCGATTAGCGTGCGATTGGCCCTCCAGTTCGCGACGATATTGCCGCATTGTCGTTCGAGCATTGCCTTCTTCATCTGGTCCTCGGGCGTAGCAATCGGCGCTTGCGACAGTCGGGTGTTGCATTCCTTTGCCTTGTCATTGACGCGCGCCTCCATTTCGAGGCAGGCGGGTTCATGTCCGTCTGCACAGCGCACCTCTACTGGCGGCAGTGGCGTGCTCGGCTGGGCAGCTGGCGGAAGATCACATGTCACGTGCCCTTGACTGGTAGCAACGCTTATCAGGGCATGAGCGTCTCCGGTGCGATGGCAGTCGAACGATATTGCCGAGCGGTCAGCAATCGTTACACCTCCAAAATGACGCTGTCGACGGTTGGCACCTATGCGACGTCGACGATTTAGCCCCTCGAACGACGACCTTCGTTGGAAACCAGTATGGAAGACTATGAACGTTGTGTTCGGTGAAGACGCCTTTGTGGACTATCCGGTGAAGGTCAAGTTTGCCGAATGGGCTGCGTCCGAGCTGGCCAACCTTGACACCGATGCAGCGCTCGGAGTTTTCGACCTCCGCGATCGACTCCGTGAGCTCGTCGCGTTTGTTCGCACCGCCTCCGGGAAGGCGCAGGCTCTCGACACAATATCGAACGTGCTTTCTTCGTAAACCGCGAGGCCAATCCTGTGGTGGTACGCTCACCGCGGTTCTTCGCTCGAGCAGGGGCCAAATGGTCCAGGAGGCCCAGGGCAATCCGCGTTCAACTCGACGTTTCTTCCCGAGCTCAACGCCTTCGAGATGAAGAAGCTCGACCTCCTTGCGGGGGACCCATCGTTGTCGGCTTTGCGGCGAAGCGGCATGGTCGGCATTCACGCAACGCTGGCGAGCGAACTTTGGAGTCCGAGTTATGCCACGGTTTCCCGAAGGCTCAGTCGGTGCCAGCGTCGCCGGCACCTGCGTCCGGCAAAGGCAGCGAGCGCACGAGGCGGAATCCCCGTCCAGGGCTCGATGCGTTTCGAACGCTTGCGAACGAGCGCGCCCCGGCACGCACGCCCCAAGCCGGGGCATTGGCGAAGCCACCACGCGTCAGCGCTGAATCGTCCGTTGGATGCAGCACTCCTCGGAAGTTGGTCAGCGGTCCTTCTGGAGTGCTGAGTCCTATTCCTTCCTCCGTCACCCACTCTCCGGAATTTCCGAGGACGTCGTAGAGGCCCCATCGGTTGGGAATCTTCTGCCCGACCGGGTGGGTCTGATGGCCGCTGTTCTCGGTGAACCAGGCGACCTCGCGAAGGTGTAGCTCGGGCCCGTTGCCCGTCCCGGTCATCGCTCCGGAGTAGAACTCGCTGAGCGTGCCTCCTCGTGCGGCGTACTCATACTCGGCGCGAGTGGGCAACCTGTAGCCGCGACAGTCGTACAAGCTCGGAACGACCTGTTCGATGCGCTTGCATTGGAGCCCGCCGCCAGGCGTACCCGTGCACTCGCGTGGCTCGGCGCAATGCTCGAAGCCTTCTCGGTCGTTGAGGACGTTCGCGTAGGCCCAGGTGTCGAACCAGGTGACGTTGCCAACGGGGCAGCGCTCCTCGAGGCAGTCGCTAATAAGGTCTGGGCGCTGCTTGTCGGCGGAGCGGTTCGGAAGGCCGGCCGCCTTCCACTGCGCTTGCGTCGTCTCGAACTGCGAAATGAGCAGGTCATGCGTGAACGAGGCCTCGCGCTGCTCTTCGCCGTAGCGCGAGCGCACCATCTCGGTCTCCGGTGTGCCGAAGAGAAAGCAGCCCTTCGGAAGAAGACACCACTCCTTCTCGCACCGAGGGACCACGGGCGGATGGTGGCACGTCGCGCTGTCGTACGGGGCCGCGGGCGGAAGGACGAATGGTGGACCGGCTTCGGCCGCGTCCGGACGAGGAAGTGCCGCGATCGCGTCGGTAGGAGCCGGCGGTGCATCGAGGGTATTCGGGGTGGGAACGGCGGGGGCCTCTCCCGTGGTGCAGCACCACAGGAGAAGGCCGAGCGGTCCCACCGCAGCTCCGATGAACGCGGTGGGTTTCACGTCAGTGGTCCGAAGCGCCGTCGAACCCGAGCTTGGCGTCGACCGCCGCGTCGGGGGCACCGGCGTCGCCTGATTTGGGAAGTGAGCGGACGAGCCGGAAACCGATGCCCGGGCTCGCGCCGTAACGTATTCCAGCGAGCGAACGCGCCCCCGCGCGAAGCTCCCACGGAGCCGCGTTTGCAAATCCGCCTCGAATGAGCGCCGAGTCGTCCGTCGGGTGGAGTACGCCTCGCCAATCGACCAGAGGCCCTTCGGGGTTGGGTAGACCGTAGCCTTCTTGCGTCGTCCATTCTCCGGCATTGCCGAGTATGTCGAAGAGGCCCCAGTGGTTCGGGAGCTTTTGGCCTACCGGGTGTGTCTTTTGGCCACTGTTCTGCGTGAACCAAGCGACTTCGCGAAGGTGGTACTCTGGCCCTTCGCCGTCCCCGGTCATCGGTCCCGAGTAAAACTCGGTGAGCGTT
>JAYUKI010001478.1:0-1911 GCA_043764595.1 Myxococcales bacterium | reverse complement strand
CTCGACGTGCGCACCGAGTCCGAACGAAGGCTCCAAGGAGCCACGCTCGTCGGCTTGCGGTCCCAGCTCGAAGACGCCGAGCGCCACGCGACGTCCGCCGAGCGGCTCGCGAAAGAAGGCCTCGTGGGCGAGATCGAGCGACACGACGCGGTTTCGAAAAAAGGCGGCCTCACGGCGCTCGTGGCCGCCGAGGAGGGGAGAAAATCCGTGCTCGATAGCGGCCGCGATCGACAGATGGCCGCGCAGAGCGCCGAGGTAGCGAGGCTCCGCGAGATCGCCGCCTTCCGCAAGAAGCAGCTCGCGTCGCTCGAGGTCCGTGCCGGCATTCGAGGGATCGTGCAAGACGTGCCTTTGGAGACGGGCCAGTGGGTGGCCGCGGGCGCCGTACTGGCGAAGATCGCCGAGCCCGAGCGCCTTCGCGCGGAGGTGAAGGTGGCCGAAGCGAGCGCGAAGGACGTCCGAAAGGGCGCGAAGGTGCGCTTCGAGTCGCCCGCGGGTGTGGAGGGCATCGTCGAGCGCATCGATCCGTCCGCGAGCGCTGGCACCGTAAAAGTCGTCGTCTCGCTGGTCTCCATGCCCAAGGGCGCACGCGCCGATCAAGGCGTATCCGGGAACATCGAAATCGAGACGATGACGGACGTCGTCTTCGTGGCGAGGCCCTCCGGAGCTCGGGAAAATGCCGCGTGCTCCGTGTTCAAGCTCGATGCCGACGGCGCGTTCGCGACCCGCACCCCCGTGCGCCTCGGCCGAGGCTCGACTCGCGAGATCGAGGTCGAGTCCGGCCTCGCGCCCGGCGATCGCGTCATCGTCTCCGATACCTCGAGTTGGGACTCCGCGAAGCGCATTCGCATTCGCTGAAGCCTCTGCTCTCACCTCTCTCACCTCTCAACGCACCCTCGAAAGCACGAACCATGAGCGACACGAGCCAAGGCGTCCTCTTGCGCCTCTCCGGAATCAAAAAGGTATTCACGACCGACGAGCTCGAGACCCACGCACTCCGAGAGATTCACCTCGAGATCGCGAAGGGCGAGTACGTGGCCATCGAAGGACCTTCGGGCAGCGGGAAGACGACGCTGCTCTCCATTCTCGGGCTCCTCGACGTCCCGAGCGCTGGACGCTACCTGCTCCGGGGCGAGGAGGTCTCCGGGCTCGGGGCGCGAGGCCGCGCAAAGATCCGGAACCGCGAGATCGGCTTCATCTTTCAAAGCTTCAATCTCATTGGGGATTTGACCGTGACCGAGAACGTCGAGCTCCCACTCCTCTACCGTGGATTCTCGGCGAAGGAGCGGAAGACCCGAGTCGAAAAGGCGCTCGAGCGGGTCAAGATGGCGCATCGAGGCGGTCACATGCCGAGCCAGCTCTCGGGAGGTCAGCAGCAACGCGTGGCCGTTGCGCGCGCGGTGGCGGGGGATCCGGCCATCGTGTTCGCCGACGAGCCCACCGGGAGCCTCGACTCCAAGAACGGCGACGCGGTGATGGACCTTTTGGACGAGCTCCACGCGGGAGGCGCGACCATTTGCATGGTCACTCACGCGCGGGAATACGCAAAACGAGCCACTCGGGCGATTCACCTCTTCGACGGCAGCGTCGTGGACGACGGCGCGCGCGCCGCCTGAAGGACACCGTCATGTTTTCCTCCATGTTCCGATATCTCTTGGTCGACACGCGGCACGCCTTTCGAGGCATGGCGCGGGCCCCCGCGTTCTTCGCGACACTCCTCTTCGTGCTCGCGTTGGGGATCGGCGCTACGACGGCGATGTTCAGCCTGGTCGAGTGCCTCCTCCTTCGGCCGCTCCCCTATCCGCGCCCCGAGGAGCTGACGATGGTGTGGGCCACCCAGCCGCAGGTGGACCCATCCCCCGTCTCGATACCCGACTATGTCGATTGGAAAAAAGCGGCCACGAGCTTCGA
>JAYUKI010001477.1:0-1915 GCA_043764595.1 Myxococcales bacterium | reverse complement strand
GTGCTCCTGAAGAAGGAAGCCGGCCTCGCGACGAACAAGAAGCCCGGTTCGGGCTCCAAAGAGCCGAACAAGACCAAGGTCGGCCAGGTCACCGAAGCACAAGTGCACAAGCTTGCGGCGATGAAGATTCAGGACATGAACTGCACCGACCTCGAGGCGGCCATCCGCACCGTGCGCGGCACCGCCCGCAGCATGGGTATCGAGATCGTCGCCTGAAAAGGCGGAGGTTCTGCGGGCACTCTTCAGGAGTGATCGTTCTACCTCGAAGAAGGTAAAGAAGGTTTCCTTCGCGTCGTCACGAATGGTTCGTGAATACGCAATTCAAAACCTCGACACCACCGCTCGGAAAGCCATTCCGGGGCCGCAAATGCGGACGGTGGGAGGCCCAAACGCTCGAAAAAACGAGTCCTAGGGACCGAAGGGAGGCACATTGGCGAAACTGTCCAAGAATCGCACGAAGGTGACGACGGAAGTCGACACCGCGCGCAAATATACTGTCGAAGAGGCCTGCGCCATCGTCAAGAAGGCGAAGTTCACCAAATTCGACGAGACGGTCGACATCGCGGTCCGACTCGGTGTGAATCCAAAACACGCCGATCAAATGGTTCGCGGAGCGATCGTGCTCCCGCACGGCACGGGTCAAACCGTCCGCGTGCTCGTTTTCGCAAAAGGCGACAAAGAGCGTGAGGCCCGCGAGGCCGGCGCCGATTTCGCCGGCAGCGACGACATGGTGGCGAAGGTCTCCGAGGGATTCCTCGATTTCGACCGCGTCATCGCCACGCCCGACATGATGGGCGCGGTCGGCAAGCTCGGTCGAGTCCTCGGTCCCCGTGGTCTCATGCCGAACCCGAAGGTCGGAACGGTCACGTTCGACATCGGAAACGCCGTGAAAGAAGCCAAGGGCGGCAAAATCGAGTATCGCGTCGAGAAGGCTGGCATCGTCCACGCCCGCATCGGCAAGAGCTCGTTCGCGGAGGCGGCTTTGGCCGACAACGCAAAAGCCCTCATCGGCGCGCTCGTTCGCCAAAAGCCCTCGACGGCCAAGGGAACCTACATCCGGAGCATCACGGTCTCGTCGACCATGGGCCCCGGCTTGAAGGTCGACCCCGCGGAGTTCTTGGGCAAAGCCGAGGAGGCATAATCCCATGGCAGCCGCTACCAGCACCAAAGCAGGCAAGACCACCATCATCGGTGAGGTCAAGGGCAAGTTCGACAAGGCGACCTCGGTCGTTCTCCTTGATTACAAGGGGATGACCGTCGAAAGCGCGACGAAGCTCCGAGCGGATTTCCGCAAGGTCGGCGTCGAGTACAAGGTCATCAAGAACACGCTCATCAAGCACGCCCTCAAGGCGAGCGCCTACGACGACAAGCTCGGCCAGACCCTTCGGGGAATGACGGGCGTCGCGTGGAGCTACGAGGATCCGTCCGCAGCGGCCAAGGTCATCAAGGCCTTCCGCAAGGACAACGGCGACGCCGGTCAGAAGCTCCAGATCAAAGCTGGTCTTTTGGACGGTGGCATTCTCGATGGCAAAGCCGTCGAGGACACGCTTGCGACGATGCCAGGCAAGGACGAGCTCCGCGCCATGCTTCTCGCGACCCTCCAGGCTCCCCTCACGCAGTTCGTCCAGCTCCTTCAGGCCCCCGCACAGAACCTCGTTTATGTGCTCAAGGCCAAAGAAGATCAGGGCTGATCGTCGCTGGGACTCGCGCACCCGCGCACTCGCGCACTCGCGCAAATGCACCGCCCGCGACAACGGTCTGTCGCCGGCTTGACCTCATCAAGATTTCTAGAACGTTTGGAGAATATGAACATGGCTGACATCACGAAGGACCAGGTCGTCGACTTCCTCTCGAACCTCCCCGTCATCCAAATCGCGGAGCTCATCAAGACCCTCGAAGACAAGTGGGGCGTCAA
>JAYUKI010001476.1:0-6387 GCA_043764595.1 Myxococcales bacterium | reverse complement strand
CGCTCACGATTTCGGTCGCGCCTTCGCCATAGATGCCAATCTTGACCTCTTTCCGAACGGCCTTTCCAGAGACCACGGCCAGCACCCACGGGGTGGGTGTCGCGGCGGCGCGAACCGCCTCGGTGGGAACGACCATCACTGCGCGCTTCGAGGCCACGAGCAAATCGACCGAAACGGTCATGTCCGGTCGAAGGTACTTGGGCGGCTTGGGAACCTTGAGCCTCACTTCGACGGTCCCCCGTTGGGGGTCGATCGAAGGCGCGATGTAGCTCACTTCGGCATCGAACACTTCGTTCGGAAAGGCATCGGCCGAAGCTACGGCCTTCTGCCCGAGCGCGATGGCTGCAAGATTTCTCTCGTCCGCGTTGAACGCGAGCTGGACGTCGCCATCGACCGCAATGGTGAGAAGCGTGCGTGCGGGCTGCACCACGTCACCTGGCTCCACCGAGCGCGAGAGGACGGTGCCGGCGCTCGTCGCCACGATGCGCGATTGGGCGAGACGAACCTCGGCCCCGGTCCGTTGCGCCTGAGCCTGCAGCAACGCACCGAGGGCTACGCGAGAGTCGGCTCCCATCGGCGCCGCCGCGACCTGCTGCGCCTCCGATGCATTCTTCTGGGCACTTGCAAGGTCGAGGGCGCGGTGTGCCGTCTCGAGCTCCGCGGGCGGGACGGCCCCAGCCGCAACGAGCTTGTTCGCTCGGTCGAAGTCGGCCTTGGCCTTGTCGAGGTTGGACTGAGCTTGAATGAGGCTTTCATTGGCTACGATTGCACCGACATGCCGAAGCTGGGCGACGCGTGCATTCGCCTGCTCCACCGAAGCTTTGCTCTGCGCGAGCGCGGCGCGGGCCTCGGCGTCGTCGGTCTGCACGAGCAAGTCGCCAACGTTCACGTGTTGTCCGAGCGCGGCGCCGACGGCGACGACGAGCCCCGCCGTGGTGGCCGACACGCTCACCCTCGACGGAGCGAGCACGCGACCACTCGCGACGATTCGATGGTCCAGGTCTCGGCGTGTGGCAGATGCCGTGGAAACCTCGACCCCGCGGGCTCGCACTGCGAGCGTCGTTCCAGCACCCAACGCGAGGACGATTGCCACGACGGCCACTGTGCGCTTTGGAAAAGCCATCGACGCTCGAATACCACGGCCACACTTGCCGAGAGCGCCTCATGCACCGCAAGGTCTTCGGGCCAAGTCGAAGACGTCGCTTTCCGGCCTGGACGGGAGCCGGCTGTTCGGGCCCGCAGACTGCCAAGCCAAGCGGAGAAGTTACTGCGCCCTAGAACTAGAACGACATCCAACGTTCGAGACGCACCGCTTGCAGCGAACCGCGCCAACATCTGCGAGCGACGCGGATTTTGCACGAAACACAGCTCTGCCTTGGACGCCCAAAGTATGGAGCGAGTGCGCTCTGTCGGGCGAACCGGGGCCGAGTTTCGGTCACTCTCCGAAATCAGCGTTTTTGGAGGTCCTTCAGCTCGTGGATCATCGCCACGAACGACCCCTCACCGCTGCTACCTGCATCGCCCCGCAAGAACTTCCGCGTGCTCACGAGCGATGCGTGAAACTCGGATGCCGTCGGCCGCTGGTCGCGCTCGTAGGCGAGACCGGCGTCGATGGTGGCGACGATCTCTGCCGGGAGCTCCGGAGCGACATCGCGAAGGGAGCGTGCGCGGTTTTTGGCCGCGGCAAACCACTGCGCATACGTGTTGTCGCCTTCGTGGACGTTCGTGCCCGAGAGGCAACGGAAGAGTACGGCGGCGAGACAATAGACGTCGGACCGACCGTCGACATCGTCCGTTCCCGACCCCGTCGCTTGCTCTGGCGACATGAAAGCCGGAGTCCCCAGAAGGGCCCCTTCGAGGGTCTTCGCGGCGAGCGCACGACTCTTTCCGACGCCGAAATCCAGAACCTTTACAGTACCTTGGCGGGTGAGAAAGATGTTCGCGGGCTTGAGATCGCGGTGCACGATGCCTGCGCGGTGGACCACGGTGAGCGTGTCTGCGACGTCGACACCGATGTCCAGGGTGTCGCCGACCGTAAGCGTCGTGCGAGCCGCGAGACAGGCCTCGAGGGTTTCCCCCTCGAGAAGCTCCATCACGAGGAAGGGACAACCATCTTCGGACACACCGTCGTCGATGACGCGGCACACTCCCGGGTGCTTCACGCTGTTGACGAGGTACGCCTCTTCGAAAAAGCGCGCGACCGCCACGTCGTCGGTGGTGAGCGGCCGGTGGAGAACTTTGAGGGCCACTTCGGCTCCGCTCTCCGCGCGGGCGGCGTACACCGTGGCCATTCCGCCTCGACCGATCACACGCACGACGAGGTACGTCCCGACCATGCTGCCGAGCCGCTTGTTCACTGCATCGATTTCCACGGAGCACTTCCTCGGTTTGGCGTCCAGGTGCGGAGCGTCATCGTACCACGCCGAAAGCACGTTTCGGATTGAAAGCCATCGAATCTCGTGAGGTTGGCAAGCAGATCGAGGGCGCGGACGACGAAGGATAGTCTGCTATCTCGAGGAGGAGGACCCGCAAGCCGGAAGGATCCCTCGCACTTGGCCTCGCTTGCTAACGAACGGAGCGAGCCGTTGATGGTTAGGACCGACTGCTGGTAGACGACAGGGGTGCCGAAGTCGCCCTCAGAGGCCGTAGAACATCACGGCCAGCGGGCGCTGCTGGCCCCCGTCGGGCTTGGCCTGGGAGTCCTCGTCGTGGGGTGGCTCGCCGTGGGCACGCTCCGCGGCACGACGAAGGAAGCGACGCCCAATACGCCCGTCGAGGCGTCGTTCGACGGGACCGTCCCAACCCCGCCGCTCCACAAATACGCCGTGCCGATGCACACACTGCCACCCCCGAGTGCCCTCTCGCCGGGTGCGCTACGTGTTCTCGTTCTGGGAGACTCACTCGCCCAGTTTCTCGGAACAACCCTTCGTCACGTTCAAGACGACTCCCAAGTCTTCGTCGCCGAGCGGGGCGTCGGCTCGTGCAACATCTTCGCGCCGACACGGGAAGAGGTCGACGGGGGCTGGGAAGACAACTCGAGCTGCTCGGAAGACTGGCCAGCCGACGTCATGCAACTTCGTCCCGACGTGACCCTCGTGGTGATGGGTGGCGCGTTCTTCACCGAACGCGCTTGCGAGCCCTCATTTCGTGCAGAATACACAGGAAGACTTTCTTTCCTGACCGACGCCATGGGCGACCGCGCCGGCACCGTGGTCCTCGCCCTCGTCCCCTATCCGATCGGACGCTGGCGCTACGCCGACGTCCCGAAGCGAGTGGACTGTTTGAATTCCATTTTGGCGGACTTCGCACGCGCGCGAAGACTGCCAACGATCGACCTCATGAAACACGTGTGTCCCACTCCCGAATGCCGAATCGTTTCGGAGGGTGCGCCCATTCGCCCCGACGGCCTGCACTTCGACGGCGCCGGCGCGCACGAAACGGCACGCCATACTTTGGCCGAGCTCGTGCGAATCTCGGGCCGAGTCGTCCAAGACGCATCGACCCGCCATCGAGCTCAGTAGGTCAGGCCCACTCCGATTCGGAAGAAGAAGCCGCGCAGGGCTACGGGCGCCATATTCGTCCCCTCTTCACGACCCAAGACGTCCTCCCGCGAGTCCATCGTGAGGTTCGGCCGGGACGATGTGGTCCACCCGTAGCCAAGCTCGGGGGTCGCCCAAATTCGGACTCGTTTCCGGTCGGGAGCGCCATGCCCAATCACGAGAAGGGACGCGCCCGCGCTCGCGTCGAGTGCAAACCCAGGGCGAAGGTCGGAGAGCGGGGTCGGAGCACTCGTGTCCTTGACCGTGAGGTCCAAGAGGCTCACGCCCGGCGCGACTTTTGCGAAGCCATAGAGCCAGGGGAAGAGGTGATAGCGGCCCTCGATGGGCACGACGACACGGTGCGACGTCATCTCGGAAGTGACCCCGCGGGCGGTGGTGGCTTTGCCGCCGAAGTCCCAGCCGAGCCCCAATGACAGGGACGTCTTGCCCTTCGAGAGGAGTGTTCGCGATGCCTCGAGAGACACCTGACCGATGGCATCCGTCTTCGTGAACGGGTCGAGCCCTTCGTTCGAGGCGTACCCGACGCGGACGCCGAGACCGAAGCGAAACCACGTGTTCGGTTTGGCCGGCACGTAGGGCATGGCCTCGTCGGGCTCGCGCGGCCCCGTTTCGCCAGGCGCGACATAAGCTTGGCGTGCCGAGGGCGCATCGACCGGCGCGGCACGCTCCGGAGTGGATTCCCTTTTCGTTTCGGCCACTTCCGAAGGGGCGGGTTCGTCGGTCCGAATGGGCTCGTCGGCAAAGGCCGGCCGCGAGCTCGCCACCACGAATGCGAGCACGGGAACCAATGGGCAAAGACGCTTCATGGCAAACCTTCGAGCAAGAGACCGAAGTAGGTGCGGCCGGCGATGGAGTCGACGGCCGCGGCGTCGAGCACGGTTGCGGAAACCGTGCCTCGTGTGTCGATGGCGACGACCGAAGCTCCCCCAGCGGTGTTCCGTACGTCGAACACTTCGGACACGTTTCGATCGATGGGCAAGGTAAGCGGATGAAGGGTCTCGAGGTCGATGCGCGAGATCACGCTACCGCCTTGAGGGAACGCCCAGAGCCTTTGCCCGTCCGGTGAAAGGTGCAGCTTCGGGCGCGCGGTCGTCGTGAGAGGCGAGGCCGTTCGCGAAGAAAGGTCGAGCACGAAGAACCCAGTACCGTTCGCCCCTTCGAGCACCTTCAGCTCACCGCGCGGCGCGGGCACGTCCAGCACGGACCGGACCCCCGTACCGAGAGGGACGGCTTCGAGACTGCGGTACGGCTGGCCAGCGGTCTTTCCGAGGGACCAGAACGAGACGCCCTGCGTGCCGGTGGTCGCCCCATAGAGCAGCGCGACGTCCGAGCTTCCGATCGGTGCTCCGAGGTCGTTCGTGACGAGCGCGATGCGGGTGTAGGCCTCGGGCAAATCGACCTTCTGCGTGAGGCCGCTCGAAGGCTCCACCAGAACGGCGCCACGGATCGACGGCACGAGCGCGGCGAGGCGCGGACCGCCGTCGGTGCGAACGAAGGCGATGTCTTGAGCCGGCCCTCCCACGTCGGCAAGATTCACGGTCGGGAAGAAGTCGTTCGGGGAACCCGGTCCGGAGGGGCCGAGCGTCAGCAAGACGACGCTGGTGTCGTTCGCGAGACGTACGGCAATGCGGGCATCGTCGTTACGCGTCGGATCGCCATCGTCCACCACCGTTCCCGCGGGCTCGAGGGGCTTCGCGCTCGTTCCGGTACCAAGACGCACCGTGATCTCCGGACGTTCGGGCACGTCGTGGATGCGGTCGAGATCGAGCAAGGTCACGTCTTGGCTGGTCTCGACGACGAGGAGTCTCCGCGGCCCACCAGGAAGGTTCAAAACCGGAGTGAAGCTGACCGATTTTGGCTTCCCGCCAAAGCTCCGAATCGAACGCGGAACGACGGCCCCAGTGCCCGGGGGTGCGGCGAGGTCGACGAGCACGATCTCGTTCGGATTCTCGACGAAGCTCGACGGTGCCGGGCGTGTTCCCGTGGCGCCTGGTGCAGCGGCAAAAATGGCAAGGTACCGGCCCTCGGGGTCGGCCACGAGCCCACCGTGCGGCGACGAGAGCTCGAACCGGCGCGGACCCGAGGCTTCGATCACGGTGAGACTCGCGCCTTCATCCTCCGCGCTGCGACGCGGAAGATCGCCGTACGAGAGCACGAAGAGCTTGTCGCGGGCCTTCGACGGAACCACGCTCGCGACGTTCGCACCGACGCGAAGGCTTCGTTTGTCGAGGGACTGATCCGCCCCTGGCACGAGGCTGACGACGCGCTTGGCCGTATCGTCGACCACGACCACCTGGTCTTGGAGGCCGAAAGCCTGAATCGCCTTGGGGGACTCATCCCAGACTTTCTCCCGATCACCGCACGCGACGGCGGAGGAAGCGGCGGAGACGGCAACCATGAGCGCAAGCGCTCGCGAGACGAGGGTTCGTTTCATGGTTTGCTCCCATCGACCACGCGCGAGGCGAGCTCGAAGCCCGTGAGCGTGCGCGCGAGGCCCGTGTCGAGTTCGAGGAACGTGATGCGGCCTTCCGGGTGCGCTTGGGCGACGAAGGCGCGCTTCGCCGCGGGAACCACGCCGACGGCAATCGGCGGGCTCGCGAGACCGAAACGCTCCACTTGGAAGCTCGGGAGCTTCGCAAGGTAGGCTCCATAGACCTTTTGCGCGTCCCCGCGTTCGGCCACGATGGCCACGTCGGCGGTCATGGCCACTTGGGTGGGTTTGGCCTGCATCGCGACGATTTTCGCGGGCAAGTCGTTCGCGAGTGGCACCAAGCTGAAGGCGCCGTCCTGCGTTTTCAAATCGTGGAGAATCGTCGCATGACGCGCG
>JAYUKI010001475.1:0-1917 GCA_043764595.1 Myxococcales bacterium | reverse complement strand
CCCGAGCACGTGAATCACGAGCGCTGGCTCGTGAGCTACGCCGACTTCGTGACGCTCCTCTTCGCGTTCTTCGTCGTCATGTTCGCCGTCTCGCAGGTCGATACGAAGAAGCTCGGACATTTCTCGGAATCGTTCTCGAAGGCGTCCGGCATCGACATTTTCCCCCTCGCGGGCCAAGGAGTCATGCCCGGTGCAACCGAAGGCCCTCCCTCTGCAGACGGGGAAACCAGGGCTTCGGTTTTGCCAGACGAGCTCTCGGGCCTCAAGACCGACCTGACCACGGCGGCGCGTCACGAAGCGGCCCTCCAGAACGTCCAGGTTCTCGTGCGCCGAAACGAGCTCGTGCTTCGACTCGCGGACAGTGTCCTTTTCGACAGCGGAAACGACACGGTCCGCGACCCTGCAATTCGTGTTCTTGCCCGAATTGCCTCGGATCTGAAGAAGCGCGACATTGAAATCCGGGTCGAAGGGCATACCGATGATCGGCCCATTCGCAATTCACGTTTCGACTCGAATTGGAGCCTTTCCACGGGCCGTGCCACGGCGGTCGTCTCCAAACTGGCCGCCGAGGGAATAGCTGGGCCTCGCCTCTCGGCGGCGGGTTTCGGCGAATTCCACCCACTCGTCCCCAACACTACGGAAAAGGGAAAGCAGCAGAACCGTCGCGTCGACCTCGTCGTCAGCGTGCCCGTCAAGGACCATCCAGGAACCAACGAGCCTCCGCCCGCCAACGAGCCTGCGACCGCGAACGAGCCTACGCCTGCCGAACCTCCGCCCGCTAAGGCGCATCCCCCAGGAAACGACCAACCGCCCTCGGATCCCCCAGGAAACGAGCATCCGCCCGCAAAGGCTCATCCGCCCGGCAACGATCCTCACGCCGGCAACGATCATCCGCCCGCAAAGGCTCATCCGCCATGACTCGCTCCAAGCGCCTCGCGGCGGCTTCTGTACTCTTGGTAGCCACCGTCTCGAATACGGCACTCGCCCAACGCTACGTTCCCGCGGCCACGTTCGACGTGGCCTCGGGAATGCAAGGCGGAGGCGGAAAGGAGGTTTCACTCCTGCGCGCCCCTACCCGCTTTCGACTCGGAGCCGAGCTCCACGTCGACGAAGACCCGACGAACGGAGTAGGTTTCGCCGCTCTTCTCGATCTCGAGCCCAGAGCGCGAGTCGGAGCCGATCTCCGCTACGTTCGCACGTTCTCCCGGAACTTCGCCATCACCGCCGGAGCCATTGGCTACATTACGCCCGGAACGATGATTGGGCCCACCGCCAGCCTCGAGGTGCGTCATCCAATCGGCAAGTCCCTTTGGCTCACGGCCGGACCCGAAGTGAACGTTTTCGTGGTCGGCATCGACATTCCGGACAAAACCGTCATTTGGCAAACCCTTCTCCATTTGGGGCTCCGTGTCGACCTATAAGCTGAACCATCTACTTCTTGGCGTTACCACCGCGACGTTTTTGGCACTCGTGAGCTGTTCGCTCGCACCTGGTCACTGCCTCCATATGAGTGATTGCGGCGAGGGAACAGTCTGCGTCGAAGGCAGCTGCAAAGGTGGCGGCGCGCCCGACGAGCTGGTCGCCTCGACGACATCTCCTGGAGTCACCGGCGATCCGGTCGACGCCCGCAGCGGGGCGACGGTTCCCATCGAAGCAGTACGCGACGGCGGCGCCGTTGGAGATGGCCAAGCCGTCGACGACGGTGGCGAGCTCGACGACGGTGCGGTGACGGAGCCGACGTCAGATCTATGACTTTCGCCCGCTGGATTGACGAAGTCGCCACTTCCAGCACGGAACTCGACCAAGAATCGCTTGTTTGGAGCTGGCATCAACTTCGCAATGAGGAAGACATGTTCCGCTCTCTACAAGTCGCGGCGACGGGCATGGTCGCTCAAGAAACCAAGCTCGACACCATCG
>JAYUKI010001474.1:0-6394 GCA_043764595.1 Myxococcales bacterium | reverse complement strand
TCCCGCGTCAGTCGCCGATTTTCGCCTGGCGTCCCCTACTTGGTCTTCTTGTGCCGCGCCTGCGCAAGCAAGGTCGCTTCCCTCGCGAGCTCGGACTGAGTCTCAAAGTCGATTCCCGGCTTGTCATTCTCCCGCGCGAGATTTTCGGTCTCTTCGATGCGGAGCAGGCTCTTTAGCTTTTCTGCGTTACGTAGCAAGTACCCTTTTGCCTGTTCTTCCGACTCGTGCACTGGGCCGGCCAGCCTCGAGGCGACGAAGCTGTGGAACGATTCGTCGATTTGCGCAAGAAATTCGCTGATATCGAGCTTGCGCGTCCGCGAGTTCCATGCCGCACGGAGGCCTCGGACCAGCGGAACGCTTGGCCCTGCCAAATTCCCCAGAACGGCGTCCACCTCGGGATCGTCAAGGAGGGCCGGGGCCTCGACGAGGGCTCCAATCATCTCCCGACGCTCGGCGGCGCCCGGTACCCGCCTGGCGATACGGGCGTCTTTGGGCCCGAGCGGAGGAGGTGCGGCCTCTCCTTCTTCGGGCAGGCCCGGGCGAACGACCTTCGCCGGCTGGGGGGGCATGTTTCCCACGGCACGGCGCACGCTCGCCTCGAGCGCACGAAACGCGTCGGGTGAAGAGCGCACAACGTCGATGCGGCCCGCGAGCTGATCGGCGTACGACTTGATCATCGCGCGCACGAGAGGATCGGTTTCTTCACGGAGGATCTGAGCGACCTCACCCACGCGCCGCGTCCGCTCGAAGGCGTCGGCCGACACGAACGAAGCATCGAGAGCGTCCTCGATGAGGTACTCGAGGAGGCCCTTGGCCTGGGCGACGAGCTCGGTGACGGCCTCTGGACCACGCGTTCGGACGAGCTCGTCCGGGTCCACACCGTCGGGCAGCGTGGCCACGCGCACCTGGACGCCCGCTTCCCGGAGCGGCTCGCGTGAGAGGCGAACGGCCTTTTTTCCCGCGGCATCGCCGTCGAACAAGAGCACGACCTCTGGGGCGAATCTCCGCAGAAGCTTGGCCTGTTCGCCCGTGAACGCCGTACCGAGCGGAGCCACCACGTTCGCGATGCCACGCGCGTGGAGCGAGACCACGTCGAAGTTTCCCTCGACCACGATGGCCTCTTCCTCCGTGCGAATGGCGTGGCGCGCGGCGTGGATGCCGAACAGCATCGCGCCTTTCGTGTAGATCGGGGTCTCGGGCGAGTTGATGTACTTCGCAGGTTTATCGCTCGGATCCCGCTTTTCGCTCGGGTGCGGCGCGAGCGCACGACCGCTGAACGCCACGACTCGACCCTGGGGATCGACCACGGCGAACATGAGCCGGTGCCGGAATCTATCGTAGTGGCCCGTCCCGCTCGATCGTGGTGCTAGGAGCCCTGCGGTCTCGGCGGAGAGAGGGGAAACGCCTTGCGCACGCAGGAATTTGGCGAGGCCGTCCCACTCGGGAGGCGCGTAGCCTATCCGAAACGCTTGGAGAGCCTGATCGGCCTCGGCGTCGTTGGCGCCTCCCGCCCAAGCAGGCCGCAGGTTGCGCCGATCGAGCTCGGCGAGGGCATACTCGCGGTCCGGATGCTCGCGAAGCTGCTGTTCGAAGAACACGGCGGCGAGCTGACTCACCGCGTAAAGGTCGTCCTTGTGACGCTTTTGACGGTCGACCTCGGTCGGCGCCTCACGGCTCTCTTCGATTTCGAGACCAATGCGCTCGGCGAGGGATCTCACGGCTTCGGGGAACGTGGCGCCTTCCATCCGCATCACGAAGTCGATGGCGCTGCCGGACTCTTTGCACCCAAAACAGTGGTAAAAACCGCGATCGGGGTTGACGTGGAAGCTGGGGCTCTTCTCTTTGTGGAAAGGGCAAAGTCCGACGAAGCTCCGCCCGCGTCGCTTGAGTGAGGGGACGTGCTCGCCCACCACGGCGAGGATGTCCGTGCGTTCACGGACGGCGAGGATGGTCTCGGGGGAGATCAACGGGGCCCGCCACGCTTACCGACGGTGCTGGGCACGGTCAAGAACACCCCGCTCCTCCAAGAAGACGGGCGTGGCATTGACGCAAAGATGTTGGCAAGCTGTCTTCGATTCGAGCGGGCAGTGTGTGTGTCGATCCCATGGTCCAGTCCCCTTCCACGAGCACGACCGAGCTTTACGCCCGCGCGAGAGCCATGGTGCCGGTGAAAGTGCGCCTCGCGAGTGGAGTGATTCGTTTCCGAAGCCCCGCGAAGACCGTCGGGCTCACCGTGGCAACGTTCGGTCTTTACGGCCTTTTTTGGCTCCACCGCATCTCCCGAGAGCTAAAGCGTACCACGGACCACCCGGACGTGCGGCCCACGCGTGATCTCGTTTGGATCGTGCTCACCTTCGGGCTCTACGGCATCGTCGTCTTGCACCGAAATGCTCGTATGATCCACGCCGTCTCGGTCTACTTCGACCGCTCGCACCCCGACCGTTCCGGCGAGGCCCTCACGTTCGCGCTCGGTGGGTTGTTCTCGGCCGGCTTACTCGGACTTTTTGCGGTTCATGCCGTCCAGAGCCAAATGAACCAGCTCGGCGATCTGGCCGAGTCGCGCGCCCGAGAGCGGACCAAGCGAGAAGAACGCAGCTCCGAGCGCTTCTTGGTGTCGCGGGTCTAGAAGGACGCCGTTTCGTCACACGTCACACGTCGATCACGCGACCGTCACCGGCCCTGAACGCGCCTTTCCTGTGCGGTTCTGTGCTAAGCGCGGCGCCATGACCGACACACCGCGAACACGCGCACACCTCGTCCTCGCGGACGGCACGGTTTTCGAGGGCGAGTCCTTCGCCAAAAAGGGCGTAGTCACCGGAGAGGCCGTCTTCTCGACGCCGGCGACCGGATACGAAGAGTCCATCACCGATCCCTCGTTTTATGGGCAAGTGCTGGTACTCACGAGCCCGGAGATCGGAAACGTCGGAATCACCCTGAACGATGCCGAGTCCCGCGACGGGGCGCCCAAAATTCGAGCGCTGGTCACACGAAGCTTGAGCCCGATTCCGTCCAACTACAGGTCGCGCACCACGCTCGAAGCGTACCTCGAGGAGCATGGCGTCGTCGGCATCACGGGCGTCGACACGCGCCGGCTCACGCACCACCTTCGCACCCACGGGAGCCAGGCGTGCGCGGTCGGCACTGCGCCCGTCGTCGACCTCGCGAAAGCCGCACGAGAAGCGCCTTCGATGGAAGGCCAGAACCTCCTGCCCTTCGTCACCCCCACCGAAGCGTATTCGTTCTCGGAAGGACGCGGCGAGTGGACGAGCGACGAGCGACCGAGCACGGCGCCGCTCGAAGGTCCCAAGCCGAAGGTCGTGGTGCTCGATTTCGGCACGAAAAAGAACATTTTGAGGCACCTCGTGGACCTTGGCTGCGACGTCACCGTCATGCCCGCCTCGGCCTCGGCAAGCGACGTCCTCGCCCACGATCCCGATGGTATCTTCCTCACGAACGGCCCAGGAGATCCGGCCACCGCCACCGAGGCCATCGCCACGGTCAAGGCGCTCCTCGGCACGAGGCCCGTCTACGGCATCTGCCTCGGCCACCAACTCCTTGGTCTTGCCCTTGGCGGGCGCACGTTCAAGCTGAAGTTCGGACACCGCGGAGTGAACCAACCGGTGGTCGAGGTATCGACCAATAAGGTCGAAATCACCGCTCAAAACCACGGATTTTGCGTGGACGCCGACAGCCTTCCCGCCGAGGTCGTCGCGACCCACAGGCACCTCAACGACGGCACGCTCGAAGGTCTCGAGGTGCCACGCCTTCGCGCCGCAAGCGTGCAGTTTCACCCCGAAGCGGCCGCGGGGCCGCACGACTCCACGGGCTTCTTCGGGCGCTTCCTCGTCGCCGTGCTCGAGCAGCGCAGCCAGAGGACGAGCCCTCCCGCGTGAACAAGCACGAGAGCCATGCCCATGAACGGGCAAAGGCGTGCGAGGCGACGGGCAAGAACCGCAGAGGTCCCCTTGCGCATGTAGGCGCTCCTGCTACCTTCTGGAGCGTGCGCTTCCGTTGGCTTCTTGCCGTGCCGCTCTCCGCCGCTGCCCTCCTTTTGGCGTGCAGCGACGCACCAAAGGCCGCGCGCACCCCGGTGATTCCAGGGGACGAGTTCTACCAAGACGAAGAACCCATCGTCCCGAGCGATCCGGACACGATCAATCCAAACGGTTTTGCGGCTGGCGAGCGCGCCGCCCCCGCCGACGATGCGGGCGCGGTGCCGGACGCCAGCTCGGACGCCAGCACTGACGCTCGGCCCGTAGACGGTTCGGTTCCGGTCGTCGACGCCGGTCCGCTCGTTCCGACCTACTGTTCGGGGCCGCTCGCGCTGGGCGACCTTATCGTGACCGAGCTCTTGATCTCGTCGCGCGCGGGGTCTGGGGACGACGGCGAGTGGGTCGAGCTCACGAGCACGCGCACGTGCACGCTTCGCCTAGGCGGCCTCGTCGTCGAGTCGCCACGCGGCACCGCGATGGACCAAGCCACCCTGCCGGCCACGGCCGAGGTGGCTCCGCTCGGAAAAATCCTGGTCGTGGGCACCACGGCAAAAGCCGCGGGATTCGCCCTCCCCGAGCCCACCTTCGTATTTTCCGCCACCGACGTCCTCAAGAACGACGGCGACCGCATCACGGTGCGCTCGGGCCTCACGATCATCGACCGGCTCGACTATCCAGCGTTCTCGAACCTCACGGCGTCGCGGTCGATCGCCTTCCCGAAAAACTGTCCCGCGAACGTGCGTACGGACTGGGCCAGGTGGAGCCTCACCTTCTCCACTTACGCCAGCGGCGCTCAGCGCGGCACGCCCGGTCGCGACAACACCGACGTCACCTGCTACTAAGCCGCTCGCTCGCTCCGAGACGCGCCGCACTCGAGCGGCCCCGAACCGGACGGCCCGATCGAACGCGCGCCATGGCTCAAAGCAACGAAAAGACCATCTACTTCGTCAGCCTCGGCTGCCCGAAGAACCGCGTCGACTCCGAGGTCATGCTCGGAGTGGCGAAACGTGAAGGTTACACCATCGTACCGGAGCCCGAAGGCGCCGACACGATCGTGGTGAACACATGCGGCTTCATCGGCGAGGCCAAAAAAGAGTCGATCGACACCATCTTCGAGATGGCCGAGCTCAAGAAGACCGGCGATCTGCGCAAGCTGGTCGTCTCGGGCTGCCTCTCCCAGCGCTACCCCGAAGCCCTCGCCAACGACATGCCCGAGGTCGACCACTTCCTCGGCTCGAGCGACATGCTCAAGCTGGCCGACGTGCTCCGGGGCGATGCCGAGCGCGTGCTCGTGGGCAACCCCGCCGACTGGGTCGTTCGCGCCAAAGACCCTCGTGTGCTCACCCAGAGCCGGGCCAGCGCCTACCTCAAGCTCGCCGAAGGCTGCAACCGAACGTGTGCATTCTGCACTATTCCTGAGTTTCGCGGCAAACAGCGCTCGAGGCCCGCCGCGGACATCGTCCGTGAAGCCCGATCCCTGGCCAAACAAGGCGTCGTCGAGCTGAACCTCATCTCCCAAGACACCGTCGCGTACGGCCGCGACCTTCCGCAGGCGGATCGTGTGCCGCTCGCCAAGCTCATCGCGGACATCGCCGACGTCCCCGGAATCCGCTGGGTGCGGGTCTTTTACCTATATCCCGAGACCCTCGACGACGCGCTCGTCGACGTCCTCGCGAACCACCCCAACGTCGTCAAATACGTCGACATGCCGCTCCAGCACGCGGCCGACGCCATGCTTCGACGCATGAAGCGCGGACACGGCATTGGGCGTCAGAAGCGCGTGGTCGAGCGACTCCGCAACGCGATTCCGGGGCTCACGTTTCGCACCGCCTTCATCGTCGGACACCCCGGAGAGACCGAAGAGGAGTTCCAAGAGCTGCTCGACTTCGTGACCTGGGCCGAGTTCGAGCGCGTCGGGGTCTTTCGCTACTCGGATGAAGAGAGCGCCAAGAGCTTCGCGCTCGACCTCAAGGTCCCCGAGAAGGTCGCCGCGAAGCGCGCGCGAACCGTGATGGCGCTCCAGCGAAAGATCGCGCGACGCGCGCAAAAGAAGCTCGTCGGGCAAGATCTTCGCGTTCTCGTCGAAGGCGCCAGCGAAGAGCACGAGCTCGTGCTGAAGGGCCGACACGCAGGCCAAGCGCCAGACATCGACGGCCACGTCTACCTCTCGGGCGGGGACGCCTCGCCGGGCGAGATCCGCACGGTCACCATCACTCAGGCGAGCGACTACGATCTGGTGGGCGAGCTGCACGAGGCCGACGCCACACCGAAGGGCCGAAAGCGCGTCGGCCTCAAGGTTCTTGCCTAGGTGACTGGTCCTTTTCGTGACGCTACGTGATCCCACGTTGCCCTACGTGATCCCGTGTGATCCCACGCGAATGCAGTAGCCCGCCGGGGCCCGG
>JAYUKI010001473.1:0-1918 GCA_043764595.1 Myxococcales bacterium | reverse complement strand
GCATCGACCCGCTTGCCTTCTTCTTTGTCGAAGAGAAGCTTGTGCGCAGCGCCGTCTTTGTTGTGGGCGACGGCGTCGAGAATGTCGTGAATGGATGCGACCGTGCCTTGGAGATCTTGAGCGAACTTGTCGTTCGCCAGGGCGCCCGTGATGCGCTCGATGTTGCCGAGGGTCTTCTCGGCTTTTTCGCCGATGGCCTCGAACTTCGCGATGTATTTGCCGATGTCCATCGGCTCTTCGGTGCGAAGCTCGTTCCCGGCGGGCGCCTCGCCGAAGCGCTGATCGCCGACGGTGAGCTCGATCATCTTGTCGCCGAGGAGGCCCTTGTTCACGACGCGCGCGATGGTTCCTCGCGGGCGGTCGGACTTTTTTGCCTCGATCTCGCTCACGTCCGGATCGATGCGAACGCGCGCCGCCTCGGAACGAACGATGTTGAGGGTCACGTGGATTTTGGTGTCGGCCGAAGCCGTGGCGTGACCGACCTCGCCCACCGTCCCGACCTCGACGCCGGCCATGCGAATGGGCGCGCCCGGCTTCAGTCCGGCGACGTCGCCGAAGGTGGCTTTGTAGGTGACCTTCGTTTCCCACATGCGGCGGTTGTCGCCGATGAGAAACACGAAAATGCCGCTCGCGATGAGCGCGAGAGACACGAAGATGCCCACTCTGATGTTCTTCGACATGACTCTTTCCGAGAAAAACCCGACGCGCGGCTACTGTACCGTGAAATCGTCTACGCAGCGACCTCGGTTGCGCAGGGACACGCCAGAGACGACGTTCCCCACCGTTCGATGCACCCTCAGGAGGTGGCGAGGAGCGTGTTGACGTCCTCGACTTCGGGTGCTTTGCCCTCGATGAAGTCGCGAACGAACTCGTCTTGGGTGTTCCGGAACTCGTCCGGCGTCCCGAAGAGAGCCACTCGTCCTTTGTTCAGCATGACGAGCCTATCCGAGACCCCGAACGCCGTTCCCATGTCGTGGGTGACAACGATGCTCGTGAGCTTTAGCTGGCGCTTGATGCTCATGATGAGGTTGTTGATGCGGGCCGTGTTGATGGGGTCGAGGCCGGTGGTGGGCTCGTCGTAGAGGATGACCTCGGGCTGGAGCGCCAACGTACGGGCCAGCCCCACGCGCTTGCGCATGCCGCCCGAGAGGTCCGACGGGCGCATGCCCTCGATGCCCGGAAGACCGACGGCATCGAGCGACCACGCCACGCGGTCGAGAATGTCTTTCTCGGGCATGGTCGCCCAGTATTGCTCGCGCAGCCCGTAGGCCACGTTGTCCCCCACGGACATCGAGTCGAAGAGCGCCGCGCCCTGGAAAAGATAGGCCACGCGACGTCGGACATCGAAGAGCTTTCGCTCGCTCATCCGGGTGATTTCCTCACCGTCGAACGAGATGGTGCCCGTGTCGACCGACAAAAGGCCGATGAGCATCTTGAGCATGACGCTCTTGCCCGTGCCGGACGGGCCCATCACCGTGGTCGTCTCGCCGCGACGGAAGATCACGTCGAGGCCGCGGTACACCTGCTTCGGACCGAACGCCTTGCGGACGTCGGCGAACCGGATGAGAACCTCGCCCATCTGCGTCTTGATTTCGTTCGACTCCACGGGTCGAGCCTACCAAACCACGACGCCGCGCGCCGACCATCGCGGGAGGAATGCCGCTCGCGCAAAACGCGCGCCTCGAAGGCTCCCGATTTTCGCCCCAGTTTTCCCCCGTTTTTCCACAGGCACGGTGTTCGGCAACCTGTTCGAGGGGGGCTAGCGGAATCGGGCGCCGATGGTGCTAGGGTGCCGCCTCCCCGTGTCCGATCCGGTCGAGTTCGAGCCAGGCACCGCAACGTACTCGGTGAGCCTTCCCCAGTTCGAGGGCCCCCTCGATCTCTTGCTCCATCTTTGCCAAAAGCACGAGCTCGACAT
>JAYUKI010001472.1:0-6407 GCA_043764595.1 Myxococcales bacterium | reverse complement strand
CTCCAAAGTCGGAGTCGCGGAAGCTCGACGTCGCGAACGAGAAGAACACGAGCTTCGTCTCCGTCCCCGGAGCTGGCTGTGGCGCTGGATGAATCGTCTTGGGGGTGATCCACGCGCCGGGCAGTGTGATCATGGGCACGCCCGGGCCCGACTCCCCGCGTGACTCCGGAGAGCCAGAGATGCCCTCACGAGGGGCGCTCTCGATGCCGTAGCTCTGCCCCGCCGCGTCGGTGACTTGGCCAGCGAGGTGGCTGAGCCCACGCTCGACGTAGTGGAGGACACGCTCTCGCTCCGGGCCTTTGCTCGCGAGCGCCGCGTCCACGAGCTGGCGAACTTTTGCGAGGTCCACCTCTGAGCCCTCGATCGCAAGCTCCGAAGCGAGCTGGACCTCGACGACGTCGGTCGGGTGACCGGCGTAGACCTCGTCGTCGTCGGGCGAGAACGATACGGTGATCGGTTCCGAAGGAATGCGGACGAGTTGCGTCGGGTTCTCGTGGTCGTCGGTCTGGACGGCGTATTCCACATCGAACCGGACCTCGCTCGCCGATCCGACGGGACGAAGTGGCAAGGCGAACAAGTCGACCTCGATGTCGGTCGACTCCGCGTCCACCGTCCACGTGGCGAGCGGCCTTCGCACGGACCACCCGTCGAACCCGAGGCTGTAGACGAAGACGTGGAGATCGTGTCCGCGAAGCTCCTCTTCGGGGGACTCGATGTGGAGCGCGAGTTTCTCGCCGCGCTTCATCTTGAGCAGGGCGCCGAGCTTCGGTGTTGCCGTGACCGCGGGCCTGCTCCCCGACTCGGCGGGGGTGTGCTCGCCGGCGACCCTGGCCTTGAAGGCCAGCCCCTGTGCGGTGACGGACTCGCTCGTCGCGGCAGCGGGCACCGAGGAGGGATCGGCGTAAGAGCCGCAGCCAGCAACGACGGCGCTCGCTGCGAGCCATGGGACAAAAGACAGACGATGGATCCGTGCCTGTTTCGACATGCGTGCCCGCCTTCTGCTCGCGCGGTTTTGGATGGAGCCGGCACTACTGTGCCCGCTCTCGTTGGTAGGTCATCATGTATGGCGCGTCATAATGATGCGTCAGGAAAATTCTGGCGCCCGACACAAAATGTTTTCCAAGACGTGGAGTGGGGTGCCCGACACGTCTGGCTCAAGCCCGACAGGATCGATGGTCGAGTGAGGTCCGAACGGCGCTCGCTCCCGGTGGTGAGGCGACGGTCAGGTTTGGGCCGGATAGCCTTCCGATATCGACAGATCGCGGCAAGGGACGGCTCCGGCACGTCGCCCGAACCGAGCTCGCTCCTCCCCGCGCGGAACGCAGGGCTGAATCCTTCTCGGCGCGGCGCGCGTTTGGCATGCCGCCGGCGTTGGGAGCAGAAAAGCAAGATCGCACGCAACGTTTTTGGCGGCCCAGCCGACATCGCACCGTCAGGCGTTCGGTGCGGCGTGTTGCGGGTGGGCTCGCTCGCTTGGTTCGTCCGCTGTTCCACCACGTTGCACCGTGCGCCTGGCAATATCTTGCACGCCCTTGACGCGATCGCGTTTGTCGCGGAGAGTACGGCTTACCGGAGGTTGGCGTGGAACCCAACGCCGGTACTGCACGAACATAGAGCGAGGGAAAATCTTTGATCCCTCATGCATTTCTCGGTTCAGCGGCGCGGAGCTAAGCTCTCTGCGACCATCGTGAGCCTCCTGGCGATTCCCTTAGGCTCGGCGTGCTCGGACACTTCGGGCGGCGCGCCAGTCCAAATCGCGCGGACCCAACAAGCCATATTCGGCGGCGTCATCGACGCTGACACCAACGAGGCCGACTCCGTCATTCATGTCGGTTTCGCGTGCACGGGCACGCTGCTCACACCACGGATCGCGGTGACCGCGGCGCACTGTGTGACGTCGGACAACTGCGCCACGTACGGCCAAACTGGACCGATTCACCTCGGCTTTGCCTACTACTCGCCACGGATGGGTCGTCAACCTCCGGGCAGCTATGCAAACGTGCGATGGAACGGTCGCTACTTCATGGCACGCGGTACCAACGCTGCGTGCGGTGGTGGCTCAGAAAACGCCGGAAGCGATGTTGCCCTGATCTACCTCGATAAGAGCGAGCTTACGCCTCGCAGTCGACGCCCGTCCTTCAATCCAAGGGTCGGTATGGGGTCTGTGACTTTGCAAGGCGCTTCGATCGCCGGGTGGTCTCCGTTTGGGAATCTTCCCAATCCGGAGTTGCCCGCACCCGAGAGCACGACGCTGGCAGCGTTCCGAAAGCGTGCGGATTTTCCGCTCATGGACGTTCGGCGCGTCGCTGGGCGAGGGGGTTCTTACATCGAGCACGATCTTGATCCTGTCCTCGGCCAAACGCGGGCCGGCGACTCGGGCGGTCCTCTCTTCTACACCGACGCGGATGGCACGCGTGATGTCATTGGCGTGCTCAACTCTGGCTCGGACAACCTCAACCCCGACGTGACCACCGGCCGCGAAAATTTCGCCGACATCACGGGTGAAACCAACCAATCTTGGCTCGTGGCGAACGCCCTGGACTCGTCCGTGTACGGCGGGCACACAGCACGATGGCTCGGCCAGCACGGCAAAGACGCAGACTTCTGGTTCGGCGAGGCCGACTACACCGGCTCTTGCCGCAAAGACGTCGACGACGACTGCGACGGTTGATTCGATAAGGGCAGCATCGTTCACGACAACTGCCCGTACCTGCCCAACGCCGAACAAGAGGACAAGAACGACGATGGCGTCGGCGACGCATGCCAGTTGTGCCCCTGGGATCCGCAGAACGATGAGGACCGCGACGGCATTTGCGCCGACGGGCCCGGCCGGCCGCCGACCGCCGCCGTAGACAACTGTCCCAGGATCGCCAATCCGGGGCAGGAGAACTGCAACGGTCTATCCGAGGTGCAACGCGGAAAGCTTACGGGCACGACGCCCATCATCCTTGGCGACGTCTGCGATCCCGTCCCGTGCCCCAAGGTCGTCGACGGCTTCAAAGACTCCCAAGCCCGCGGCTCGAGCTACGACCCGGATTGGGGTGGCGTCATCGCGGGTCGAACCACAATGACCACGATTATGCCGCGTCCAATTCCCTCCCACGTCAAAGACGCAAGAGGCGCCGCCGTGCCCGCCAACAACGGCCTCCTCACGACTCACGCTCGTTTCTGTCAGAACATGGAGGGGTTTGGCGACTCCTGCGTCCGCATCGAGCGCAACTTTCGTGACGACGCAATGGACGACTTTCCGACGCTCGCGGCCGAATACTACGATCCGCAGATGCCGTGGCACAGAGTCACGCATGCGCCTCTCCACCAGTCCACGCCCGTCACCCGCGGCGAAGCCTGGCAGTGGCCCTACTCTCCTGCGACCATGAACGGCAATGCGTTGCTTCCGCCAGTCCCTTGGGAATTCCGTGCAGACGCGTCGTTCTGGGATGCCACGGCGATGCTTCCTCCTGTCGCTGCTGGAAAGCCGTGCCTCAGCCCGGGCACAGTGGGCCAGGGCACATGCCTCGACGGCTTCATGTGGTACCACGCCGAGACAGCGAGCGGCCGGACCTTGGCGTCTGTTGGACCAACCTATGTGGGCCTGCACGGGGGCGACACCCAGGTCGCGAACCACTACTTCCAATGGGCACCCGATCACGCGTTCATCGCGAGCCTCAAGGGCCACGGGGTCTACCGGAAGCTCTTCTGGTGGCAGAAGCTCTTTCACTCGCTCCCGCACGACCCAGGCACTCCGCGCCAGCACGCGCGGGCGATCGCGATCTCCGAAACCGAGGTCGATCTCCTTCACGACAACGGTGGTGGGCTTGCCACGAGCGATGGCCTCGTATCGGCCAAAGCCACCGAGCGGATGGTTTCCGACGCGGTCGTCCTCGCGACCATCGCGGAGCCGGCCACTCTTCCACGGAACCTCGACGCAAGGTTAGAGGCGGCCATCCTTAGCGCCGACGGCTCGACGTTGCTCGGTACGCTCGCCTCCAACAAGCATGGCATCACGCTCGGGGACGAACAGGGCATCGACCTCAGCGAGCTTCCGGGAGAGTATTCTCCTACGCCGCGCCATCGCTTCGGCGCGTTCCTCTCTCCAGCGCTTGGCGCTGTGGTGGTCGTCGGAGGAATCGATGACGTGACGGGCGCTTCGGCGAATGGCCTCCACCTGTACCGGCCCGGCATGGGTTGGGTCGCTCCGCCCCTTCGTGGAGCCACGATTGGTGAGGTCCGCGGTGCGGTCTACAGCCCCGCCGACCAGACAATCTGGGTGCTCGAAACCCCCTCGGAGGGTAAGCTTCGCATCATGCGAGTGTCGCCGTTTACTGGAGCCGTATCCGTCGCCGGCACGTACGCGTGGGATGCATCGACAAGCTTGCACCACGGGCTCGGGGTGGCCGAGGATGGCTTCGTGCTGCTCTATAGCTCCAGCGCAACGAGCACGCGGGTAGCGAAGTTGGGTATCGTGTCGAAGAAGTGCGTGGCCACGACGCTCGATTCGCTGGAGGGCGAGCACGATGGCCCCATCTCTGGTGCGCTCGGCGAAACGAGCCTGCTCGCCATCGACGGCCTCGGTCGCGTGAGCGCGGTGCACAGGCGTACGACCCTCACGGCTGCCGCCAATGCGACTCTCACGGGGTTCTTCCAGTGAGCCGTTCCCGAGTGGCCCCCGTCGCGTTCGCGGCGGGGGCCTTGCTCCTCACACGCTTTGTCGCGTGCACGCCCACCCCCACGCCCGACGGACCTTCGCCTCCGCCATCGCCCACCCTCGACGGAGCGATCGTGGCTCCGCCCAAAGACGCGGGGCCGAAGGTCGATGGCGCTATGCCGCCAGCGAATCCGTTCGCGGACTGGGTGCGTTGGACCGACTTCGACCCTTCGTGCGAAAACTACGTGCCCCCGAGCCCCTCGAGGATGCCCGCGCCATACCAGTGGGAGCCGTGCGAGCCTGCCCCGGAGACCGCCGGACTGGATTGCCGCCGCGCCAAGATCGACTGGGTCCCAGAGACCTTCGTTGGCTATTACTACGGCAGAACGATGTCGCGACCTGGTGGAGCGCTCGCCATTGCCACCACCCTATCTACCGAACATGGGCATGTGGACATGATTTCCGATCTGGATGGGCCGACGCGGTTCGCGCTCCTCCAAAAGGACGTCAATCACTGTCGTCTCGACGCCTTTTCAGGGCGCGGAGATCGCTTTGGATATGCAATGCTGACTACGCAGGCGGGAAAGCCAACGCAGGACGCTCTCGTGGGGGGCGAATTGGCGGATGGCAAGCTTCGTATCCTCCAGGCCTACAAGGAACCCGATATCCGGACGATTCATATGGGCGACGATGGCTATATCGAGCGCGACGGTCCGCTCACGGTCATTGATTGGGCGACCGGGAAACGCGGCGAGACCATCTTTTCGCCGACCGGCTCAGCCCTTTTCAACCCTGTCTATCAGAACGGGATTGTCTCTTTCGAGACGGGGAGTAGGGCGTACCAATCCATCTGGACGTACATCCCCGCCAACAAGTCGCAGCTCTTTCGCTCGTTCGGCGAGGACGATACCCGTGCAGCGTCGGACCTCGGGACCGACGGGGTGGACTGGGTCTGGGTGGAAGGCTACGGACGCCCAACGGCGAGCTCCGATCCTTACCCGCAAGTTCGCATCGTGACCTCCAAGGTCATACCCGGGCGCGGCGGGCCTCCAGAAAACCCGAGGGAGGTGCGGGCCGGCTTTTATGGGTCGCCATTCGGGACGACGCCATGGACCGTCGGATGTGGCTATGCGGCTAGGACCACTACGGTGCGCGATGCTGGAGGAATCCTCTCGCAGCCCGTGGTGCTTGTCCGTCTGTCGGACGGAAAGGCGCATCGCCTCGAGACGCGCTCGACGAACAAATCGGCCTTCGGCGCGGCCATTGGGCTCACGTGCAACGAGCTCGTCCTGCGCGGAACGGACACCTCGGCAGATGGAAAGCGGCGGCAGAACATCTTCCGCATTCGCATCGACTCGCTCGGCCCCGACCGAGAGCTCCCTCCGCCCACCGCAAGCGACGCCGGGCTGTAGGCTCCTGTACCTGTGACCCTCGGCGCCCGGTCCCTCCGTGGGCTCGCGTGGGCCTAGGGTCGCTTTGTGCCCGATATTATTCACATTTATCCACGGGCTGGCGGCCCACGGCCGGACTTGCTCCTTCCGCAAGCAGGGAGGGGGGGCCTCGAAGGGGCGCCGGATGGCCTTCGAGAGCCCACCCCCTTTCCCCCACGGCCGTCCGACCTTCTTGCCCCTTTTTCAAAAGCGCGTAGAGATTCCGAAGGCCTTGGGCGCTTCGTGCCCGCGCCATTCCCTCCAGGAGATTCCATGCGCCTGACCGACGAGCCGAACGAGACCGCCATCGAAGAGTCCCTCACGCCCGAGGC
>JAYUKI010001471.1:0-23814 GCA_043764595.1 Myxococcales bacterium | reverse complement strand
TACAAGGTCATTTGCATCTCGATGTACACGAAGGACCTCGCCAAGCTCGATGCCCTCGTGGACGAGCTCAAGGCGAGCGGCGTGACCAAAGCGAGCCGCAGCGCGCTCATTCGTGCCGCTCTCGATCAGGTCGATCTCGCCCGCGTTCCGCGCGGTATGTAATCGATTTCGTTCGCGTTTTGGGGGGCTCTAGTGCTGCTAGGCGAGGAGGAGCAACGAAGCACGGCGACGTAAATCGGCGAAAAGCCGACCGAATCAAGCGGTTCGGCGCTCTAGCAGGCCTCGGCGGCGTTCGATGGGCGCCGAGCGAAGCGCGTGGCCGACCTGCCCTTCGAGCGGTAGCGTGCGCGCGTGGAGAGCCCGAAGCTCGCGAAGAACCCCGAACGCCGCACGCCGAACGTGCGTGATTTCGCGCGCCTCTTTCTCGCGTGCGCGTTCGTCACGAGCTTCGCCGGACTGGACGTCGTGCTTCGTTTCGACGCCTACCGTGCGCAGGGCTCGCTCGCGCTGGACGCCGTCTCGAGTGTGGCCCTCTGGTCGTTCGCGCTCGCGCTGGCGTGGGGCAGCCGCTGGCGGTTTGGGCTATTTTTTGCGCATTCTTTCGCGTTTTTGCTCGTGCTGGCGTGTGCGCGCTACTACCACGTGCCGCTCGACGTCCAGATGGCCGAGACGGGACGGCACGCGTGGGGCGACGTGCGTCCGATCGTCGTCCGCACGTTGCCAGTGTTCGTGGTGGCGACCCTCGCCGTGACCTTGCTCTTTTCCCGCACGCTCGGGCGCAACGACTCGAAGTTGATGCCGGCGTGGGCTCCGCTTTTGGTCCTGCCGCTAGGTCTCTTCGGGAGTGCTCCTGGGCGTGCGAGCCCGGACCTTCGCCTCGCGACCGCACTGCCGGTGGTTTTTCGGAAGGAGCCGCCGCGTGTGCGCATCGGTGGTGCAGATTTGCCGCTTCTCGCAAGCTCGAGGGCGAGGTTGCCGAACGTGCTCGTGGTGCTCGGCGAGAGCTTGCGAGCCGATGAAGTATGTAGAACGCATGGAAGTGGATGCGAGACCTTTCGGGAGACCGACGCGGCCCTTCCCACGCGCGTCGGGTTTTCGAGTGCGCGATCGGTCGCGAGCTACACCGCAGTTTCCTTGTCCGCTTTGCTCACCGGGCGCACCCAGGAGGGATCGCGCGACGCGCTGCTCGCCGCCCCGAACGTGTTCGACGTCGTGCGCTCCGTGCGCAAGGGCGACGCGCGTCCCACGCTGATGTATGCGTCGTCGCAGCTCGAGAACGTCTTCGAGTCGAAGGACGCGCGTGGGCAGGTGGACGTGTTCGTGTCGGCCGAGACGTTGCTCGGACGCACGCTGGACGACATCGACCAAGTGCTGTCGGAGGACCTCGATGGACGCCTCGCTGACCTTCTCGAGAAGAAGCTACCGGAGCTACCGGAGCCGTTCTTCCTTTTCGTTCATCTCGTAGGAACGCACGCGCCCTATTTCGAGGACCGAGCGAAGATGCCCTACGCACCTTCGTCGCACGTCGTGAGCTTCGGCAATCTGGAGGCTTTGAGGAACGCCTATAAGAACTCCATCGTCGCTCAGGATGCGCGGCTCGCGCGGATCGTGAAAGCGTTCCTCGCGCGATCGGGAGGGGCCCCGCGTGTCGTGCTGTTCACTTCGGATCATGCCGAGGCGTTTGGCGAGCACAGCGCGATTCACCACGGACAGAACCTCCACGACGAGCAAATTCTCGTTCCGTTCTTCGTGGACGCCGCGAACGGCGCGCTCACCTCGGAGGAACGCGCAAGGCTCGAGCAGAGGAGCACACGCGCGGTCACGCACCTCGACGTGCTGCCGACGTTGATCGATCTCTACGGCGTGCGCGATGCCGTCGGCCTTGGAGGCCATGCGAGACGGCTGTCGGGACGAAGCCTCTTCGGCCGTGAGTTTCCCTCGTTGGGAGCGGTCGCCATCACCAACTGCACGGGAATGTTTCCGTGTCCGGTAAACACGTGGGGCATGTTGGGTGAAGACCACAAGGTGGTCATGCAAGCGTGGGATGGCGAGTGGCGCTGCGAGGGTCTCGTTCCCCGCGAGCACGAGATCGTTCCGTGGGACGACGGTTGCATTCGCCTTCGCGATGCTTCACGAAGCGTCTACGCTAAGAAGCCGAACGGCGCGGAGAACCGCTGATGCGACGGGAGAACCCATGGGGTTTTTGAGCGTGCACGTGACTCGGCAAGCGGCGCTTCTCGTTCGCAAAGGCGAGCTTCGAGGCGTCTGCATCTGGACGGAGCACGTGGTGGACGAAGACCGTCCGGCGGAACGTCTCACGAAGGTTCACGTTCTCGTCGCGCAGCGTGCGCTCCTCCCTCGGAGCGCGATGGGCTACACCCTCGACGGACACACGGGCGAAGGGGTTGCTCGCGACGACCTCGCCGCGTGGCTCGCCGCCCGCGGCTGGGAGATCTTGGGCCAAACCGAAGCTTGACGGTCAAAGCCAGATTCGGCGCATCGCCATCGCGCCACCACCAGGTCCTTCGACACCTGCGACGACCACCACCTTCTGCGTGGTTTTTTGCCAGAGCAGTCGCGCGGGGAAGCTTTGTGTCTCCCCAGCAAGGAACGTGAGCTCAACAAGGCCCGCCTCGGCGACTGCCGTTTCGGCGCTCCCATCCTTCCGAAAGAATGCCGCGCGAAGGCGAGATTCTGTACCTGGGTCTTGACGCTCGGATGCCAACACGTAGCCCGCTGGCGTGGCCAGGAAGCCTCGGCCGTACAACTGGGCTCGCCCAGCGCCCGGCCTGCGGAGCCCGAGCTCCGTTGCCGTATTGCCGTCCGTCGTATAAAGCCCGAACGTCGCTGCCCCAGCGCCAGTCTCACGAATGTCGCCAACGACAATCTTTCCGTCGGCGAGGGCGGTCGCACCAAGGTATCCCACGCCGGACATTAAGGATTGACCGGTGACGATCCCTTGCTTGTTCAAACGGATCGCACGAATGCCGCCAGCGGCCTCAGCGAGAGCAACGTCGTCCGTACTTCGTCGGAAGAAAGCGAGTGCGGGCGTGTCGACTCCACCATAGGCAAACCCTGAGCTCCCTTGCCCCCAAGCGGCAGGTGCACCGGTCGTCTGGTCGAAAGACGCTATTACCCAGCCAGATCCCCCGTGCCCCAGGGCAACCATCGAAGCGCCATCGCGCACCTCGATGGAGACCACTTCGCGCATGTTTACGGCAGGAATTGCGCGAATGAGCGGAGCGGTTGTCGGCGTGTCGTCAATACGGAAGAAGCCGACTTGGTCGCCCCCGCGTCCATTCGTAGCCGCAGCGAGAAGCGTAGATGGGGGCACAAGGATCAGGGCGTCGACTTTTCCGCCATCCCACGTCACCAGCAACCGTTTCGTGCCGTTTACCCCAAAAGTGGGGTCGAGTGGGCCGTCAGCACGGTACCGGCGAACGAACGGTCCTGCGGCATCGTAGCCCCCAACTACGATGCGCCCATCGTCGAGAACCAGAGCATCGAGCGGGGTCTCACGAGGACCCAAGTCATTGAGCACAAGGCCGTTCGTGCCAAAGGACTCGTCGACCTCCCCTGGTGCTCCACGGACTTCAAGTGTGGCATCGAGCGCCGCCGTCACGGCTCCAGCGCCACTTGCCTTCACCGAGATAGGGAAGGTTCCAGACCGAGTGGATTGAGCGAGTGAAATAGTGAGCGTTCCAAGGCCCGTACCCACATCGGCGTTCACTACTGCTGACGTTGCTCCGAGTGGGAGTCCTGAGACTGACAAATCCAGACCGGCGGATGCCGGTGTGACGCGCACTCGAACGGGTACGGGGGCTTTTCCGCGCACGCCGACGAGTGCGGTTTGATCCAGCAGTTCGATCTTGAGGCTGATAGGCGTCGCGCCATCGGGGCGTGGTGGGAGGCCGGGCAGGGTTCCAGGGTCCACTGCGGACGCATCGTCACGGCCCGTCACTGATGCGTCGACTTCGCCTTGAGCTGAACCGAAGGTCGAACATGCGTTGCCGATGGCCATCCCAAGAACGGGCACCAACCCGACGAACCATATTTTGCGCATGTGGCTTCGTACTCTCACTTCGGGATCGGGGGAAGGTTCAGGCAAGCGACGGTGAACGTGTCGAGCGCGTCTTTCACGGCCGTGTCGTAGTTTTCCTGGCAAATCGTGCGCCAGATCACGTTGTTTTTCCCAGTGGCCGGGTCGGCAGCACCCTCGACGAGCTGATGTAGTTTCGGGGCTTGTCCAGCACTATGCCCCGTCGTGTTACAGCTCCCTGCCTTTTGACCCGAGATGAGAGCCCCGGCCCATCGTCCCCGGACCTTTTTTAGAAGGTCGAGCTTCTGGATCGCGGCTTGCGCGGTGGCACTGCTGCTGTCCTCTTCGTCGGTGAGGATAAAGAAGGCAAGAAGGGCATCTTCGCGCAAAAAGTCCTTGTTGCTGTCCGCGGCTCGGTCCGCGAGCGAGGTGACGAGAGCGTCGATCGGTTTCTCCGTCGCGCTGCCGCCAGTGCCTAGCCCAGCGCGGCACCCGAACGCGTTGGCGACATTCGGATCCGTGCGCTCCAGCCAGGCACGCCCAGACCCACCAGGGTCACAAGAGGTGAATGGTGTCGTGACGAAGCCCCCGCGGTTCCCATCGGCGAAGCTACGCGTGCGACTTGGGAACCGCGATGCGTTGGCGGCATCGGTGTCCGTGCTCGTCACGGCGAGGCGGTAGTCGAGGTCTGCTCCGGACTTGGTCTTGAAGGCGTTCAGCGTGTCGACCATGCGGGGGAAGTTCGCCTTGAGCTTCACTTGCGCGCCGCCCATCGAGCCCGAGTCGTCCACGACGAAGACGACGTCCATCTTCTTGCACTCGTCCTTCACGGCGGCGTCCGGGAGGTTTCCGTCGAACTCGAACGTGGTCGTGCCGTCGGTCGTGGTGCCGCCGTCCCCCGTGACCACGCCGCCCTCGCCGGTTCCGTCGTCGAAAATCGTCCGAGCGGGCGAGGAGCTGCACGCGGCAGCTAGCGAAACGACTCCAACGACCAATGGAAGCGCAGCCAACAATTTCATGGGCCTTGGGCTAGCGCAGGTGGGGGGAGCGGGCAACTCTCGTGCGTCGAAATTCCTGCAGAAAATGCAGGGAAGATTCCACTATGGTTTTACGTAAGCACGCGAATCCGCGGGCACTTCGAGGATCCGTTCGGACCTCCGCGATCGGGCGAGGTACGGAGTGGACGTCCGTGGTCGCACCGTTCTGGATCCCGAGGCTCGCTCCACGCTACCTTCGAGGACGATGTCCCCCTCACCCCTTGGCCGAAAACGGCTCTTCGGTCTGGTTCTCCTCGTTGCCGCGCTCGGTGTCGTGTCGGTGGCGCCCCTTGCGCGCGCCGACGACCCCGTCAGCGACGAGGCAAAAAACCACTTCAAAGCGGGCGTTTCGCTCCTCCAGGACCCCGATGGCGAGCGAGTCGAAGAGGCGTACCGCGAGTTCAAGGCCGCGTACACAATCAGCAAATCCTCGAAGATTCTGGGAAATATGGGCTTCTGCGCGATGAAGCTCGAGCGCGACGGCGAGGCCATCGAGGCCTACACGCAGTACCTTCGGGACGTCACCGATCTCGAAGCGGACGAACGTGCCCAGATCACGCGCGACGTTCAAACGCTCGGGGTCGGCGTCGTCCGCGTGAGCCTGAAAGTCACAGCACCAGCAGGGACGAAGGTCATCGTTTCCGATGTGCGCACCCCCGTGAAGGGCGATCGCATTACCAACACCTACCCGGTCCAAGTGGCCGCGGGCGCATCGAACGCGACGCTGAACATAGGGGTTCGTTCGGGTCACCACGTCGTCACGATTCGCTCCCCTGGTTTCGCCGACGAAACATGGGAAGTGGACGCCCTCGCCGGCTCGAGAGAGACCCACGAGGTCACGCTGCACGCCCCTGTGAAGGATCCGACCCCAGCCCCCGCTCGTAGCCTTCCCGAAACGCCTCGTACCGAACCCTCGCCTTCGGTAGCGCCTTGGGTCGTTGCGGGCGTCGGAGGGGCCATGGTCGTCGTTGGAGCCATCACCGGAGTCGTCGCGCTCGGCAAACAGAGCGACATCTCGACCGCGTGCCCAAACGACGTCTGTCCCTCTTCGTTCGACCTCGCCGGTGCCCGTTCGTCTGCAAAGACCTTCATCGGCGTGACCGACGTCTTGTTGATCGGCGGCGGAGTCTTGGCGGCCGCGGGCATTACGTGGGGAATCTTGTCGTCCTCGAAGAGCCCTAGAGCGTCCGCTTCCACTCCGAAACCGGGTGGTTCCCTCTTTCCCGCGCTGTCGGCGTCGTGTGGGCCACAAGGCTGTACGGGCGTCGCCAAGGTGAATTTCTGATGTTTCTCCATTCTTGGTTTCAGCCCGCCCGGACTGTCGCATTCGTGGGAGCGGCGCTCGCGCTTTCCGGCTGTTTTCTCGTGACCGACGTCGACAAGTTCAAAGAAGCCGCGCCGAACACCTCGCGCTTCTACGACCTCGATTTCACCATACGTGGCGCCGACTCGCACGTGGCCGAGATGTTCGAGCTTCGTGTCATCGACGAACGAAAGGCCATTTTGGCCGTTTTCCGGGCCGAGCCTCTCGGCGGCTCGCAAGCTAGCTTCCGACTCCCTTCGTCTTTGCCGAAGGATCAGAAGCTTCGCCTGATCTTTTGGGCGGATCACAACGCGACTGGCAAGTTCGACCAGACCCCCAATCCGTTCGACCATAGCTGGTTCGTCGACGTCGACGGCTTCAAGCCAGCCGATCCCTCGAACAACGTGGTCAAGATCGTCTACGACCACAACTCGCAGTTCACTCCAGTCGAGGGTACCGAGCTCGGGAACCCTGTGGAGATCGCCTTCACGGGCATGCAGGCCCTGACGAATCGGCGGATCCAAGTGCGCGTGGCCGATGCCAACTCGAAGCAGCTCGTCGCTTCGTACCGGATCACCAAGGTCACCACGCCTGCGCTCACGGTCACGCTCCCTCGGGTGATCGATCCGGGCGCGGGTACGAGGTATTCGGTGGACGTGGTGGTCGACGACGGTGCCGGCGGTGCCTTGGAAGGCTACCGTTTCGAGAAGGCGAGCGATGGCACGGGCCTGAAGGTCGGGTTCGATCCCACTCGAGACGAAGCGAAGAAGACGACGTCGGATCTCGTTCCGCTGTGAGGCGAACCCCTCGATACGACGGCTTTTTCGGTATTTCTGGAAAAATGCGGGGCGAGCCTTTCTCCCGGCTTGCCCTGGTGTAAAGTCTCCTCGGAGGCGTCCGCTCGTGAGCTTCGAACCCGGTCACGTCATCGACGGCAAGTATCGTATCGTGCGCGTGCTCGGCACGGGCGGTATGGGCGCGGTCTACGAAGGGGAGAACATTCGGATCGGACGTCGCGTCGCCATCAAGGTGCTGCACGCCGAGGCCGCAATGGCCCCCGACCTCCGCCGACGCTTCGAGCGCGAGGCCCGTGTGGCCGCGAAGATTGGCTCAGTGAACATCTGCGACGTGCTCGACCTCGGCGACCTGCCGAGTGGTCATGCCTACCTCGTGATGGAGTACCTCGAGGGCGAGACTCTCGACGATCTCATGACACGCGAGCCCCGGCTTCAGGCGCACGAGATATCGCCCATCGTGGTGCAGCTTTTGGATGGTTTGTCGGCCATGCACGGTGCGAGCATCGTCCACCGCGACCTCAAGCCGGCGAACGTGTTTTTGGCCAACTCGGGGGTCGTCAAAATCTTGGATTTTGGCATTTCCAAGTTCCAAGCCCAAACCGAGGAGATGGCCCAGCAGACCCAAACGGGTGCGCTGCTTGGGACTCCCCTCTACATGTCGCCGGAGCAGTCCCGCGGCGTGAGCACGCTCGACAATCGCTCCGACATCTACAGCGTCGGGGTCATTCTCTATCGTTCCTTGTCTGGGCAGCACTGCTTCGAGGCCGAAAACCTTCCACAGCTCCTCTTCAAGACGGCACTGGAAGAGCCCATTCCGCTTCTTCCTCAGGTCGACGCGATCGACCAGTCTTTCGTGCCCATCGTCGAGAAGGCGATGGCGAAGGCTCCGGAGAACCGCTACGCGACGGCCCGAGAGCTACGCGACGCTATCGATATTTGGCTTCGTTCCCACCACCCAGAAGTCGTCCTGCCGCCGGCTCCCGCCCGCTACGACGGCGTCCTCGAGGCCTCTGGAGCCCGTGGTCGTCTCGACGGTTCGGGCGCTCATCCACGGCTTGGCGGCTCAGGTGCACGCCCGCGCTTCGAGAGTCAGGGGGGTGGCACTCCCACGAGCCTTCCGAACGTGCCGGCTGCGCCACCTGTGCCATTGCCGCCTACACCTGTTGCAGAGCTCGAAGGAAAGGCTCAAGACACGGCCAGCAGCTGGGAAAAGGTTCCCGTGGCTGCCGAGCACGGTTCGGTGCTCGCGCTCGCACAGACCTCCGTCTCGATTCCTTCGGAGCTGGCTGCAAAACCGCAACCACGCAAGCGCGGTCCAGGGCTTTTGCTCGCTGCCGGATTCGTCGTGCTGGCCGTCGTTGGTGGAGCCGCGTTCGCCCTCCGCAAAGGCGGCTCGTCCGAGGCCAGCGCCGCCGCCGCTGGGGCTGGGAAGGCGCCTGCCTCAGAAAGTGCCGTGGCCGCACAGCCTGCCAAGGACGTTCCGCCCGAGCCCACCAAGGACGCGGTCGAACCGAGTCCGCCGCCTACGGGGGCGCCTTCGGTCGAAGCTCCTGTTGCCCACCCGACGTCGCCGACGTCGCCAGGAACGGCCAAAATAGCGGTCAAGGCATCGGTTGCTCCGTCATCGACCGCTCCGCCTCCTCACGAAGCAGCCTCGGCGCCAAAGCCGGGCCGGAAGATTCGCACGGAGCTCTGACGCGTCCAACGCTCGAGGGCTTCGAATGGAGAAAGGCGACGCACCCGAAGGTGGTCGCCTCTTTTCGTTCAGTTGATTCGAGCCTCTGGAGCGACGCGCTTCAGGCTTGAGCCGCGACTCCGTTCGAGACACCGTTGGTGTGAATGGCCTCGACCTTGGCTTGGGCCTTACGCTTGCCCATGAACTGCTGAAGATCCCAAATCGGGCCCGCCAAAAAGCTCAACGGATCGTCTTTGAAGGCTGGAGCGTTTTTCTCGAACGCGGCGTGGCCGACGATGTTGAGGCCCCAACCTACCGCGAACGTTCCGGCAGCAACGGCCCACGCGGGTCGATAGGGCTTGAACGCGAGGAGCCCCGCGGCGCCGCCGACAATGAGGGGAATGCCAGCCATGTGCAGCCAGCGATTGACCTTGTTGCGGTGGGTCGATTCGTAAAATTCGGTCGCGGCTTCCCAGCGCTCGCCGAGCCCACCATTGAAATTCGGGTGTTTGGCGCGCCAACCTTGCTCGAGTACGGCGAGGCCGCGGGCGAACATCCCGAGCCCGGCCATCTTGCGCCCAGAGAGCAGCGCCACCATTCCCGAAACGGCCCACGCGGAGCCGGACTTTTCTTCTTTGGCCATGGCATCTCCTGCTCGGCCCATCGGTGGCGAGCGAAGCCTACATTAGCCCAAAGCTCCTCCAGCGCACGCCCGCGGCGCAAGACTTGTGTAAGTTTCCGGAAAGTCGAGGGTTTCGCTCGTGCAGCGTTTGCGTTTGCCAAGCCGCGGACTCGTCAGCGTCGACGCGCCCGTCGAGCGGCGAGTGCAAGTAGGCCGGACGCGATGGCTAGCGCAAACGTGGATGGGCCAACGGGGAACGGTGCGGTGGTGCACCCCGACGAACCGTCGTTCGCGGCCCCGTTCGTCGGCGTCTCGGGTGGGAGCGCCGCCGGCCCTGGGCCTGGCGGGAGAGGTGCGCCACCGTCCGTCGTGGGCAATGGGACTCCTGGCTTTGGGAGATCGGGCTCATCGGCGAACGCGCCGCACGTCGGCTCGATGGCTTTTCCGAGGTTCGATATGGCCAGCTCGTACGCGCCCGCACCGAAGCCCACCATGGGAACTTCGCCGGCGTAGTCCGCAGTGGTCGCATCGTGCAGCTCGGCAAAGAGCAAGTAGTTCTCGGCGGCCTGCGCGACGTTGAAGTCCAAGAATGCTCGGCTTTGCGTTTTGTTGCGAACGTAGTCGAGCGCCAGGGTGGTTCGGAGGTCTACGAACACCCACTCCTGCGAGTCGTAATACCCTCCCACGTTGCTCCGCATGAGGCCGCGCCCCGAGGCGGGGACGAGCCCGGCCTGGAGCGCCTTGAGCGTCGCGTCGGCGGTGCTTTTGTGGGGATGGACGAGCCCGAAATTGACGGCCTCGACGGTGGCCGCGTCGAGCCACTTCGAGCCCGAAGCGAGGGCCTCCACGCTTTGTCCGAGAGCGCCCGATGGTGCGCGCAGCTCGCGAAGGAGCGCGTCCCGAGCCTTTTGTCCTGCGGTGCGCAGCTTTGCTGCCGAGTCGGCGTCGCCGAGCTTCTCGGCCACGCGTGCCGCGGAGCACAGCCCATGGGCCGCCGTGATGGTCGTATAGGCAAATCTGCGCTGCTTGCCGTTCCAGTGGACCTCCCAAATGGACGAGTCGGGAGAGATGAGCCCCGTGGGCTCCTGGAGGCTTACGAGGACGTCGGCAATCTCGTCGCGCACGACGGGCCAAACCGTGGTTGCCCAGGCGCGGTCGTTCGAGACACGCAGGTATTCGTCGAAGGTCCAAAGGAATAGGCCAAAGCCATCGAATTCGATGTTCGGGCCATTGGCGTCCACGTCGGATTCTTCGGTGCCGTCCCCGTAGTAGCGAACGACCGATATCTTGTACTTCTTCTTGACGTACGTTTCGTACCGGGACGCGCTGGCCCCGAGCTGGAACGAGAGCGCGGCTTTCGCCTCGGCCGTGTGTCCGGAGCGAACGAGTGCCGCGACCGAATAGGCCATGTCCCGCACCCACGAGATATTCCACTTTCCAGGGGCAAGGCTTGCCAGGATTTGGCCCGCAGGAGCTCCGGGCTCTTTCACCTGACCCATACGAAGCACGACTTGGGAGTGCTGTTCCAGCGCGCGCTCCCTGTCCGAGAGGCCAGGAGGCGGCGCCGTGAGCCATGCGCTCCAGTCTTTCGTCTCCGCATCGAAGAGCTCGGCAGGTGTGCGGCCCGCAATCCAGGTGCGGACGCGATCGGCGGCCGACTGGGCGTCGTTGTTCGGTGACAGCACGCTGTAGAAGCCCGCCCATGCGGTTTCGCCGACGGCCAGGTCGCCGAGGGTCTTTTGGATTCCTGGGACGATGTCGTTGACGAGTGCCGTGGTGTCGTTGTTCGCGAGGTCTTGGCCGGCGTTCAACGCAAGAAATGGATTCTCCGGGCTCATGCCGTGGCGCGAGGATCCACCGATGGCCCCGTGCGCGAACGCAGCGCCGCTCGCACCATATTCGTAGAAGCAGTCGCGCGCGGCGTTCCACTGCGCCCCTTCGCCGTTGGGGCTCGGTACTTGTCCGGCGCCAAGGTGGAAGTTGTCGAGCTCGTAGACGTGAATCGCGCCGGCACCGGAGATGCGCTTCACCTTGACGAGCGTCACTCCGGCGTTCTCGGCGAGGCCCATCGGTTGGTAGACGTACTCGTCGATTTCGACCCCTGCGAAAGTCCGTGCAATATGCACGATTCCGCTGCGCGGCACGTACTCGACCAAGCGCGAGGGGATTGCGGTAAACCAGGCGCGTTCGGTGCCGACGCGGATTCCGGGGTACGCATCGAAGGCAAAGTTGCGCGTCTCGCGTCCTTCGCTCGGGTAGCGGTAGGCGTGCTCCAGAAAGGAGGTGACCCGCAGCTTGCTCGAATCGTAGACGACCGTGCCGAAGCCGTTCGCCGTCGGCAGTGCCACTTGGCTCTTGTGCGGCGGCACGGCGGCACGGGCGGGAGAGCTCGACGCGAGTGTCGCGATGGCGGTGGCGAGCACGCCGAGCAGGGCGCGGTTCAGGACGGAAGAGCTTCGCATTCGGTGTCCTTGGGGCAAGCTCTGGAGGCGCTCGCTGTGCCGCTCCGTTGGCGTGGGGCCAATGGAAGTAGCACGCATGAAATCGTCGGCCAGAGCGAAAGTAACTCCGATCTGCGTGACGCACCCCGTCGAGGCAGCGCGAGACGAATCGTGTGGTAATCTTCCTGCCGATGCCCCACGCGTCCCTTCCTCGATACGCTCTCGCTTTCTCGTTCTTCCTCGGCCTTGCTGCGTGCCGTTCGGAGGCCGCACCCGAGCCCGCCAAGCCATCGCCCGATCCCGTCACGAAGCCAGTGCCCGTTCAAGGTTCTGCCACTACCGCCGCCCCGGGCGGCAGGTTGGCGCTGGGCGCTCCCATTGGGGACGGCGCGGGCCAGAAGGCTTCCCTCACCGAGGTCGCAAAGTCTCCCAGCTCGTTCGCGAACAAGAAGCTCGTCATGGAGGGCAAGGTGACTGCCGTGTGCCAGCACATGGGATGCTGGATGGAGCTTCGGGACGAGAGTGGCGAGGCTCACGTGAAAATGGCGGGGCACGCCTTTTTTGTTCCAAAGAGCGCGTCCGGGAAAAAGGCGCGTGTGCTGGGCAAGCTGGCAGGCGCGCCCGCCGGGTCCTCGTGTGGGGACGATTCGCCTGGCCACGCCGGTGGCGCGGGATGCAAAGCCGAGGCCGAAAAGCAGCTTGGCCGGCCCTTGGCGAAGCTCGAGCTCGAAGCCGAGGGCGTCGAAATTTTGGACTGACGGACGATTCGAGACTGGCCACGAACGCGCACACTTCGAGGAAACCTTTGAAAAATACCATCGCTTTTGCTTCGTTCACTGCCATCGTTCTTGGCGGCGTGCTCTTCTCCGCGTGCTCTTCGTCACCATCGGTCGCGCCGCTCGACGATGACGCGGGTCCTGCAGATGCACGCCCGACCTCGACGACGGACGCAGTTTCCACGAGTGCTCCGGACTCCGCTCCGGCGCCAGACGCCGCCGTGGCGCCTCCGGGACCGACCGAGTTTCCCGCCTTCGAAGGGGCCTTCACGATCTACGCGAATGGCGGAAAGTTCTTCGGATACAAGGGCGTGGCGAAAGACGTGGATACCGATTCGTCCAAAGTCGAAACGAACGTCTACACGGCGTACTTCAACGACAGCGGCAATCGATTCCTCATCACGTTGCCAAACCGTACGGCGGGAACGTTCGACTTGTCGGCGACCGTCAAAGTCGAAGTTTCGGTGGCTCAAGGAGCCGAGCGAGTGGAAGGCGTGCTTACCGGTGGTAAGCTCGAGCTTGTCGAAGCGACCGACAAGAAAATCAAGGCGCGTTTCTACGGCGACACCGGCGGAGTGAAATTTCACGGCGCCGTGGACGCGACCCTCGTGCCGTGAGAGCTGCCTTGTCGGACACGGCGATCCTCGGCTTTCGGTCGAACGTAAGCCTCACGTGAGATCCATCGCGCGTTCCTTCGGTCGGTCTGCACTGGCCACGTTCGTCCTCGGGGCGTCGGTCGGTTGTGCGACGAGCGAGTCCCGCCCCGAAGAACGCTCCTGCGAAATCACGATTTGGCACAAACCCGCGAGTCGCGGCGCGCGCGTCGAGATCGCAGGCGACTTCAATGGATTCGCACGGCCGGGAACCGAGCCAGATCGCGTAGCGGACGATTGGCGTGCACTGACGCTCGAGCTTCCACCGGGAGAGCACCGATACCTCATCTACGAGGACGGCGTGGCGCTCATCGATCGAAACGTCGCTACGACGGCATTCGAGAAGGGCACCGAGGTCACTCTCGTCGAAGTGCCCAATTGCCGAGTGCCCGCTCTGCGGGTGGACTCGGTGCGTGTGAGCCCGGCGGGGGACGGCGAGATACGCGCTACGTTTGTGGCCGCCAATGGAGGCGCGCGGCTCGATCCGACCACGCTCGTCGCGACGGCCAAAGACGGTACGAAGGTTCGCGGCGAAGCAGACCCGAGCACGGGGCTGGCTCGGTTTTCGCTCGCCGGCCTTCCGCGCGGAAAGACAATGTTCACGCTTTCGGCCACGGCCGAGGATGGCAGTCGGGCGGAGGTGGCCACGGCCACGGCGTGGTCCGAAGCTCGCCCCTACGACGTCCGTGACACGGTCCTCTACCAGGTCGTCCTCGATCGCTTTCGAGGCGACACAGGCCCACTGGCCCCCCCGACCACTCCCTCGGACCGAGCCGGGGGAACGCTTCGTGGTGTCACGCGCGCCTTGAAGGACGGGTACTTTTCGCGCCTTGGTGCGAATGCGCTTTGGATATCTCCTGTCTACGCGAACCCCGAGGGAAAATTTCCGGGAAACGATGGGCGCTCCTATTCGAGCTATCACCAATACTGGCCCACCGATCCTCGCGCCGTCGATGCACGCATCGGGGGTGAAGAAGCCCTCGACGAGCTCCTGCGCGAGGCCCACTCTCGCGGTGTACGAGTGCTGTTCGACGTGGTTCCGAACCACGTTCACCAAGATCATCCGTACGCAAAAATGCAGGGTTTCACGGACGGTACGGCCTCTTGCGTTTGCGGCGTTCGGGACTGCGATTGGGCGACGAAAATCGATACGTGTTGGTTTGCGCCTTATCTGCCGGACCTCGACTGGTCGAATGCGGATCTCGCCCGAACGGCGACGACCGACACCATGTATTGGCTCGATCGCTTCGAAGCAGACGGGTTTCGTATCGACGCGGTTCCCATGACGCCGCGCTCGGCTACCCGACGCATCGCGAACGCCGCGCGGCGCGGCTTTGCACACCCAGGAAATCCCGTGTTGGTGCTCGGCGAGAACTTCACCGGGCCCGGAGCTTACAACCTCCTCCGCCGCGACCTCGGCCCCTTCGGCCTCGACGGTACGTTCCACTTCCCACTCATGTGGACCATTCGCGAGAGCATTGCCGAGGAACGAAGTGGCCTCTCGGCGATTGACGCATCGATGCAGGAAAGCGAAAAAGCCTGGGGATCTTCGGGGGCCGTGATGGGCGTGATGATAGGCAATCACGACGTCTCCCGGTTCGCGTCGGTCGCGGCAGGGACGGCTTCTGGGGACACTTGGGAGCCCGCGAAAGAGGTCGTCACCAAAGAAATATTCGACAAGCAGCGGCTAGGTCTTGCCGTGGTCCACACGCTGCCGGGGATTCCCGTCGTGTACTATGGAGACGAAGTCGCGCTCGCAGGCAAGAGCGATCCGGATTGCCGTCGTGTGCTTCCGTCCGAAGCCGAGCTCTCCACGGACCAGAAGTCCCTGCGCGACTTCGTCTCGGCGCTCGGGAAAGCACGTGCGTGCTCTGCGCCCCTGCGGCGAGGGAAGTACGTCGTGCACTACGCGGACGCGGAGCGCCTCGTGTTCTCGCGGGAGCTCGAAGCGAGCCGCACGGTAGTCATTCTCGCGCGGAAGCCAATAGGGCCCCTCGACCTCGCACTCGCGAACATTCCTCCCGGCACGTACCGCGACCTTCTCGGAGGCGGCAGCACCACGCTCGCCGCGAAAGGCACACTCGAGCTCGCTCCCTACTCGGTGCAGCTCTTGACCAATGCTGGCGACGATTGTCCGCCTCCCTGATCCGTCCAATCCTGGATTTTGCTCAAAGCAGGCGAAGCTCCAGGGATCCACGCTAAGTGGGATAGGGGCGTACCTCGAAAAGCCCGCGAATCGACGGCGAGTCACCAAGATGCATACACCGCCGTACTGGATCTGCGCGAAACCATGCACGATTTCGAGTGGTTGTCGCCAGTCGAACCTCGTACGTTGAAAGTGAGGTTTCCCATGGCCACTCTCCCGCGCAGTCACCGTATCCGCCCTCCTTCTTTCCGCCGTCTTGGCAGCCAACTGTGGATCGATCGGGGACGGAAGCCCGTTCGGCGACGGGGATGCTGCAGGTGGAGGTGGCGGAGGTGATGGGGGAGGTGGGGGTGGCGGTGGCTTCGGGTTTCAAGAAGCAGGAAATGGCGAAGCGAGCCGCCCGTGCGTAGGCCTCGAATGCCAACAAGTGGCCTGTTCGAGCGGTACCACGACGACGGTCACGGGCACGGTCTACGCTCCCGAGGGCACGGTTCCCCTCTACAACGCGATCGTGTACGTGCCGAACTCCAAGCCGGAGCCCTTCAAAGAAGGGATCGTCTGCGAGCAATGTGGCCAGGTGACGGGGTCGCCGGTGGTCACCGCGATCACCAACGAAAAGGGTGAGTTTCGACTCACCAACGTCCCGGTGGGCGATGACATCCCCCTGGTTATCCAAATTGGCAAATGGCGTCGCCAAATCACCATTCCCAAGGTCGAGAAGTGCGTGGACACGCCCCTCGATGCTGGCGATACGCGCCTCCCCCGAAACAAGTCGGAAGGCGACCTTCCTCAGATCGCATTCACGAGCGGAAACGCCGACTCGCTCGAGTGCTTCTTGCGCAAGCTCGGAGTGTCCGACAGCGAGTTTACTGCGCCAACGGGGGACGGGCGCGTTCACTTCTTCAGAGGCAACGGCTCGAACATCGCGGGTGGCGCGCCCGATGCCACGACCCTTTGGGGCTCCAGCGCGAACCTCAAGAAGTACGACATCAGCGTGCTTTCGTGCGAAGGCAGCGAGAATACCGGCAACAAGTCGCCGCACTACGCGAAAATGCTCGACTACATGGACTCCGGCGGCCGCGTTTTTGCGTCGCACTTCCATTACGTGTGGTTCCGGTACGGACCTCAGCCGCTCCCCACGGCAGCGACGTGGTCGCCCGCCCCGAGCACCACGAATCCCTACAAAGTCGACACCGACTTCCCGAAGGGCGTGGCCTTCGCTGACTGGCTACAGAACGTGAACGCCACGACCACGAAGGGGGACATCGATCTCCTCGAAGTGCGAAACAGCATCGCGAACTCGAACCCGGCCGTCGCACGACGCTGGATTCACTCGGCAGCTCCGGAGACAGCCAAGTACTTTTCGTTCAACCTGCCGATTGGCCAGCCCGTGGACAAACAGTGTGGCCGGGCCGTCTTCACGGACGTGCACGTCTCCGGAGGGGGCGGCACCAACTTCCCGGGCTTCTGCAACACGAACCCTCTCAACACGAACGAGAAGGCCCTGATTTTCCTCTTCTTCGACCTCTCGTCCTGCGTGCAAGACGAGTCGAAGCCCCCGATTCCTCCTCCTGCGATACCGAAGTAGCACTCGCCGAGTGCCCAAATGGAAGCGCCCAACGAGCTTTGCACGTTGGGCGTTTTCGCGTGGCCGTGTCGGGGCTCAGCGAAAGCGATCCGCAACCTTGGCGAACGAGTCTTTGTCTTGGGCCTTCTCGAGGGCCACGTCCGGAGTGACCGTTTTGGAGGCCAAAAGCTTCTCCAGAGCCATGTCGATCGTTTGCATGCCTTGGGCTTGCCCAGCTTGCATCAGGCTCGCGATTTGAGTCGTCTTCCCCTCGCGAATCACGGCGGAGATGGCGGCCGATCCGATGAGGATCTCGTGTGCCGCTACGCGTCCTTTTCCGTCGGCGGTCTTCAGGAGTTGCTGCCCGACGATGCCGGCCAAGCTCTCGGCAAGCATGCCGCGAATTTGGGGCTGCTCGTCGCTCGGAAACGAGTTCACGATTCGCTCGATGGTCGCAGGAGCGCTGTTCGTGTGGACCGTTGCATAAATAAGGATGCCAAAGCTAGCGAGCTGCAGCGCAAGCTTCATGGTCTCGTTCGTCCGAAGCTCACCGACCAGGACGACGTCCGGATTTTCACGTCCGGCGCTTCGCATCGCAGCGGTGAAGCTCGATGCGTGGACTCCCACCTCGCGGTGAGTCACCTGAGCGCGCTGGGACTCGTGCACGAACTCGACGGGATCCTCGATGGTGAGGATATGGCATGCCCGTGTCTTGTTGACGTGATCGATCATGGCGGCAAGCGTGGTGGACTTGCCCGAGCCGGTGGGGCCCGTGACGAGCACGAGTCCGTTCTGCCGCTCGGCGAGCTTGCGAAGAACCTCGGGGCATCCGAGGTCGTCGAGTGTCTTGATTTTTTGTGGAATGATTCGGAAAACCGCCCCTAGCCCCGAGCGCTTGTAGAAATAGTTCGCGCGGAACCGAGCCTTTTTCTCGTATTGGTGGGCGAAGTCGAGGTCGAGCTCCTCCAAAATGCGTTTCTGTTGCGCTGTGGAGGCAATGCCGAAAAGGAGTCCCTCCATCTCCTCGGTCGTGACCGGCGCATCGCGTATGGGTACGAGCTCCCCACGCAGACGCAGCATGGGCGGATAGCCTATTCCGAGATGGAGATCGCTCGCGCCGCGAGAAAGGAGCTCGTCGAAGAGGGCGTCGATTTTGGCCATGATCAGCCCTTCTTTCCGAACAGACCGCCCAAAAAGCCTTCGTTCTTCTTTTGGGTATCGGCTTCGGGTTTTGGCCCGAGCAACGCCTCGAGCTCCGAGGGCGCCTCTGCGACCGACTTGGCGACGTCCAGTGCGACCTTCCCTGACCTTACGAGCTCGGCGAGCGATTCGTCGAGGCGCGTGATGCCAAGACCCTTCCCGCGCTGTTGGAGGCTAGGAATCTGGAAAGTCCGGTTGTCTCGGATGAGCGCCCAAAGGGAAGTCGAGCCAGGCAGGAGCTCGACGGCTGCGTGGAGCGACTTTCTGTCCACCGAAGGCACGAGTCTCTGCCCGATGACCATTCGAAGGCCGCCGGCGAGGGTCATGCGGATCTGCGGTTGGTCGCCTGGCGGAAAGAGGTCGATGAGTCGTTCTATGGCTTTGGCTGCGTTCGGGGTGTTCATGGTGCCGAGCACGAGATGTCCTGTTTCGCTTGCCGCAACTGCCATTCGTACGGTTTCGACGTCGCGAAGCTCGCCGACGACGATGACGTCCGGGTCCTCTCGGAGCGAGCCTTTCAGGGCCGAGACGAACGACTGCGTGTCCGTCCCGACTTCGCGCTGGCTCATGATGGCCTTCTTTCGCGGATGGACGTACTCGATCGGGTCTTCCACCGTGATGACGTGGTGGGCTCGCTCGGCGTTGAGGATGTCCACCAAAGCGGCGAGCGTGGTGGTCTTTCCGTGTCCGGTCGGTCCCGTCACGACGACGAGCCCCTGATGATGGTGAGTCGCGGCGGCAATGGCCGTGGGCAATCCGAGAGACGCGACCGTGGGCACTTCGCGAGACACCACACGAAGCGAAACTTTGTACCCCGTGCGTTGCTTCGAAACGTTGACGCGAAAACGGCCACTCGATGGGTCATCGAGCGCAAAATCCGCCGAGCCATCGGTCTCGAGAGTGAGCCGAAGGCGCGCAGGGACGATGGCCAAGACCATCGTTTCCACGAGACTTTCGGGCAAAGGGTCGCCCCTCGGAACGAGCTCGAATGCGACGCGGAAAAGCGGTGCACGCCCGGCCACGAGGTGAAGATCCGACGCGCGGGAATCGACCGCCGACCGCAAGAGCCTTTCGAGCTCGGGCGGTCGGGGCGGGCCTCCGACGCTGCGAAGCGTGGCCTCCTGCTTTGGCTCGAAACGAGGCTCGGATTTGGCTTCGAAGACTCGAGGCTCGGACTTCGACTCGACGGGGCGCCCTCCCATTTGGGACTCGGCTTGCTTTACGACTTCCGGCTCGACGCGCTTTGGAGCCGGCTTCGGTTCGATGCGTGGTTCGGACGGCAACTCGCGCTTGGGCGTCGCGAACGAGGATATCGGATCCGGAGCGGCTTCCCGCTTTCGCTCGCCGATTGAAGCAGGACGCGGCGGGGGTGAATCCGACTCGAAGCGAGGGTCGCGTTTCTTCGGGACGATCGGGTCTTGGGCGACGGCAGTCCTTTCGCTGGACCGTGGGTCGCTTCGCGAAGAGACTTTTGGCTCCGAGCCAACGTCACGGGGGATGGTCGCGCGCGTAGGAGGAGGCGGGGCAACTGCCGATTTCGGGACGGTTGGAATGTCGCGTGGAGTGGATGAAGCTGCAGCTTCGTCATCCGTGCGCTTTGCAGCTCGCAAGAGCGAGAGTTTGACCTCGACATCTGGGCCCATTCGCCTGGCCGAAATGGAGACGGTGCCCACGGGCTCGGCGCGAGCCGTCCATTGCGCGGGCTTCGTGGCGAGAGTGTCGAGGTAGCGGCTTCCGCCGAGCGCGAAGAGCGCCGACATCAACCCGTCTTCCGTCAGGTCTTCGTTGCCAAAGGGAAACGGTTCACCACCAACGACGGCCATGGGGCGTTGGCCGCTCGTGAGGACGAGCTCGGTTACGTTCGGCTTCGTAAGATGGGCGAGGTACGCCGAGATCTTCATTCAAGACCGTCTTTCACTAGAAAGAGTACCTTGCGAACGCAGCCCTTGGGGGAGAAACCGGACGCGGGCTGGTGGGCCCACGCCGTGCCGGCCGAAGCCGCGTCAACGCGTGCACTTCGCGCCATATCCGCGGAGGAAACTGCCCCAGAAAGCCAACATTCCGCGGTTCGTGGGCGTGGGTGCGTGGACGTCGTTTCGTGTGCGAAGGGTGTCCATGGCGAGGCCGGACGGGTGTGTCGCGCCGCTCGCGTCGATCGAAAAGAGTTGGGCGTGGGCGTCTATTCCGAAGAGCGAACCCGAATCTCGACTTGGCTCGAGTGGGCTTCGGAAGGCGCTGCTCGTGGCTTGCCCGCCCAGCGTGTGCCATCGCGACGCGCTCGGCAGCTCGCGAAGCCCCGGGCCTCGCTCGAGCAGCGCGAGCAGCAGCGTAGGCACGTCGGTGTTCGAGATGGGACGAGATGCGGCCAAGTCGCGGAGGTGCGCGAGAGCCGCGTCGAACGCGACCCGGTCTTCGACTCGTGCGCGGAGCGCTTTGGGGAGCCACACCGCCAATGGAATATGGTTTACCCCATCCGCCTTTTCGGCGCCGTCCCACGGGACCCACTGGTGCGTCGTATGATCCGCACCGAAGATTACGATGGTTCGGGTTGCGGCAGGGGAAGCTTCCACGTCCTCGATGAAGCGTGACAGGGCGGAGTCGGCGTAGCGAAGCGTTCGCAGGCGAGCGCAATTTTCGCCGTTCAGATCGCGTGCCGTGCACACCTCGTTCACTTCGGCCCGCAGTCCAGGCGAGAGGTCTTCGGGCTCGGTGAACGGCGTGTGGTGGGAGAGCGTGAGAATGAAGTTGTACTGTGCACGCGAGTCGAGCGATGCGGCCCGAAGCGCGTCGGCGTAGACCGCGACGTCCGTCACGCCTCCCCACACGCCACGTGGTGCGCTCTTCGGAAAGTCCCCCCGCTCGTGCAGGGTGAGCCCATGGTATTTGAGGAACGTACTCATGTCGTCGAAGGCGAGCTCGTGTCCGTAGAAAACGTGGCCTTGGTATCCCGCGTCGTGGAGGACGTCCGGCAAGCACCGCAGCTGGACGTTTCCGAGATCGCGCCCCAACGCCAAATGGAACGGAAGTGCGCCTACTCCACATTGGACGGCCGCGAGCGCGTGAGCGGTACGAATGCCGCTTTGGTGCGCGTGGCGAAAGGCTATCGCCGAAGGGTGGCCTTCGTAGACACTCGTGAGAAATGGGGCAATGGCACGAGGTGCTTTTGGCTCGATGGCGGCGATGTCGTCGGCGCGCACGCTCTCCAAAGACACGTGGAACACGACCAGCGGGGCGTTCTTACCGCGAAAGAGCTCGCGCGACACGGCGCTCGCGGCCTCGCCTAGTGGAGTCTCGTCCGGGGCGAGGGGGCGCGCGAGGGGATGTGCGGCGCAGTCGGCGAGGGCTTCGGCCTTTTGCACGCGTGCCGCTGCCGCCGCCGAGAACCCCATGGCGGCGGCTCCATTCGCTACGTCGTCGGCAGATCCCTCGAAAGACGATACGAGTCGACGAACACTGGTTGGAGTGCCGTCGAAGGTTTGTCCACCGAGAAGGCCTTGAAACCAGGTCGATACTGGGGAAACGACGGCGCCACCATTGTGGAGCGTTTCGCAGTAGGCGTTCGCGTTGCGCGCTGCCAGGGCGAGGCCAACGAACGCGACGGTGGTGACGAAGACCGGAGGCCAAGCCGCGACGGTGGGGGAGCGCGCGATTCGCCCTCTGTGGACGTTGCGCGCCACGAGCGAGGCCACCGCGAAGGCGACGAGGTTCGCTACGAGAAACCGTCCGCCCAGCACCTCGGGTAGCTCGGAGAGGAAAAATTCCGGGGCCGCGAGTCCTTCGCGCGCGTCGATGGGGCCTGGAAAAACCCCGCGATTGAGGCGAAAGAGAGTCGCGGAGTTGTGGACGAGAGCAAGCACGACGAGGAGGGCTCCGAAGGCAAGCGACAAAGCCCCCTCGAGACGCGGTCGACGTGTGTGACCTCGAGACGTCGCGAGGAGGGCAACGAGCCCCAGCGCTACGAGAGGCCCGACACTCGCGAGATCCGAGAGAAGGCCGCCCGCGAAGAATAGGCCCTTCGCCCACGCCACATTTCCCTGCTCACGCGCCAGGTGCCAGCGAGCCGGAGCGACGGTCGCCGTCGTCAACAGCAGCGCCTTCGAGAGGAGCGAGAAAGAGCCCCACGCGGCCTTTGGTCGAGTGGGTGCAGAATGCACGACAGTGCTCGCCTCGTTCACGTGCGCTCTTCTTAAGCGCTATGCGTACGTGCCCGCAAGTCGAGGGCTGAGACCGTACGCTGTCGTTCGAGCGGAAATCGTGCCGCGCTGCGGCATGGATCCAGAGGGGTGGCCTTCGCGTAGGGAAAAAGAGCATTAAAATGCGCGACCAAGCTCAGCGTCACTCTATCCTGAGTTGACATTCACACGGAGCAGTTCATGCTCAAGCCGAAGCCTCTTCTGACTTCGCGCGCGCCCCCAAGCCCCCCGAGCCGCCCCATGGTCCACTCGTCGTTTCGCAGCCTCGCCACGTTGTCTTTGACCCTAGGCGCCGCGTATTTCGCCGCCACTGGCATCGTCGGCTGCGGCGACGAAGCCGCCAACAACAAAGATTACGGCTCGCCGCCCGATGCCGCCATCTTCAATCCGAATCCGAACGTCGGCCCTGGCGACGGCTACGGCTCGGGAGGCAACACGGGCGGCCCTGCCGTGTGCCCCGAAGACTTCAAAGCTTGTCCGCACGTCTTCACGTACCCCGCCGGATCGGAGACCTCGGTCGAGCTTCGCGGTGACTTCGGCGGCGCGGACACCTGGCAGGCCGGCGTCCCCATGGCGAAAAAGGGAGCCGTCTGGGAAGCCACGGCGAAGGTGCCCTTCGGAAAGCCTGTAAACTACAAGTTTTTCGTCAACGGTACCGAGTGGAAGCACGACCCGGCGCAACCCACCGTCACCGACGCGACCAGCAACACGAACAACACGTTCGTGGGCAAGACCTGCGAGCCTTTCACTTGCGAAGAGCCCGGCGCCGTGGCTCCAGGCGTGTTCGACTGGCGTGACTCGGTCATTTACTTCGCGTTCGTGGACCGCTTCTTCGACGGCAACGCGGGCAACAACTGCAACGTGCCGGGCGTGAGCGGCGCCATTGCCAACTACCAAGGCGGCGACTGGGCGGGCATCAAGCAGAAGGTCGAAGCGAACTACTTCTCCGACCTCGGCGTGAACACTCTCTGGCTCACCGTTCCCCTGAACAACACCAACCAGGTGGGCAAGGGCGTCGGCGGGGACACCAAACAATACTCCGGCTACCACGGCTACTGGCCCCAGATCGACGATCCGACGAATCCCGGAAATCTGTCTCCGGAGACCTGCTTCGGCACGACCCAAGAGCTCAAAGATCTCGTGACCGCCGCACACGCGAAGGGCATCAAGATCCTTTTTGACTACGCCATGGTGCACATCCACAAGGACAGTGGCGTCTTCCAGCAACGTCCGCAGTGGTTCTGGCCGAACGACAACGGTCGTGGCGGCAACTGCCTTTGTGGGCAGGGCTGCTCGTGGGATGCGATGCCGGATCGCGAGCGCTGCTGGTTCACCGACTACCTTCCGCACTGGAACTACACGAAC
>JAYUKI010001470.1:0-6434 GCA_043764595.1 Myxococcales bacterium | reverse complement strand
TCCTCCTCGGATACGAGAGTATCCGTCGTCGTCGCTCCTAGCGATGCTTGCTAACCCAGCGAAATCCTCGGTCCGAAAACCTGATCGGCGCTCTAGCGGTTCCTACGCGCGCGCGCTGGTCGAGGCTCTTGCCTCCGTCGTTTCGGAGGAACGTGAGCCCAGACCGTCGGAGCGCCTCGCGGCATTCGCGTGATGGGGCCGATTCAGGGCACGATGTGCACGGGCGTGCGCACGGGGACCCTTTCGAAGAGCTCCTCGATGTCCTTGTTTTCGAGCGCGACGCAGCCCCGCGTCCAATCGCCCTCCAGACCACCGCCATGAACGAAGACTTCGCCCCCGAGGCGGGTGTGCTGCGGCGGAGTCTCCCGCTTCTGAATGGCTTCGACGATCGCTTGGTATTCGGCAGGCGAGATGACCGACCGACGGAGTCCTTCGGTGGCGTCCGAGACGTTCGGATAGCTGATGCCGAGTGAGAGGTGGAATCGGCTCTTCGCATTCGTATGCGTCACGTAGTAGTCGCCCTCGGGGGTCGCCCCATCGCCTTCGTTTCTCTTTTTGCCGGTCGGATGCGTGCCGAGCGCGATGGCATAGCTCTTCACGAGCTTTCCTCCGGCAAAGAGATGAAGCTTTCGTTCGGCCTTCTTGACCACGATCGAGAGCGCTTCGGTCCGTTCGGGACTCGCGTCCGTTCGTTGCGCGTGGGCAGCCGACTCGAGCGTGCCAGAGCCAAGCAGGCTTCCGGCCAAAAGAACGAGCAGGATCCGGGAGAGGCTCATGAGCGCTCGTCGAGCGTAGCGCCCCTTTCGTGACGTCCAAAAGCCGAGAAAGGCAAGAGTGGGCCATTTTCGGCAACCGACCGATAGAAGCGCCCAGGTTTGCCGGAAGGACCGTTGCACGCGCCCGAAAGGTGTGGGACATCCGAGCGAGGAGATCGCCATGATTCGGTTCGGAAAGACTTCTCTTCTCGTGGTCATCGCGGCGGCCGCGTGTGCGGGATTCGTCGTTGCGGCCTGCGTGGGCGACGAGCCGGTGCCCACGACGGATGCGTCGACGCCCCGCGCAGATGCGGCAACGCCTGTCGTCGACAGCGCGACGGGCCCCGGGGACTCCTCCTCCGACACCTCCACGCCGGTGGTCGATTCCTCCACGGACGCGACGGACGCGGCGAAGACCTTCTGTGATGGTCAAATCGCCCCCGTCGGTTTTGCCGACTTTTTCTGCGCGGATTTCGACGGCGCAGGCCCATTCGATCAGGGTTTCACCAGCAAAAACCAGAGCGACGGAGGCGTCCTCGCCCGGACGACCACCGTGGCCTTCTCGGCCCCGGCCTCGCTCCTCACTTCCGGCGGTGGCGTGAACCGGGTCGGCTCGCTGAGCTGGAAGAAGACCGGCCCGACCGCTTTCACCCAGGCGGTCCTCACGGTTCGAGTCAATCCGGACATTCTCGGTGGCGTGATCGCGCCCAACACGGGCTCGGTCAAGATGCTCGAGATAATCACCTCGAACGCGCTCGTATCGCTTCGGTACACGGCCGGCGGAACGGTGGACGGCCAAGCGAACTACACGGGTTACTTCTTCCGTGCCGCCGCGTTTGGCGGAGCGGCGGCGCTCACCGAAATGCGCATCGCCACCAATCTTGCCGCAAACAGCTGGACGAACGTCAAGCTCTCTTGGGCAGCCGATGGAACGGCCTCCGTCTCCTACAACGAGGTCGCGGTGTTCAACACGTCGACGTTCGGCTCGGTGGACACGGCGATCACGTTCACGGTGGGCTCGGAGGGAAGTGGCAGCACCGGTGGTGTTCCACCCTATCGCTACGACAACGCAATGTTCGCCATTCGCCGCTGAGCGTACGTCCGGCGTCGCTCCGCGCTCCGCGGGGTGGGGCTTTCGGCGAATGTCAGTCGGTGCCGGCGTCCACAGGCGGACCGCCGTAGGCTGCCGACGGCGAGTCTGCGCCCGCGTCCCGAACGGGAGGTCCGCCATACAAGGCGACGGGACCCGTATCGCCGCGGGAATCCAGGACACTCGAGTCGAGTGCGGGCGCGCCATAGGCGGGAACCGGAGTTCCTCCGTCCTCCGGGGTGGAGGTCGAAGAGCACGCCATGCCGGCGACCACGAGCGTCGCGCCGCCAAAGACCATCGCTGCGCGAGTGGCTCGCGAGATGGGGGAGGGCAGCGCCGCGCTCTCCGTGGACTGGCAAAACGGGCACGTCGAGTCGCCCGCGCGGACGTGACGGTTGCAGGATGCACATAGTCGGAGGGCCATGTCTCGACTGGGCCACGCCAGCGGGCCGCTGTCGACCGTGCCGGCGAACAAAAGGACGGAGAACCCTTCGTCGGCGGGCCGGCCTGGAAGGAGTCGTGCTATCTGGGCGATCCTATGAGTAAAATCGTGAAGCTACCGCTCGAAACGCCGCTGACTCCGGCGGAAGCGATAGCGCTCTTCTCCAAGTTCCCGAGCTCCGCAAAATACCGGGCGCGTCCCCCGGCCGATGCAGACGCCCTCGAAGCTTGTGAAGAGAAGCTCAAGGGAACGCTTCCGAAGTGCCTGAAGTCCGCGCTCGCCGTCCACGACGGGATTCGCGAAATGTACGTGCGCTCGCTCGACATACTCGGCGGAACGAAGACCCTCCCCAAGCTACGCAGGAACGTGAGGACCCAGTGGACCGATCTCTCCGCCGAGCTCGGTGAGGAAGTGCCGTTTCGCTTCGGCAAACGGTACATTGCACTTGGTGCCAGCAACGGGACTGGGCACGATTTCGCCCTCCTCGACACGAAGCGCCTCCTGGACGACGACCACCCCGTCATTCGTTTCGATTTCGACGACGGCGAAGAGCTCACGGGCTTCCTCTCGCTTCGCCACTACCTCCATTGGTCTTTTTTGGCGCAGAACGACTACCCGGTCGAGAAGCTCCGCAAGCTCTTTCCGGAACGCTACAGCACCACTTCGTGGAAGAAGGCCATGCGCGCCGCCGAGAAGGCCCCTTCCGAAGACTGAAGGGGCGAACACGCAAAGGAGCCGCAGGCGCCTGGCTCGACGAATGCGCTCCGCCAAGGCTGAGCATTCGGAGTACGCTCCGCGCATGCGTACCTCGTCTTCGACCCTCTTCACCGCCCTTTTGGCCCCTGTCGTGCTCGGAATGCTCGCGTGCGGCCCGCCGAAATTGACCACTCCGGTCGCCGACATCCCGAAGCTCACCACGCTCGACGCGGTCATGGACAATCAGGCCACCGTAGCCGATCCGCAGTGGAGCAAGATCGACGCGGCCGCCTATACGGATGCCGACTACGCGGCGTTCACCGAGCTGTCCGAGCGCATCCAAGCGACGAGCATCAAGACCAAAGATTTCTCGAAGGGACCCGAGTTCGACGCCTTCGCGCAGACCCTCCACGACAAAGCCAAGGAGCTAGGTACGGCTGCTGCCGCCAAAGACGTGAAGGCTTCGGGCACTGCGCTCCGCGAGATGAAAGCCGCCTGCAAAGGCTGCCACTCCAAATTCAAGTGAGACGTTCGGCGAGGCGCTTCACCAAAGATCGACCTCGCCAAGAAGGATGGCCGTCGGCTCGCCCTTCGTGAACATCTCGCGCACGAGGGGCAATCCGTACGCCACGTTCACGATCTTCCCTTCGTACCAGGGCTCGTCGAACGACTGGAACCGACCGTTGTACCGTGCGCGCCCCCAGGTGCCGGGTGCGAGCCGAATCGCAGGTGCGGAGCGTCGTGGCGACCCCGCGTCGCCTTCGGGCTCGAAGGCCACCTCCAGGATTCCGTCCGTCTCGGTGAGCACGATCGACGTCGGCGAGAGACCTCCCGTGGCGCGAATCCGGGTGTCTTCGTCGAAGCCCTCCGAGACGCGGTAGCCCTCGTTGGCGCGGCGTGACACGAAATGCCGAATGCATGGTGCGCGTGAAACGAGCGCCGCGTCGGGCAAAGGATAGCCTTTCGGGAGTCGTGCGCGAGCTTCGCGATCGAGCGCGCCCCGCGTCGCTTTCGTCCATGTCGTCACGATGCGCTGCACGACGATCGTCATTTGGGCTTCTGCCACGACAGACTCGGCATTACGGCCTCTTCAACGACCCTCTGGCCCAAATGCCAAGTGCCGTGCGGATCACGTCTCTCCGCGCCACTCCCACTTTGTCGCCGAGACGCGGATCCGGTGCGTGCACGTAGATGAGATCGAGCAGCGCGAAGGCCGCGGCGGGGTCGAGATCGGGCCGAAGGTGGGGCCGCAGAATCGCTTCGCCTTTGGCGCGACGACTGGCGAGGTCGGTCTCGACGTGGGCCGAAAGGTCGGGATAGTCGCGTGAGAGATCCGTGAAGAACGATGGGGAATAGGCAACGATGCGGACCGACCAGGCGTCCGCCCAGATTCGGAATCGTTCACCGATGGGAACGGCCTCGTCCTCGATGACGGCGTCGTGGGTGGCAAGCTCGGCGCACCATTGGTCCACCATGGCCGCCACGAGCTCCTCTTTGGAGGAGAATCGTCCGTAGAGGGTCGCCATGCTCATGCCAAGCTCGGTGGCCAGCTCGCCCATCACGACGGAGCGAATTCCAGCTCGTTTCGCCCGCTCGGAGAACGCGCTCAAGATGCGCACTCGCGTGCCATCGGCGGTCGTGCCGCTCTTCTTGGGGCTCTCTTTTTTCGGACGGGGCTTCACGGGGGGTCTCGGCAAAACGGCCCAGCTACACCAGCGTCCCACGACTGTGTCAAGGCACGAAAGTCGGTGTGTCTGCGGGAGTAACTCCAGATGTTGACATATTACTAATGTTACTCTAGACGGGACGCATGCGGTCGCTCGTCCGTCCTGGGGCTTTTGGTTTTCTCGTTGCGCTGGTCGGGACCGTGGCCGCGTGCAGTGGCACCAACGGTTCGTCGATCACGGACGCCCCTCCGGGAGCCGGCACGGGGGATGGTGGAGGTCTTGCCACGGATGGGGCATCGCTCGATCCGGACGGCGGATCGGTGGGCGCTTCGGACGGAGGCCTCGCGGTAGCTACACGCGGGTGTGGAACGAGCGCCCCTGCGGGAATGCAGAGCAAGACCACCAAAGTGGGAGGAGTCGAGCGCCGGTATCAGCTCTTCGTTCCGACGGGCTACGACGCAAGCCGCCCACTTCCGCTCGCGTTCGTCTTTCATGGCCGCGGTGGCGACGGAAACCAGATCCGCGCGTACTTGAGTATGGAGAAGGAGTCCGCGGGCCAAGCTCTCTTCGTCTATCCGGAGGGCCTCCCGCAATCGTCCCAGGGAGGCGCTACCGGTTGGGCCCTCGACGACGTGAAGTTCTTCGACGCGATGGTTGCCGAAGTGTCGGAGTCGCACTGCGTCGATGCCAAACGCATCTTCGCCGCGGGCCACAGCTTTGGCGCGTACATGTCGAATCTCGTCGGCTGCGAACGCGGAGAGGTGGTCCGCGCGATTGCCCCAGTCTCGGGTGGGGTCGTCCCGGGAACCTGCAAAGGCCCGGTGGCCGCGTGGATTTCGCACGGCGACAAGGACAACACCGTCGACCAACGCGAAGGCATCGCCGCCCGCGATCGCTGGACCAAGTTGAACGGCTGCGCGACCACCACGAAGCCCACGAGCCCGGACACCTGTGTCGCCTACGAGGGCTGCTCGGCCGCCCACCCGGTCACGTGGTGCTCGTTCTCAGGGGGCACTTTCCGATCCCGGCCTACACGAGGCAAGCGATCTGGGACTTCTTCAAGACGTTCTGAGGCGGCAGAGGCCTGATTTCCTGAACCAAACCGCTCGATCACGCGACGGCCACATCGTGTGTCACACATTGGCGGCTTCGGGCGATGATGCCGCATGCGCATGTTCCAGCGGGTTCCGTTTCGTCCACGGGTGAGCGGCGGCCTGGCTCTTTGCGGGCTCGCGTTCGTGACTCAGGGGTGCTCGCCACCTCCACCACCTCCTGCTTCTCCGTCGGGCTCCACCACGGAGCAAGTGAAGGTCGAGCACGTGGCGACGGCCGACGCCCCAGCCCCGGACAAACAGCGCGGTGACCTCGACGTGCTCGTCGGTCCTGAAAACGAGCCGGTCGTATTCCGCGACGTGAGGAACGTGACACTCGCTCCGGGTCTGTCGCGCATCACGCTTCCAGGCGTTCCGAGCGATCTCGAGGCAGGCCATGTCGGTGTGCGCGCGCCAGGCTCCAAGGGACCTCTCGAGCTCGTCGAAATGCGGCCGTTTGGGGGCACTCTCACGCCCCAACGGTTGCTCGAACCCTATCTCGGAAAGCCCATTACGGCCTACGTCTGGGACGCCTCGAAGAGCGTCGAAGTTGGGAAAGCCGCCACGCTGCTCGGGCTCACTCCCGAAGGTCCCGTGGTCGCCGTGGACGGGGCGGTGCGCGTCCTCACGTACGGTCGCGTCGCGGTTCCCGCGCTGCCGCCCACCCTTCGCGCCGACACCGCCGTCGAGCTC
>JAYUKI010001469.1:0-23908 GCA_043764595.1 Myxococcales bacterium | reverse complement strand
AAGATTTTCGTCATGAGCACCGCGTCCATGCCCACCGTCCAGGCCACTTCCCGCACCGCGTCCGGAAAGGGCGAAGTTCGCCGCGTCCGCGCGCAGGGACACGTCCCCGCCGTCGCGTACGGCCGGACCCTCGCCGCCACGCCGATCTCGGTCCCCCCGAAGGATCTCCTCGCGATCCTGCGCAGCGAGAAGGGTCGCAACACCGTCATCAAGCTCGGGATCGACAAGAACGAGATCCTCGTGATGGTGAAGGACTACAGCTACCACCCCGTCACGCGCAGCCTCCAGCACGTCGACTTCATCGAAGTGAAGCTCGACCAGTCCATCGAGATCGACATCCCGGTCATCGTCAAAGGCAAAGCGGCAGGCGTCGTCCTCGGCGGCGTCCTTCGCCAAGTCTACCGAACCCTCCCGGTTCGCTGCGTTCCGGACCGCATTCCGCTCAACGTCGAAGTCGACGTCACCGAGCTCAAGCTGAACGAAGCCTTCGCGGCGAAGGACGTCATCCTTCCCGAAGGCGTCACCGTTCGCCTTCCGGCGGAGCAGACCATCATCTCCGTCGTCGCTCCCGAGAAGGACCGTGCCGAAGAGGCCGCTGCTCCCGGCGCCGCTCCTGTGGCGGCTGCTGGCGCGAAGGATGCGAAAGCCGCTGCGGCTCCTGCGAAGGACGCAAAGGCCGCCGCTCCCGCGAAAGACGCCAAGAAGAAGTAACGCGTGCTTGTCGTCGGCCTGGGCAACCCGGGAAAAAAGTACGAGGCAACCCGTCACAATGCGGGTTTCCTCGTGCTCGACGCGATGGCCAAGAGCGAAGGGCTCGACGACTTCCGCGAGAAGTTTTCGGGCCTTTTCGTCAAAGGGCGTGCGTTCGGAAAAGACCTGGTCTTGCTGAAACCGCAGACCTTCATGAACTTGTCGGGCGACTCGGTGCAGCCCGCGATGGTGTTCCACAAGGTCGCCGTGGGCGACGTCATCGTGGTCCACGACGAGCTCGATCTTCCGTTCGGCGAGGTGCGCGTCAAAGTGGGCGGCGGACACGCCGGTCACAATGGCCTTCGCTCGATCATCGGTCGCATTGGCAGCCCTGACTTCGTCCGGATCCGCATCGGTATCGGTCGTCCGCCGTTGGGCTTTGCCGGTGACGTTGCGGACTACGTCCTCATGGGCTTCGACCCCACCGAACGGGCACGGCTTCCCGCGCTCGTCGAAGAGGCAAAGCTCGCTGTAGAGCGCATCGTGAAGGACGGAACCGTGGCCGCGATGGGCACGGTCAACGCGAAGAGCCCCCCTCGCAACAAGCCGCGACCCGCGTGACGACGAGCCCGCGCGCGATACGTGCGGTATGCATCTACTCGTCGCGCTCGAGTGTGGCCGGATCGCCCACGCGCACGACACCCGTGCGTTCGACGGTCGCGTCGATGCCGAAGTAGACGGCCCGCTTTTCTCCCTCTGCGAGCTCTTCTGCGGAGCGAGCAGGGCGGGCCCTGGCGAGCGCAGCCAGGGTCTTTTTGTCACGGAAGCCCGTCTCCGGATCGACGTCGATGATCGGACAACGTGGGCAACCTTTCACGAGCCGGAGCCGAACCACGCCGGTGCCCGTCGCGATCGCGAGATGGGTCGCAGCTTCTTCTTCGAACGGAAGGCGTCCGTCGAGGACCACGTTGGCGCGAAACTGGGTGATCGCGGGGACCTGCGAGGGGCTTCCCTTCGGCGCCAGCGGCCCGAGGGACGCGAGGCTTGCGACGAGCACGGGAGAACCGTCGGCGAACTCGGTCGAGAGGCCCTCGCCGTAGCGCGGCGCAAGGGGCCTCGACGAGGGCCCACCGAAGCGGACGAGGCGCAAGGGCTGGCCAACGTGGCGCGAAATGAGGTCCGCAGCCGCGTCGCCAGCGTCCTCGGCAACGAGGATGTCGGTCCAAACGGTCACCGTGAGGTGGCGGGCGGTGCGATCGGACGCCCACGGGACCTCGATGGAGTCGGACCCGGACGTCAGCGAGAGGGTTCGTGCGCCCGGCTCCCAAGCGACCAAGAGGCGCGCGAGCGACGGGGCTTCGCGCTGGGTGAAGAAGCGCCCGTCCCGGTCGACGATCATGAAATGGCGATCGCCTTCGAGCCCGGTCTTCGTCACCCGTGCCTCGGTCACCGGGACGCCACGAGCCGATTTGACGGGGTAGACGAAGAGCTTCGCAATGTGCACGGACGATTCGATACCGCACCCAATGGATGGGAACCGCGTCATTTGTCTACAAAGATGGCCGATTTCGCGACACAATCCTCGCATGGGCGAGCGTGCACTGGACGAGCGCAAGAAGGCGCGGTCGGACGAAGAAGAGCCCAAAGGCGAGCGCCTCGAAAAGACCGCGGAAAAGACCGCGGAAAAGACCGCGGACAAACTGGCGGAGAAAACCGCCGAAAAGCCTGAACGTGCCGAAAAACCGGCCGAAAAAAGCGAGCGCGTGGACAAAGAACCGAAGATTCCTCGCGATCGCGCCTCCCAAAAGACGTTCACCCCGGCTCCCCCCCAAGTCCGCGTCGCCGAGCGTCAGCCGGACGAGTCGACGCACGAGCCCGACGACGACGACGACGACGAGCCACCGCTCCCATCCCTGCCGGCCATGTCCGTCGCAGGCCCGTGGCGCAGCTACAAGGAAGTCGTGGCTCAGCTCGCGAATCGCATCGTCGAAGCGCAGCGGCCCATTCGGGTGCTCCAAGCCGTGCGTTGGGATGCGAGCGTCGAGGAGCAGTTCTTTCGTCAAAAGGGCCGCGAGCTCCCGAACGTGAACGCCGAGACCTACGCCCGCATGGACCTCGGCTTCGAGCCACGTTCGAAGGCCGTCGAGTTCGAGGAAATCCAGCGCGACATCGACGAGAAGCTCGGCGAGAACGACGCCATCGGGGCCATCTTGAGTGCGTCCGCATCCGAGTATCGGGACGTGGTCCGCATGCTCGGAGTCCGTGGAACGCCTCACTTTTACGCCTTTTCGCGAAAGCTCTATGGCTCGACCAAGGACAAATTCCCGGACGGGAAGACCACCCTTCGCGACCTCGGGCACGTGCTCTACGAAATTCTCACGAACATCGATCTCGTGGATCATAGCGCCCAGAGCGTCCGCAACATCGAAGCCCAAGCCGCAGCCGAAGAGCTCAACCGCCGCTTTGCGACCTACTTCGGCGACGACACCGTTCGTGTGCAGGTCGACGACGACATCCTGTCCGACGCCGCAGCCGGGTCGGACTACGTAAAAGTGCGTTCCGGCGCGCGGTTCTCGCCACGCGACATCGACATCCTCGAGGTGCACGAAGGTTGGGTGCACGTGGCGACCTCGCTGAACGGCCAGCAGCAACCCGTGGCCCGATGGCTCGCGAAGGGCCCACCACGAACCACCACGGTGCAAGAAGGGCTCGCCGCGCTCCTCGAGATTTTCACGTTCCGGACGTATCCGCGCCGCGCTCGAAGGTTGAACGATCGAGTGCTCGCCGTGGACAAGGCCGAGGACGGTGCGAGCTTCCTCGAGGTGTTCGAGTGGTTCCGCACCGAAGGCTACGAAGAGGACGAGTGCTTCGCCAACACGAGCCGAATCTTCCGAGGCGGGCGTGTGGAGGGCGGGGGACCTTTCACGAAAGACGCCTGTTACTGCAAAGGCATCGTCCTCAACTACGCGTTCATTCGTAGCGCCATCCAGCAAAACCGCGCCGATCTCATCCCGTATCTCTTCGTCGGGAAGGTCGCCCACGAGGACGTGCCGGTCCTCGCTCGCCGCGTGACCGACGGAGTCGTCAAGGCGCCGCGCTACCTCCCGCCGATGTTTCGCGACTTGAACGGGCTCGCCATTTGGATGGCCTATTCGACGTTCTTCACCCGGCTCGGGGGCGACGAAATCAGCGACTACTACGCAAAGCTGTTCGCCAAAGCGGGATGAGCGTCACCGCGTCCCAAAGAGAAGGGACGCAGCCATGCCAAGAGCCCGAGGGATGGTCGATCAGCGTCCGCGGAAGCTCGGCTTTCGCTTTTCGGCGAAGGCGGCAAATCCCTCTTTGGCGTCGTTCGAGACGAAGAGCTGCGCTTGGAGCTCTCGCTCGAGGGCGAGCCCTTGTTCGAGGCTTCCGTCGAGCCCGGACTGAACGGCTCGCTTGATGCGGCCGACGGCGAGCGGAGCGCCTGCAGGAGCACAGAAGCGGTGGGCATAAGCGACCACCTGTTTGACGAAGGCCTCGGGCGACTCCGCCTCGAACACCTTGTTCACGATGCCTTCTTCGAGTGCGTCGGTGATGCCGAGCTTCGTACCCTCGACCATCAGCTCGATCGCGCGGGAGCGTCCGACCAAGCGGGCGAGCCGTTGGGTGCCACCGGTGCCCGGCAAGACTCCGAGAGCGACCTCGGGCAGGCCGACCTGGTGGGCACCGGCCCTCGCGATGCGGAGATCGCATGCGAGCGCAACCTCCAGCCCACCGCCGACCGTGTGCCCGTTCAGCGCAGCGATGCAGAGCTTCGGTGTTTGTTCGAGGCGGCTCAATGTCTCGTTGGCGTGGAGGCAAAAGTAGTATTTGAACGTCGCGTCGGCTTCGCGAAGCATGTTCACGTTCGCGCCGGCGCAGAAGAACTTCTCGCCGTGGCCCGTGAGCACGATTACGTGGACGTCGTTGTCGAAGCGCGCTTCCAGGATGCACGCGTCGAGCTCCTTCAGCATTTCGTAGCTGTAGGCGTTCACCGGTGGATCGTTCAGCGTCATGACGGCGACGCCCTTGTCGGTGGCGTAGTTGACCAGCGCTCCCATCTTCCCCTTGCTCCTCGTGACGGGTCTCGTACCTGCGAGCCGTGCTCGCCCCGATCGGACGTATTAAGCGACGGACCTTCGTTCGGCTACCGCCTTTTGCCCCACGCCGGAGGTTGACGTGGCTTCCGACTTCCGTCTCGAGCTCCCGAATCGGGGCCTGACGGATTAACTGGCTGGTCCGGGCTGGTTTTTTTTCCTCGGTCTGCTGGGACTACGCGCGGCCGCTCGATCGGAAATGAAGCGTCACATGCCCGGAAAACCTGCCCCCTTGCGCAGTGCTCCACGCGGAACCGGAATGGCATCGCTGGAGCCGACCTAGCGCGGCCGTGTGAGAACACATTCCCTAAGCTTTCCAACGTTGCTAGGGTGCCCGCCTCCCATGGATCTCGCTCGTCTCAAGACCGAAGTCAAAGAGCTCATCGTCCGAGAGCTCAACCTCGAGGGCCGCGACCCGGCCACAATCGAGGACGATGCTCCTCTCTTCGGCGAAGGCCTCGGACTCGATTCACTCGACGCCCTTCAGCTCGCCATGAGCCTCGAAGAAACGTTCGCTGTCCGCATTCCGGAGGGGGACGAAGCCCGCGCGATTTTCCGCTCCGTGACCGGAATCGCCGAGCACATCCACAAGGGCCGAACGTCCGCAGCGTCGTGACCGTGACGAGCCAATCGCCCACCGCGTTCGACGCCGAAACACGCCTCGTCGTAACGGGCACGGGCGTCGTTTCAGCGCTCGGTCCCGACGTCGCGACGATGTGGGAGAATCTCCTCGCAGGCGTGCGCGGGATGGCGCCACTCACCCTCTTCGACGCGTCGGCGTACAAGTCGACGCTCGGTGCAGAGGTGAAGGGCCTCCAGGACGTGCAGCGTGACATCTGGTCGCGCACGGCCGAAATGGGGGTCTTGGCGGCCCGCGAGGCCTGCGCCGCAGGCAACCTTTCGGACGCACGAACCCGAGGTCTGCGCGTGGGCCTCGTGGTCGGTTCCACTACGGGCGGCATGTTCGAGACCGAAACGTTGCTCGCCGTGCTCGCCAATCCCAAAGAGCGCGAGACCACGAAAGACGAGGCGTGGCGAAAGCTGCTCTCCAACCCAATCAGCTCGACGACCCACTGGATCGACGCCGAGCTCGGCCCGTTTTCGCGAACACGAACCCTTTCCAGCGCCTGTTCGAGCGGCGCGAACGCCATCATCGTGGCCGCGAGCTGGCTCCTGCTGGATCTTGTCGACATCGTGCTCGCAGGCGGTGCCGATGGCCTCTGCAGGCTCACTCAGGCCGGCTTTGGCGCTCTCTCGGCATGCGATCCCGATTTGTGCAAGCCGTTCGACGTCGGGCGAAAGGGCTTGAACCTCGGGGAAGGCGCCGGTTTTGTCGTCCTCGAGCGCGCCTCTACCGCGGCTTCGCGAGGGGTGTCCATCCTATCCGAGCTCGTCGGCTGGGCGGTTGGTTCCGAGGCGCACCACATCACGAACCCGGAAGGCACCGGTCGCACGCCCGCGCGTCTTTTGGCGCGTGCACTCGAGCGTGCGGGTCTTGCGCCCTCCGACCTCGACTACATCAACGCACATGGTACCGCCACGCCGCTCAACGACGCGATGGAGGCTGCGGGAATCCTGGCGGCGCTTGGTGAGCACGCCGAGCGCGTTCCAGTCTCGAGCTCGAAAGGGCAGCTTGGGCACACCCTCGCCGCCGCGGGAGCAATCGAGGCGGTGATCACGACGCTCGCGTTACGGGATGGAGTCGTCCCCGCGACCCTGGGTCTCACGTCACCGGACCCGAAGTGTTCGCTTCGCCACGTTCTGTCGCCCGAGAAACGCACGCTGCGGGTTGCGGCGTCGAGCTCGTTTGGCTTCGGCGGCATGGACTCGGTGTTGGTCTTCGCGCAGCCGGGCTACGCAAGGGCCCAAGCTCCCGAGCACCACGACGTCGTGGTCACCGGCGCTGCAGCGGCCACGCCGGCAGGGTTTCGGTCGGGCGTCCACACCCACGAGGTGCTCGATATCCCTCTGCCCGAAGCCACACGGGTGGTGCTTGACCCCGCGGCGTTCGATTCCGTGCGCGCCCGTCGTCTCGACAGGCTCTCCCGCCTCGGAGCGCTCGTCGTCGAAAGGGCGCTTGGTCCCCTCGCGTCTCCGTCCGAGACGAAAGACCTCGCGTACCGCGATCACGTGGGCCTTCTGCTCGGGAATGCGTGGGGCAACCTCGATGCTTCGGCGTCGTTCATGCGCCGTGTCTTCGAGAAGGGGCCGCGCCTCGCGAGCCCGGCAGAGTTCCCAAATCTAGTGCCCAGCTCTCCCGTCGGCCACATCAGCATCTACCTGGGCCTCTCGGGCCCTTCCTTCGCGCTCGTCGATTTTGCCGCCAGTGGTGAAGCAAGCTTCCTGCAAGGGTTCGAGCTCGTGGCTTCGGGAGAAGCGCGCGCGGTCTGTGTCGGTGGTGCCGAGGAGGAGAGCGACATCGTCGAGAACGTGATGTCCCGCGTTTTCGAGGGACCTCGCGAGCTTCTTCCGCTCCGCGCAGAGGGCGCGGCGGCCATGACTCTCGCGACTTCGGGGTTCGCGGCGGAGCACGGGCTTCCGGTGCTCGCGCGCGTGCTGTCGGCGGTGGCCTTTCGAACGGCCCAAGGCGTTTCGCCTCTCGTTTCGCCTGGCGAGGCCACCGAATCGGTCCTGGTCGTCGCGCGCGACGAAGCCACCGCGAGACGCCTCCTCAGGGGGTCGGCTTGGGAACACGTTCCCGTGCTCGCAGGAGAATCGGCAACCGGTGTCCACGAGTCGGCAGGAGCGATCCACCTCGCGGCCGCAGCCAGCTTCGTGGCCTCGGGCCGCTACGCGCGCGTATTGGTCGTCGGAGAGAGCAACGGCAACGGGTACGCCGTGGTGCTCGGGTGATCCCGGCGCGAGGAGGTTTCGCCTTCGGTTTCGCCGCTGCGCTCGCTCTCTCGTCGATGGGGTGTGCCCAGGCTTCGCCCTATGCCAGGCTGCCCAAGGTATCGCAGCGCGAATGGGACCGTGGGCGGGCCACCCTCGCTTCGGCGCGCGCCGAGCTTCCCAAGGACCCGTATGTGCTCGTCGTCGCCGTCGACATGTTCGAGCCTCTGTCCGGCCGGAGCTTCACGGCGCGAGGCGGCCTCGCCGTCTTGCCGGGTCGCGCCCTCCGACTCCAGTTGCTCGGACCCGGTGGGACGACCGCGCTGGATGCGTGGCTTACGCGCGAACGCTTTCGTTTCGACGTGCCCGCAGCGAAGATCCACAAGAGCGGCCGCGTCGACGGCCCCGAAGCCCAAGGGCTCCCGGTCGGGTTCTTTCGCTTCTGGTTTTTGTCCCAACTCGAAGGTCGGCTGCTGTTCGCAAAGCCGACTCGTGAGGGCATCTACCTCGTCTTGCGCGATGGCGACGCCACGATCGAAATGTTCCGCTCGGCCCGAGGAGAGCACGTGGAAGCCGAGCGGGTGGCCCGTGGACAGGCGCTCGTCGAGGAGCTCTCGGTCGACGCGCACGGCGGCATGCCCATGGCAGGCGACCGCGCGACCTACCGTGCGTCGACCTTCGGCGGGCGCGGCCGCCCCGGTCTCATGGCCCGCGTTCGCGTCGAGTCGATCGGCGACGAAGCTCCCGATCCCGCAGCCTTCGAGGAGCCGTCCCCATGAGCTGCGTTGTCGCCTACGGGGCAATCTCGGGCCTCGGAGAAGGGGCTTCTGCCTTTCGGGTTGCAGCCCCGGGCGAAGCTCCTCGTGTCGCGATCGCCCGTGACCCCGAGCTCGTCGCAGCGGGGCTCACGCGTCCCTTCGTCTCGCGTGCTCCAGTACCGGTCGTGTCCACGGGCGACGATCGCGCGCTGGTCCTCCTCGATCGCGCTGCCATCGGTTGTGCGACCATGCTCGACGAAGCCATCCCGGGATGGCGAGCTTCGCGCAAAATCGGAATCTGCCTCGGAACGTCCAGCGGCGGGCTGCGCTCGTGCGAGCTTCTCTTCGACTCCCTCGCGGCGTCCAGCGACGCCGGAACGGTCGAAAAATCCGGACAATTCACCTATTTCCACAGCCTCTCTCGGATCGCGTCGCTGCTCGGCATCGGCCCCTGCGACGCGTCGCTCGTTCTCGGCGCCTGCGCGTCCAGCACCTTTGCCTTGGGGTTCGGTGCGCAGTGGCTCGCCGAAGGTCGCTGCGACCTCGTCCTCGCCGGCGGTTACGACGCGGTCGGTGTGTTCGTCGCATCGGGATTCGAGGCCATACGCGCCACGTCCAAGGAGGGCGTGATGCGGCCGTTTTGCGCGAGCCGAGATGGCCTGGTGCTCGGCGAGGGCGCGGGGATCGTTGCGCTCGTTCCCGAGCATCATCCTCGTGCTCTCGGGTACGTCCGCGGCTTCGGAGCTTCGTCGGACGCCGTGCACCTCACCGCACCCGACCGCACGGGTAGCGGCCTCGCTCGCGCGGCCCAGGCCGCGATGGACGAAGCGGGCACGGACGCGACGATTGGCCTCGTCAGCGCCCACGCCACCGCCACGGATTTCAACGATGCCGCAGAGTCTCGCGCCATCGCAACGGTGCTCGGTGGGGCGCAGTCGAACGCCGTCGTTCACGCGTTCAAGCCGCAAATTGGTCACACCCTCGGTGCCGCAGGAGTGCTCGAGGCGCTCGCGTCCCTCGACGCCCTCGGCCGCGGCATACTGCCCGCGACGGCGCTCGGCGAGGCGCTCTTCCCCGAGGCTCCCGGTGGGACGGATGGGCTCGCGCGTCCGCTCACGGAGAGCGTTCCTGGCACGGCACGCTGCGCGCTGAAGCTCTCGGCAGCGTTCGGTGGGGCCAACGCGGCTTTGGTGCTGTCGCTCGACCCACCGCCGTCGCGGGACGTCGCTTCCGCGCCGACTGTTTTCGTCTCACGCGGCGTTCATGTCACCGAGGAGCCCAATCTCGACGCCCTCGCGTCCATCGCCAATGTCACGAAAGACAAGCTTGCTCGAACCGACAGGCTGTCACGGTTCGCTCTCTACGCCGTCGGCCTCCTGGCCGCCGCGGAAGGCCCGCTCGCCGGCGGGGGCATCGTCATCGGGCATGGTCTGGCCACGCACGAAACCAACGCTCTTTTTTGGTCGGGAATTCGCCGTCGTTCGCCTGCGATGGCCGAGCCACGACGATTTCCCTTCACGTCGCCGAACGCTCCGTCGGGAGAATGCTCCATTGCCTACCAGCTCACGGGTCCCGGCCTTGCGGTCGGGCTCGGGTCGGCTGGCGGTCTCGAGGCCCTCTTGGTAGCTGCCGATCTCGTTCGAGCGGGCAGGGCCACCCATGTCGTCGTGGTCGCATGCGACGACGTAGGCCCAGCGTCGTCCCGTTTCGTGGACGGGCCTAGCGGCGCCGTGGCGGTTCTCGTCTCCGCCGCCCCGCGTGGCGAAGGACACGCCGTCTTGGTCGAGGCAAAGGTCGAAGCGGGCCACGGCTCGGGCGCCCCCGACACGTTGCTGGCGCCGGCACACCTCGCTCTCGTCCGGCTCTGCGAGCCCGAGGTGCCTGCCTTGCTCGAAACGGGACCGAGTTGGGGAGTTTTTGGTAGAGTCCGCTTGCGCGCTCTCCGCTGACGCCTTCGAGAGCCCGCGAACGCCGCCTTTCCGGGAATGGGAAGGCCTAGCCCGAGGTTTTTGCTTCCGCCATGCGACTTACGCCCGTCCGCCCGCTCGCCCTTCGCTCGGAAACCTTCGTCGCACGTGCGGCGCGTGGCCTCGTTGTCGCGGCCGTGGGAGCTTCGGCTCTCGTCTTCGGGGGTTGCTCGAAGAGCACCATCCCGAACACCGACGTCGAGGACTCCTCGCAGAACCGAAAGGTCGTCACTTTCTGCGAAGAATATCGCCATGGGGTCGAGGAAAAGAATATCGGCCTCCTGCTCAAGCTCGCGAGCCAGCGATACTTCGAGGACGGGGGCAACGCGAACGCCGAAGACGATATCGATTTTGCCGGATTGAAGGATTACCTCACCAGCACGTTCATGAAGACGCAGGCCATCCGCTACGAAGTGCGGTACCGCAAAATCGCCTTCACCGAGAACGAGCACGTCCTCGTCGACTACACCTACGCGGCGAGCTTCCGGATCCCCGGAGTGAAACAGGAAGAGTGGCGCCACACGGTCGCCGAGAATCGCCTCGAGCTCGTGAAAGAGGGCGAGACGTACCGCATCCTCTCGGGGATGTGACGGCGACGTGGCGCGTCCGTTCGTCATCGCCCACGTTTCGGATCTTCACGTCTCCACGTTCGGCGACACCTTCCACGACCGCCTGAGAATCGTCTCCCGAAGCAAGAACCTCGCGGACACCGATGCCTCCCGATGGGAGCCCGTCTGGCACGAAGCCGGCTGGCGAGTCCTTCATCGCAAGGGCAAAAAAGTGAGCGATATCGAGCTTATCGACCCGGAGGGCTACAGCCACAAGGTCCCGAGCCGCAGGGAAGTCGCGTCCGAGGATCCGGTGGAGCGTGCGACGTTCGTGGCGAGGCGGCTCGAGGCACGACGAAGCAAGACTCTCGCGGCCGACGTCCCGAGCCTTGCGGCGCTCGATCGCTTGGCCGAGGCCACGCCGAAGAACACGAATGTGCGGCTCTTGCGCGCGGCGCATTCGATCGATCCGGACGTGGACGCCGTCGTGATCACCGGCGACCTCACGGACGACGGAGCCGGCTACGAGGTCGTTTCGGCTGCTTTTGCGCGGTTTCGCGACCGAGGTAGGCTCTTCGCCGTCCCGGGCAACCACGACCTCTACATGTTCCCACTCGCCGGGAGTGGTCGGCCAAAGCCTTCTCCGGACTCGAAACGAGCCTCTTGGCAGTCCTTCGCGAGGAGCTTGGGCCTCGTGGTCGACGCGAGTGGAGCGTGGGTGCGAAGCCTTCCCGAGGCGTCGCTCGTGCTCGTCGGGCTCGACTCGTGCTCGCGCCCTCAGCGCCGTTTTTTCAGGCACAACGGAGCGATCGGGCCTGCGCAATCGGCCTACCTGCGCCATATCGCGACGCAGCCCGAGTTTCGCGCGGCGCGCCATCGCGTCGTGCTGCTCCATCACCACGTCGTGCCGTTGCCGCATGGTGTGGGCGGTCGCACGCCAAGCGAGATCGGTATGCGCCTCGACGACGCCGAGTCGGTCGCACAGCTCTTCGACGAGCTCGGCATCACGTGCGTCTTGCACGGGCATCGTCACGTGAGCGAGGAGCGAAAACCGGCCGGCGCGAAATTCAGGATCTTCGCTGGCTCGTCGTTCACTCTCGGCTGCAGGAGCGGAGACGAACCTTCGTACTGGCGCATCGAGCTCGGCGAGCGCGTGCACGGCGAGCGGGTCTATACTGGCACGCCGGCCGTCGCCGGAGCCTCTGTGGTGAGCCTCGAGGACGACGGCGAGCCCGACCTCGAATCGTGATCTCCGGGAGGAGGAGTCGCAAAAAGGCCCGGAACGTCCGAAGGGGCTCGAGGCGGACGGCTATTTGGATGCGTCAGGCTGGGGTGCGGGTGGCGCCGGCTCTGCTGCGTCGGCCTTGGCGGCACCTGCGTCGGGCGTATCTACCGGGATGATGAAGGCGCAGCCCGGTGCACGTTGGGGCTCTCGCACCACGTCGCACGAGCCGGTCGTGACCGCGTCCACGCAGGCCTTCCGCTCCGGCACGGTCGGATCCTTCGCGGACTGGATGCCGTGCAAACACGCGTCGACGTAAAACCTTCGGCACGCCTCGGCAGGATCGCCGGCTGGGTTCGGAGAGCTCAGAGAAATCTGGCATTCGACGGCACGCTTGCAGCGGGCGGCTTCGATTTCGCGGCATGCGTCGACGCCGACCGCATCGGTCCCGCACGCCGGGACCCCCGTAATGGCGAGACCGAGCGAGACCAGGGCGACGACGGACACGCTCCGCTTCAGCATGCCCATGGCCTACTACGCGTCGCGTGCCAGACCCAAAAAAGCTGCAAATAGCCTCGCGTAGCGACCGCTCTTTCGCCGGATGGCTCGCGGCGCGCTACGGAGAACCGATGCCGTCCGCATTCGTGCTCGCGGCGGGCCTCGGCACGAGGCTTCGCCCGCTTTCGGACCACCTCCCGAAGCCGCTCGTCCCCGTCGGTGACAAGGCCGCGCTCGCGCACGTCGTGGACCGCGCTCGGGCGGTGGGACCCGTGGTGGTGAACGCCTTCCACAAAGCCGACGCCCTCGTCGCGTTCGGTGCCCGCGAGTCAGTCGAGGTGGTGTGCGAGCACTCGCTGCTCGGGACGGCGGGCGGGCTGCGCCACGCAGCGTCTGTTCTGCTCGCTGGACCCGTGCTCGTTTGGAACGCCGACATCTTGACCGACCTCGACGGAGCCTCGCTTCTGGACGCGCACCGGCGAAGCCATGCCCTAGCGACCCTTGCCGTCGCGCCGCGACCCATGGGCCTCGGCACGGTGGGGCTCGATGTGGCCGGTCACGTCGTCCGGCTGCGCGGCGAGCTCTTCGGCGAGGAATCGCGGGGCGGGGACTTCGTCGGCATCCATGCCGTTGGCTCGGAGCTTCGTGAAGCACTTCCGGAAGTGGGGTGTCTCGTCGGGGACGTCTACCTGCCCGCGCTTCGTAGGGGCGCCATGCTCGCCTCGTTCCCCCACGAGGCTCCGTTCTTCGACGTGGGGACCCTGGCGAGCTACCTCGACGCGAACCTCGCGTGGCTCGATGCCACGGGCCTTGGCTCGTGGATGGCTCATGGTGCGGACGTGGTCGGCGAGGCGCGCCTCACGAGGTCGATCGTCGGCGAAGGCGCACGCATCGAGGCGGACCTCGAGGCGTGCGTCGTTTGGCCGGGAGCGGTTGCCACGAGCCCCGAGCAGAGAGCCGTCGTGACTCCCTTCGGGACCTTCCGAGGTCTCTAATCCTGGATTCGGTCGGCTTCTTGCCGATTTGGATGCAGCGTAAGCTCAGCGAAAAGCCTCGCTCATCGAACTGTTCCGTCCTCTAGACGCAACTACTCGTCTTTGTTCAGCTTCGTAAGGGCCTGGCTCAGCTCCTCGGCCCGCTTCTTTTCGTCTTTGATAGCCGCGTCGAGCGTCGACTTGAGCTTGGTGAGTGTGTCTTCGGCCGCCACGACGCGCACGACGAACGGGTGGGTCTTGTCCTTCTCGGTGGTCAGCGTCTTCAGGTTCTCCCGAAGCTTCTGAAGATCGGCTTCGGCGCGGGTTACGTCTTCTTGGGCCTTCTTTTTGGCCGCCACCGAAGCAACGTATGGCTTGGCCTTGCCGGCTGCATCGACGAGGACCTGCTTCTCGAACGCGGACAGCGATGCCTCTCGCGAGAGCGCCTCGAGACGCACGGGCTCGAAGGACCCGAGGCCCGAGTGACGAACGAGGCCTTCTTTGACGGTGACGGCCCGTGCGACCGTCTTTTTTGCCGCAACGTCGACCACGCCCAGGGGCAGGCTTCGTTCCGCGTCGTAGTCGAGTCGGTCGGTGCCCTCGATTCGTCCGTTGTTGGCCACGTGGAACGCGATAGCCACGTGCCGCGGACGCCCCGCATCGTTTTTCACGATGTAGTCGGCCGTCGTGGTCCGAACGTAGTGTTCTTCCAGTTGCTCGTTTCGGAACCTGACCTTCTGAGTGGCTTCGTGCGACTTTGCATTCTTCCTCGAGACTTCGACGTCGAGGTCGTCCGCGAAGCTGACGAACTTGCGCTCGCCTGGCCTGAGGCGTGGAAGCGCAGATTCTCCTGCGAAGCCGCCGTCCGCGTAGAAGGCGATGACCCCGGGCGGCAACGTCTGTTTGGTCTGGTTGACGAAGCGAACGCCAGCGCGTGCTTGGGAGCCGTCGACGTAGGTGACCGAGCTCGACTCGAGCGGCGCGGCGACGAACGGCACGAGCGCGGAGCTGCGTGCGCGAAGGTCGAGCCCACTCCGCAGGACATAGCGGAACAACGCGCCGCCTTCGATGGCGTCGGCTTGTGCGATCTTGGCGAGGTTTCCGATGTCGAGCAGCGAGCTCGTTCCAGAGCCCGACGAGCCCGAGCCCGAGCCAAAGCCATGTCCCGAGCCCGAGCCCGAGCCGTGCCCCATCGTCCCGATGCTGCCGAGGCCGATGCCTTCTCCACGTCCACCACCGCCCTCGCCGACGCCCGACAAACCGAGGCCACCGATTCCCATCGAGTCTTCCGCGTGGTCACCCCACATGCGGTCGGCCGAGTTGTCGAGAAGCTGCGGAACGGTGGACGCGACGTTGTCGGGAGTCCGGAGCTCGCGGCGGGCGTACCTTGGAGCGGCTATTGGAAAGAGGAACGAATCGGGCTGTCCGTTCACGAGCTCGACGCGGACGCTCTTCCAGTCTTCGTCCGTGTCGTTGTGGACGAGCGCCCAACCCTGGAGGAACGCATGGTCGTCATCGCCCATGACGAGGCGGTAGGTCGTTCGCCAGATGGGCGCTTCGGCCAGGTAGCCGAGGGTCACGGGTTCGTTGCTCTTGCCGAGAACTTCCACGAGGCGAGGGTTTCGTGTTCCTTGGGTCGACACGGCATCGAGCGCCGTGCCGAGCCGCGCAAAGAACGCAGGGTCGGTGGGTCGCACTCCGGTGATCACGTCGTCGGAGAAACGCATGAGATCGCCCGAGTCGGCGAGCACGATGGCCACGAGGCTCGCGTCGTCGGTCGGTGCAGGCGATTCGTCTTTCGAGGCCTTCTTTTCGACCTTTTCGGGCTCGTGTTTCGCACGAGGTCCGTCGACCACGTCGACCAAGCGCCCGGCCGTTTCGGTTCCGTTCTTCGTGCGGATCACGACGTGTGCTCCACGCATGGTGTTGAGGAGCGAACGGAAGCCGAGAGGTCCTTCTTCGTTTGCGGGAAGCCCGGCGAGTGCGCGTGCCATGCCCTTCGTCACGCTGCTCGGAAACGACAGACCGAGGACCTCCGCTTTTCCACCTTTCGAGAGCACGACGAGGGTCTTGAGCGCGTCGTCGAGATGACCCGGCGGTACCGGAAGGGACGTCTTGCCCCCGGTCATTCCTTCGCGCTCGAAGTAACCGACCCCGGCCTCGTAGAGGCGCACGCTCTTCAGCGGGAGGATCGGAACGTCGGTCTTCGGACCGTGGGCCTCTTGAGACGGGCCACATGCCGTCGCGCTCGATGCGAGGGCGGCCGTGAGGAAGGGGACCACGAAGGCAAAGCGGGACCTCATGAGATGATAAACTTCCTTTCCAATTCGAGCGTCGGGGCTTCCGTGGACCACGCGATCCGGAGGAAGTTCCCGGACGGTCGCACTTTGCCTGCGCCGCTGCCATGCACGGCGCCCACCGTCCCGAGCTCGGGGAAGGCCTCGTGCTACGCCAATGTCAGGGTCGGAACGACTCGAGCTCGGCTGCGTCCCCGACGATCGCCACGTTGCCCGTGGGCAAAGGCACGAGCGTGGCGCGTGTCCGCTTCGTGCGAAGTACGATCTCGCGTACCGAAGTCGTCGTGGCGACGAACGCCCGCGCCGAGGTGCCGTCGGTCGCGCTGACGAGGGCCGTGGCTCCAAAGCTCACCGCGTGCGGAGATGCGAGCGCGAGGCCGGCGGGGGCATCGAACGCGGGGAGCGTGCACGCCGTAGCGCAACCGAGATCGGCCGTGCGGAAGGCCGGAGCGCCGCCCACGACGAGGACTCGAGGAGCGTCGAGCGCAACGACTGCGAGATCGGATGCGGGCTCGGGCGGAAAGGGGAGAGGCACGCCTTTGGTCGCCTGGGGCGCGACGATCTCGAGGCCCGCGGCGGTCGCGCTGCCACCCACGACGAGCAGTCCGCGCCCTGTGATCCACGCGGCCCCAGCGCCATTGCGCGCCGCAGCGAGCTCGACAAAAGAGAGTGTTCCGTCCTTGGTGATCCGGAGCACTCGCGCGGTCGGGACGTCCTTTCGTGTGGCGCCGACGATGTACGTGACTCCGTCGTTTGCACGCACCGTGGCGCCACCCGCGACCTCGGCGAACGAGCCTCCCGCGGGGGCGTCGAGCTCCGTTTGCGCCGAGTCCGACAGGTCGAGCACCGTGGCCTTCGCAGCGTCCGACACCAGGAACAAGCGGGTATCGAAGATCGCAACCGACCGCGGAGCCAGAGGCAGCGTGCGGTCGGCGACCGGCACGAGGTTCGCGAGGTCGTAGAAGGCGGCCCGGGTGCCTTCGATTCCAAGCACGTAGCGAGATGCCACGACGTCCACGAGCACGGAGGGGAACGGAGTCTGAAATGGCGAAGGAAAACGAGCGCTTTCGCCCTTTCTTTGGACGAAGACGAACGCGTTCCTCCCTTCGGCTGCGCCATAGCGGAAGGGAAGGGACTCGCCCTCGACCCGTGCCACCCCCGTCGCATCCTCGCCTCGGACGCGCAACGCGCCGCTGTCGTCTTTGAGGAAGTCTCCGAGGTCGAGGGTGTCGGTCGGAAGCGAAGCACGCGTGACCTCACGTGTGCTTCCGTCGGCCGCGACGGCCTCGACTACGAGGGACGTGACTGCCGGCGCTCGTGTGAGCACGCCTTCTTCCGGGCCCGTGACCAGGACCGCCGTGCCTTCCGCTTTGCCGGCGCAAGCCGCGAGGACCAAAGCAAAGCCGACATTTCGACGCATGCGGGACGCCATAGCACTTTGGCAGTCGATTCGACGATGGCTCGTGAGTCGGAAACTTGGCCGAGCCTCTCGTACTTCGCTAACCCGGGACGAGCCCGATGAGCCACGCGAACTGCGATTGCCACGACGTTCCTCCTGCGCCCAAGGGCGCGCGAAGGTCGGCGAGCGGTGCGTTCACGAGCTCGGGAGTGCTTTCCGCGTGACGAGAACCGAGGCGAGATCATGGAACAGGGCGTAAAGAACCTCGAGCAGATCCAAGAGACCGACGCTGACGCGCGGCCCGGCAAAGGCACTACGTTGGCCTTCGTTGCGCTCGGTGGAGCATGCGTGCTCTTCGCCGCGCTCGCGCTCACGGGCCGTGGCTCACGACCCGACGTGAAGAAGACCGACCCGCTGGGCGAGCTCGTGCTCCAGAAGACGAAGTCGGACAAGGCCAACGGCGCACCGAAGCCGACCGAGCTGTCGACCAGGGACGTCACGTTTCCCGGAATTTTGAGCGACGACAACGCGCCTCCCACGGCCTTGGCTGCGGTCCGAGGAAACAAAGACACGTCTCCTCTCGCGAGCGTTCGCGCCCCCGAAATGCCTCCCCCCGCGTCGGATCGATTGCCCGTCGTCCCACTGCCCGCCGCAAATCTCCTCGAAGCCACGCCTATGGTGACGCGCCCTCGCGACGCCCTCACGCGAGCCGCGAGCGAGAACGCGCAGATGAAGTCGGTGCCCGAGGGCCCCTCCGCGCCACAAGGCAAAGAGGGTGGCTACCAACTCCAAGTGAGCTCCTTCCGCACGCGGGAAGAAGCCGAGGGTTTCGCGACCCAGCTCCGTGCGCGTAGCCACAAAGCCTACGTCACCGAGGCGCATGTTGCAGGGCGCGGTACCTGGTTTCGCGTGCGAATCGGACCCTTTGCGTCGCAGCACGCCGCCGCTCAATACCGCGCCGGCTTCGAGGGCCGCGAGCACGTCGTGCCCTTCATCGTTCCGCCCCAGAAGTGAGCGGTCGCATTCGCGAAGCACGTCGGAAAAAAGTCTCTACCACGACCGCGTGACGCCCGGGTGACACGCGGCAACGACGTGCGTCGACCGAGCGCGTTCGTCTGCATGTGGCGTCAACCCTTCGCGTTTTCGCGGAGGATGTGTCATCAGTATAGGAGTCGATGCGCTCCGTTTCGTTACCGCCCTGGGGGGTCGCTCTCGCCGTCGCGGCGTCTGCCCCATTCTTGGTGAAGCTTTTCGGTGAGTCGCTACAGAAGCGGAAGAAAGCGAAGACCGAGGCGTTTCTTTCCAAGGTGCGCACGGCTCGGGAACCTTCGGCGCCCGAATCCGAAGCTACCATGCACGCGGAAACGAAGGATCTTGGCGCGACCGAACTGAGGAGGACGTCATGGCACGACTAGTGGCCCTCGTGGGGAATCGTAGCGAGCTTACTGCGCGCGTGCTCCACTCCGAGCGCGACGCGCTCCTAGTGCGCGTTCGCACGGGTCTGCCCTTGGGCTGGGGCCTTGGTTTTTATCAGGGCGACGAGGTGCTGATGCGTCGGCGGCCCGTCGATGATCGCGAGCCCATCGACCTTGCGTTCGCAGCCGCAGACGTCCGCGCCGACGTCTTGGTCGGACACGTCCGTTCCGCGACCGTCGGCGCATTGCGAACCGAAAACACGCACCCGTTCCGTTTCCGGCAGTGGCTCTTCGCCCAGACGGGCACGATTCCGCAGTTCGACACGGTACGTGATCGGCTTCTCGCTACGCTTCCGGATTTTCTACGGGCACAAATCCGCGGCGAGACGGACGCGGAGGTGTTCTTTTACGTCTTTTTGTCGTTCTTGCACGACCGAGGCGCCCTCGAGGGAACGCCACCTCCGTCGGTGGTTCGCGAGGCCCTCCGTGCGAGTCTCTCGCTCGTCGACACTACGGGCGCCGAGATCGGTGCGCCCCCCGCGAGCATCAACGCCATAGTGTCGTGTGGAGAGTTCGTGGTCGTCCTGCACGCGGGCGCGCCCATGGCCTATCGCGTCTTCGCTGGAAAAAACGACGCGGAGCTCTTGCTGGGGGACGACGCGGCCCTTCGGCGCAAAGTCCCTGAGCTCGCTCAAGTGCACTTCGTCCTCCTCGCGAGCGACTTCGACGAAGAGTGGTCCTTCGCCGCATCGAGCCCCCTCGCCGAGCCACGCTGGAAGAGCGTCTCGGAACGTGCGATCCTCGTCCTCAACCGTGGAATGTCGCCTGAAATCGAAGCTCTTTAGAGGGCGCGTGGCCCTCGCCAAGTCGCTTCACTCTCCACGGACGCTCGCCGTCGTACCGGTCGCCTTCCTCGCCTTCCTGTGCGCGTGTGGTGGGGTATTCCCCACGGTGACCGAGCTGCCGAAGGTGCAGAGAAAGCCCGACGGGGTCGTTCTGGAGCGCCCGCTCACCGTCCCCGACCCCGAAGAACGCGGCAAAACGGAGGCATCGCTCCTTGCGTTGCGTGAGCCCTTCGAGGCCCGCCAAATCGTGGAGCTCGTGAAGACCTACTTTCGAGCGTGGGAGCACGAAGACGTCGACGGCCTGACCCATTTGCTGACGGCCGACGCCGTAATGCTGCGGCGCCCAGGGAGCAGCATCGTCGACACGTTCCGCACACGGATCCGCACCTACGAGTACCAGCGCATCGCGGGAATGGAGGTGGCGCGGTTCGATCGGCTCGAGCGCTTTGGCTTCGGGGATGTCGCCGCGGCGCAGCGCCCGCCCGAGATGCGAGAGGGGGACCTGCTCGTCCGGGTGCCCGTCCTCGTGTCGCGCGTCGGTGGTGATCCGCTCTTCGGCGAAGGTCTAGTGCTCCTCGTCAGGCGCGAAGAGGGCACGGTTCGGATCGCAGGTCTCGCCGAGGACGCGTCGTCGAACTAGCCGAACTAGCGAACTAGCGACGAGCAAGCCCCCCTGCCAGCGTCTACTCGCGGTAGTCGTCGAGCGAAATTCCGTATTTTTTCAACCACCTGTGGATCTGCATGCGCTCTTTCCCGAGCTCGCGTCCAACGGCGGCAACGTTCCCTTTGTGGCGGCTCAAGACCGCACGAAGCTCGTCTTCGTTCGGTGCTTTTGGTGCGATCGGAGCGGTCGCGGGGGGAGAAGGTGGCGAAGACGACGGCGAGGAGCCGAAGGGCGTCCGGCTCGACGGGCTCACACTCGGCGGCAGAATGCTCATCCGGTCGGGTCGAGGGGATTTCCCGCCGTAGCCACGCATCTCCTCGGCGATGGCATCCGGGAGGTGCATCGTGTCCAACACGCTGTCGTCGGCGATCGCTAGACCACGTTTGACGCAGCTCTCGAGCTCGCGGACGTTGAACGGCCAGTCGTAGTGGAGCAGGGCCACCATGAACGAGAACGTGAAGCTCGACTGGGGCTTTCCGTAGCGAACGAAGAAGCTCCGAACGAGTTGGAGCATGTCTTCTTTGCGCTCGCGAAGCGGCGGAAGGCGCACCGTGTGCTCGTTCAGACGGGCAAGCAAGTCGCCGCGGAAGCGCCCTTCGCGAACGTGGCTGTAGAGATCACGGTGGGTTGCGCAAACCACACGAATGTCGACGCGCTCGGGCATCGTGGCGCCAAGTGGAAAGACCTCGCGGGACTGGAGCACACGCAGGAGCTTGGCCTGCGCGTCGATAGGCATGTCCCCGATTTCGTCGAGGAAAAGCGTGCCGCCATCCGCGAGCTTGATGAGGCCGGGCTTGTCTCGATCCGCACCCGAAAACGCCCCACGCCGATAGCCGAAGAGCTCGCTCTCGAGGAGGTTCTGCGGAATGGCCGCGCAGTTGATCGCTTGGAACGAGCCACGGCCCGACAACCTGTGGATGCCGCGTGCCACCACCTCTTTTCCGGTGCCCGTCTCGCCGAGCACGACGCAAGAGAGCTCGGTCGCAGCGATGCGTTCGATGTCGGCGGCGATGGCGTCCATTTTGGCGCCACCGACGAGCTCGACGAAGTCGCGCGCGCGCCTTTGGCCGGCCACGACCCCGTCGATGCGGTACGCGGCAGCGACGTCGGCGCCCTCGTCGACGAACTTGAAGAGTGCGTCTCCGATTCGGACCTCGGAGAGCGGCTCCAGCACGGCTTCACGCACGTTCTTGCCGTCGACCACGATCCCGTTGCGGCTGCCGAGGTCGGTGATGACGTACACGTCGCCTTCACCGGGAGGACCCGCCGTTCGATGGATGCGTGCGTGCATCCGACTGACGGCCTGTTCGGGAATGCAGACCGCATGGACCGGATCCCTGCCGATCGTGATGTCGTATGGCCCGAACGGATAGGCGGGGTGCAGCTGTTCGAAGTTCGGTGCGTACAGAAGGACGAGCCCCGGGCGCTGGGTGGCCCTTGCTTCGCGTGCCTCTTGGAGGTTTTCGTCCTCGTAGGGAGACGACACCCCAGTGTGCTGCTTGGTCACCGCCACGGACCGAAAGAGTAGCACGAGGCCGCCCATATGGGCGTCTTGGTGCGACCGTCGCTTCAGCCGTTTTCGGCTCCAAAATACCGAGAGAGCTCGACTCCGAGCCTTCGAAGGACGTCGCGAAGACACCGATCGGCCTCCCGCTCGAGGTCCTTCAGGGAGCCATCGTTCCGCACGACGACGTCCGCAAGACGCACTTTTTCGTCCAGAGGACGTTGGGCCGCGATTCGCGCTCGAGCACGGGCTTCGTCGAGTCCGTCCCTGGAGCCGATGCGGGCGGCCTGGACCTCGGGCGAAGCCGCCACCACCACGAGGGGGCGGAACGCTTCTGCGAGCCCGTTCTCGACCAGCAAGGCCGCCTCGTAGCAGGCGACAGGCTCGCTCCGGGCCGCGAGCTCACCGATTCGGGTGGCGCTCACGGCGGCGATGCGGGGGTGAACGATTCCGTTCAAGATGGCCCGTTTGGAAGCGTCGGAAAAAACGAGGTCGCCAAGGCGTCCACGGTCGAGCGAGCCGTCCGGGAGCAAGACGTCTTTGCCGAAGGCCTCCACCACGGCCCGTAGGCCGTCGGATCCGAAGGCGACCACCTCACGGGCCAGCTCGTCCGCGTCGATGACCGGTACGTGGCGCTCGCGAAAGCGCCGGGCCACGGAGCTCTTGCCCGAGGCGATTCCACCCGTGAGCCCGAAAACGTGCATGGCCCAGGTTTTCGCAAGGTCTGGCCCTCGGCGCAAGAGTGCCACGAGCCTTCGAGCACGAGCGCGGTGGAAAGGCCTGCCAAACGCGAGCACGGTCTCCTGTGATGAAGGGTGAACGCGATCGAGACGCGACCGAGGCTTTTGCCAAGAAGGGCGACCTGACGAAAGTCGCGCGGCGAAAGCTCGCGCTCGCTGCCACGTCGGTGCTGCTGGCCATCGGTGCCGTCGTGGGCGCCGTTCGAACACCTCATCGCCGCCGCGAGCCGCTGAATCGAGACCTTCGAAAAGCAAGAACCCCGCGGTAAAGCGGGGCTCTCGTGGCTCACGTGTGCTGACTGAGAATCAGCCGCCTGCGCCTGCGTCGGCGGGAGCCGTGCAGGGGTCGGGGCTCGCGGGACCTGCCGCTTCGACCTTGGTCGGAGCCTTGACCTGCGCGGCGGTGAAGCCGATGCCGATCGAGATGCCGTCGCAATCGGAGCCGGACGTGTTCGCGCCGTTGGATCCGATGTCGGAGGCCTGACGGATTTGGCTGGCGATGTTCTCGAACGTGCTGCCTTCGCAGAGCGTCGTCGACACGCGACCGGCGACCTTCTTGAGCTCGGTGATGAGCTGCTCGGTGGCAAGGACGCCCGAGATGGTGCCTTCGGTGGCGAGGACGCCAGATGCCGGCTTCTTGAACGATATCGTGGCCTTGTTGATGGTCAGGTCAAGCGAAGCTCCGCCCACCGAGAGGCTCAGCGTGACCGTCGCGTCCGAGCCGCTGACGAAGAGGCCCTTGCTGACGTACGAGTCCGCGAAGCTGACCTTGGAGCCGCCGGCGACGCTCTGGCCGTCCTTGAGAAGGCCCGGGAGAACGGCCCACTCGTCCGTTCCGTCCCACTTCGGCGGGGTGGCCAATTTGCCGCCCGCGAAGAGCTGTCCGCTAAGACCCGTGTTGGTCTGATCCGCCGCACCGTCGAGGCCCTTCGCCTCGATGATGACGGTGAACGAACCCGACGTGAGGTTGTCGTTGATCGACTTGGCCGCGTCGGGCGACGCGGTCGTGATGATCGGGAGGATGTTCGCGCCGAACGAGTTGTCCGTGCCTTCGTCGCCGTCGAGCTTCACCTTGTTGGGAGCGCCCGCCTTGAGCTTGCAGTGGTCGGCGGACTTGTCCGTCGAGACGAGGCCGTCGAGGTCGTAGCCATACTTCTTCCACGCCGTCTGGCTGGGAGCGCCCGAGCGATCCGCGTCGCCGAGCTGGATGGTCTTCAGCGCGTAATACTTCGAGTCCGTCGATGCGGTCTTGTCGCCCGACTTTGCCGGCGGCTTCTTAAAGCCGCCCGTGGCGCCGGCCTCGGTTTCGATCGGGGTGCTGCTACAGCCCGGCGCGCCGAGCAAAAGTGCCGTGGTGAGCCCAAGGCCACAAAGGGCCAATCCGGTAAAAAGCTTCATGCGAAAGTGCCTCCTCGAAAACGTTACGAGCGTGTCCAT
>JAYUKI010001468.1:0-1884 GCA_043764595.1 Myxococcales bacterium | reverse complement strand
TGGGCTTTCCCCCACGCGTGCCTCGGGCGCCGGGCCCGCCTCCCCCGCCTGCCCCACCGCGCCCATTCGCATTTCCGGATTCTTGGCTCACTCGGGACGGATGCGAATCTGTGGGGGCGGCGTAAACGTGGGATTGGTCATGCTGAAGGGCTGGATGCGAACGACCGCTTTTACGCACACGCCGAGGGGCAAGCCACCGCCGTTGGCCTTCGTCAGGCCTGGGCAAAAAATGGCGCCGCCGCGGTCGGGCTCGGGGGCTCCAAAGGCCCCAGGGCCGTCCGTGCCTTCCGCGATGGCGCCGATGCAGCCCTCGCGTTCGACGGTGGACACGGGCTTCGTGGAGCGCTTGTAGAGGGATAGGAACGCATCGTCCGAGCGGCTCATGTCGCCCGTGCACACGCCCCACGCCGAGAGTGTCACCGGCTGTTGCGTGCTGTTCTGTACGACCCAGTAGCGGACGGGGCGTGTGATGGTGGCCGACAAGAAGCCAGGGCACGCACTGGCGGTATCGAATGCGGTCTCGATGGGAGCGGCCGCAAAGAGCGTTTGGTAGGTCGTGGTGTTGCCAACGGCTCCGAGCTGAAGGTCGACGCCGGTAGTGTCGCATCCGACCGTGAAATTGGCGGCTGCCGACGTTCCGCCTCCGGGAGTGGGCGACATGACCGTGATCGCCAACGTGCCGGGGTTGGTCATGTACGACGACGAGACGGTGGTGGTGAGCTGGGTGGCGGACACGAAAGCCGTGGTCGCGGCCACGCCGTTGATGCGCACCACGCTCGCAGCGACGAATCCCGTCCCGAGAACGCTGAGCGGCCGATCGGGCGAGCCGACTGTGCCCGAGCTCGGCGACAGGCTCGTGATCACCGGTGCAGGATTCTGAACCGTGATGCTGACGGCCGACGACGTGCCACCGCCCGGTGTGGGGTTGACGACACGAACGGCGACGGCGCCCGCCGACACGAGCGCAGCGGCAGGAAGCGTAGCGCGCAGCGTGGTGGCGTCCACGAAGGTCGTGGCAGCGGCGACGCCGTCGAACGTGACTTGCGAAGCGGCGTAGAAATTGGTGCCCGTGGCCGTGATGACCGTAGCCGCGGAGCCCGCTTGCACTTGAGCCGGGGCGACCGTGGACAGAGTGGGAGAGGCGTATTGCACGCGGAAAACAACCGGTGCCGAGAGACCACCGCCGGGCGGCGGATTCTGAACGGTCATTGGGAATTCCCCGGCGGCCCTGAGGGCCGTGGCGGGGATGGTGGCGGTGAGCTGCGTGCTGCTCACGAACGCCTTCGTGATGGATGCCCCGTTGAAAAGGACGGCCGTATTCGAAAGAAAGCCCGAGCCGGAGAGAGTGACGTTGACCGCAGCGGCGCCGACGGTGGCCATGTTCGGCGTGACCGTCGTGAGGACCACGTTCGGGTTGGTGACCGTGAACGCGATGGTGCTCGATGCGCCGCCGCCGGGGGACGGGTTCGTCACCTTCACGGGGAAGCTTCCGGACGTGACGAGCAGGGCGGTCGGCACGGTGGCCGCGAGCTCGCTCGCGCTCGTGAACGTCGTGGTGAGATCGGTCGTACCGAAGCTGACCTTCGCACCAGGCACGAAGCTCGTGCCGGTCAAAGCGAGCGTGATGGTGGGAGTGCCCGCGACCACACTGAGCGGGAGGAGCTGGGTGAGCACCGGAGGCGGATTTTGCACCTCGAACGTGAGCTCTTTGCTTGCCCCACCGCCCGGTGGCGCGGTGCCGACCGAAATCCGAAGCGTGCCCACGGCGGCGAGCTTGTTCGACGGAATGGCGCCACGGAGCTCGGTTGCGGACACGAACGTGGTGGCAAGCTCGGCTCCATCGAGCTGAATGACCGAGCGCGCGACGAAGTTGTTTCCGCTCAC
>JAYUKI010001467.1:0-1934 GCA_043764595.1 Myxococcales bacterium | reverse complement strand
GCAACGAGGCATTTCGCATGCCGACGAGACAATCTTCGCGACGGCCTCGGTTCGCGTGAGTTGCGGATTGTGCCCGGCGCCGCTCAGCGACCAGACCCGCTCGGGGCCGACCCGGTGAGGAACGAGGATGGGGTCGTTCTCGCCATGAACGAGAATCACCGGGCAGTGGAGATCGCTCAGCTGTCGTTGCAGGTCTGCCCTCACGCGAGGGCATCCTGCACGCGACAGCGACGCCGCGACCCGTCTTGCGACGCCCTTTCGGGCGAGATCGAGCGACGCGCTAGCGACCGATGGAGGAACTTCACCTGCGAGCCCCAGCTCCGGCACCAGGCGCGCGACGAGCGCTTCCGGCGTCGCGTGCGACAGCGAATGAGCCACGAGGGGGCTCACGCGAAGCGACTTCGACGGAGGGCGCTGCAGAAACGAAGGCGAGACCAGGACCAGACACCCAACTTTGTCCGGGTGGGCGTGCGCATATCGAACCGCCATCGCAGCCCCAACCGAGTGGCCGACGAGCACCACGCAACGCTCTCGCTCTCGCAGCACGCTGTCGAGCCAAGCCGCGTCGCTGAGACTGCTTGGCGCCGACCTTCCTAGCCCGGGCAGGTCGAGCCGCGCGCCTTCGGCCGTGACGAGCTCGTCCACGGGTTTCCAGACGTCCCCGTTCCACGGGAGCCCATGAAGATAGACGACAGGCGCCGTCCGAGGGTCGCCCACGGCGAAAACACCCTCGCGCATCGAGCCCGCGTCCGCGCTCGGATCTGCGCCGAAGCGAGTGGAGACCAGGTGATCGCACCACCGCGCGAGGCTGCGTCGGCGGTCGGGAAGCTGGAGCCCTGCTACACGAGCGTGCGCGTCGGCGGCATCGGTGTCGTAGCGATCGTCTGACAGGAACCCCAGGGTTTCGGGCTCGATGCCGGTCCACGCGCGCGGCAGCGCTCGCACGAGGGAGACCGGCAACACGAGCGATGGTGCATCCACGCGGAGATGCTCCGCGATTTCACGTACGAGCTCCGGCAACTCGGGCGTTTGCTGGTCGAGCACCGTCAGCTCTTGTCCGACCGTTTCGGGGTTATCGGGCACCGACGCCAGAAACGACGCCAGGTAGTCGACGGCGACGACGGGCAAGAACGTGCGCTTCGTCCCCACGAGGGCCGGCATATCGCGCTTCCAGAGCCGCTCGACCGTCTCGCCCAACCCTGTGACCTGGGTGGTCTTGCCCGACGTCGAATCTCCGATGGCGCTGCTCGGATGGACGGCGGTCCACGCAATGTCGAGCGATGCGACTGTGTGTCGAAAGGCCATCCAAGACTCGTGCTTCGATGCTTCATAGGCGCCGTGTTCTCGATAGAGCTGCGCGGCTTCTGCGTCAGAAAGCGGAAACGTGGCGGCCTGTAGCTCGGGCGTGGGGCGCGTCATTCGGTAGCCGCCCAGGTAGATGAAGCGCCGGAGCGACGGTTGGCCGCTCGCCCACGCCAGCGCGTTCAACGTCCCGTTCACGTTCGTGCGCCTCGCGTCGGCCATGCTCATCCCGAACTCGTAGCGCGCGGCGAGGTGGTAGACGTCGCGCAAGCTCTCCCAGCCGTCGTCGAGCCCGAGCGACGGCGACTCCACGTCTCCCGGCACGACGACGAGCCGGCGGGAGTCGCCTCCGATGCCGTCGACGAACGAGCGCAGCTCCGAGTCTCGCGCAGCTGCGTTTCTGAGCACGGCGGCCACGGTTCGCCCACGCGCTGTGAGCGCTGCGAGCAGCCAGCGTCCGATGAACCCTGTCGCTCCGGTGACGAGAACCTCTGCGTCTTCGTGCTTCATGGACGACAAGATGCTTCGGCCATTGCATGACGAAAAGACGGCTCATGCGAATGTCCGCCATACTGTGCGCGTATGGCGACCCTCGACGACCTCAACCTGCTGCGAACCTTCGTGCGAATTGC
>JAYUKI010001466.1:0-23957 GCA_043764595.1 Myxococcales bacterium | reverse complement strand
TACGTGGCGATGCTCAAGACCCTCTCAGAGGCGCAAGCTCGGTGCACGCGACTGGAGGCAGAGGCTCGGGCCTGCAGGGTCGACGTATGCCCAAGGCGTTCGGCGCTTCCCGCCGAGTGGCGTGGCACTCCCGAACAGCGCCGACTCGACCTTGCCCTTCAGGTCGTGGTGCACCCAACCGAATAGAGCTCCGCTCCCAATGAACAAGGCAACGATGGTCATCCTGAGCATGGTGGCGTGCACGGCGGCCATGCCCGGATTCGGCGATCCAGTGTACCGCGCCCGAGTCGTGGACAGGCCCGAGGGCGACGCCTTCGAGGCTCTTGCCGTGGCAGCCGGCGAGGCGGGAGCGACGCAAGCAGGAGCGCCTTGCGTCGTTCGCGAGGCGTGAGGCTGGAATCAGGAAGGCGAGGGGCGAATGACTACGAAGCGAATTGAGTGGGATATGCCAAGGCCAGCTTTGCGCATGAGGCTCCTAGTGGAGAAGGAGCCTCTCGAAGACACTACCCAATATGGGAATGATGTGAGGCTTGCCACCATCGACGACCTCAAGCAAGCCGGCTCGGCCGTGGGGTTGTCGTGGGTGGACCGGAGCGTGTTCGACGCCATCGTCGCGAAGGGTGAGGCGAATAGGGTCGAAGCGGACAGTCTTCGCGCATCCGTTGAGATGCAGATGCGCAACCTGAATGTCATCAGGATGGCGCTCGACCCGCTTTGCCACGCGAACCAGACGGGCATCGTCGACCTTGCCCGAGATGTCCGAAAGGCGCTCGATGTCGAGTGTACGCGACGGGTGGCCGCCGAGGCAGAGGTGGAGGCCCTCCGCGCCCAGTTGGCGGCGGCGACAGCTGCAGCCAAGACGGAGCGAGCGAACGCAATGGGCGCGGAAGAGCAGCGCGACGAGGCACGCGCGCGTTGCCGTGAGGCTGCGCAGGTGGGCATTGCGTGCCTAGGCTCGGTGGGTCCCGAGGACGTCGGGGAGGTAGTCGAGCGCCTCGTCGCCAGGCTGGCGGCGGCGGATGAAGCGCTGGTGCAGGCTGGGTGGGCGGCTCGCGCCACCTCGCCAGAGGGCCGGGCCACGGATGAGGAGTTGCGCAGCATCTACGCCAAGGCCGAGACGGCCGCCGAGGGTGTCGCCGCCGTAGCCGCCCGAGTGCGCCGCGAGCGTCCCTCGTGCCTCGTAGAGCGGCTGGTGGCAAGGGGTGTCGCATTCAACGTGTGGAACAAGGTGGGGAACAAGGTGGGTACATGGGTAGTCCACGTGCTCGCCCCGAGTAACGGCGGGCACTATACAACTACGGCCACCGACGTCCCCGCCGCCGACGTGCCCGCCACGCTCGCCCGTCTGGCGGGATTGAGGGAGAAATGATTTCAGTAAGCATCTACCGGTCCACCCTCGTGAAACACGAAGCGTGCCGCAATGGCCTGGCACTCTACGATGCGATTGCGGCGCTGTTGCCTGAGGCTGACAAGCGCAGGCGCCGGCGAATCCGGATCGCAAACTGGACGCCACTGCATTTTATCTGGCTCGTTCAAACCGGCTTTGGGATGTGGCTGGCCGGTCGAAATCTCATCCCGATCGCCAACCTTTACGGCGCCAACCTCTCCGGCGCCAACCTCGAGCGCGCCAACCTCGAGCGCGCCTACCGAGGGAGTAGCCCGACGGTGGCGGGCTGGCGCACGAGCGCGGCGGGCTACCTAGAAAAGGACAAGTGATGAACGCTGCACGAATCGCCGAAGGCCTGCGGATCCAGGCTGAAGCCATGCGGGTCCTCGCCGACGCGATCGAGGCTCAGCCGTCGTCGACGGAGTACTACGATCAGGAAACGAGCCCGCTCAAGCGCCGGCGTCACCTGCAGCTCGCGCGCGAAGGAGCGTTCCCATACATCAAGGACGGTCGACGCATCCTCGTTCGGGTCGAGGATGTGCAGGCGTTTCTCAACTCGAAACGCGTGGTGCGAATCACCTCGCGCGACGACGACGACACGGAAGCTGAGCGGTTTGTCGAGCGCTTGAAGAGGGCGAAATGAGCAAATATGCAGTCACGGAATCGGACACGATCGAACCGCCCGATAGCGAGTCTGAGTGGGATCTGCGGGCCATGTCGGTTCGGCACGAGCAATCGGGAACCGGAGACGATAGGCGCGAGGAGGCCATTTACACGTGCGCGTGGCAAAGGCTTGGCAGTTCGGAGCGCCGAACTCTCGTGGAGATCAGCGCTATTCGTGACTCGATCGTCGGGTCGCAAAGCGTAAATTGGAGTGAGCACATCTATCCACTCGTCGCAGCGCTCGACAAGGCCGGGTTCAAGGGCGCTGGTTACGAGATTTCACGCAAGAATTACGGCACACTGATCGAGCACCTCAGTCGAGCTGAGGCCGAGCGGGACATGCTTCGGGACTGCGAACAGGAAGGGGCGTGCGCGACGCCTCCGGGGTGCGTGCGTCATTGGGTGGAGCGCAATGGCGAGCTGGTGGTCGAGCGGGATGCGCTGCGTTCGGTGGAGCCGCGCGCCGAGGGATACGCGGAGGCCGTGGCGGATGTGGTGGCGCTCCTGGAGGAGCAAATGCGCGGCCTAGCGATCATGCCGAAGGCGAAGCACGTCTACGTTCGATCGCTGCTGAATCTACTGAAGATTGGCACCCACGTCGGCGCGGCGAAGAAGGGGGTCGGCAAGTGAACCAGCGCAAAGGCTCGACCGTCCAACGTGGCAACACGCAGCTCCTTCGGGTGCGTATCGGCAAAGGCGAGCGCCTCGCGTTTACCGTGCCGCTCGGTCTCACCGACATCCCAGCGCGCAAGGCGGCGATCGTCGAAGTCGCGAACAAGCTCGTGGCGGCCGGGCTCGTCCACCACGTCAGGCGGTTCGCCGATCATGTACTGACGGCCGCGGGACCGCGCGAGATCCGCATCGTCCTACTCGGAGCCGACAAGGTGTGCGCCTCGCGCGAGCCGTTGGCGAATATGGGTGAGTCTTTCGGGGACTTCGCACTTCGCTGGACGAGTGGCGAATTGACGCGCCAATTCCCCGACCACGTGCGCGAGAAAGGCACCGCGAGCAAAGACGCCGGGCGACTGCAAAAGCATATCCTCCCGCACGTGCGCAATATCCCGCTTCGCGCATTCACTCTCGACGACGCGCAACGGGTTATGGCGAGCCTCCCCGCGGCGCTTTCGACGGCCAGCCGCAGGCATGTCGCGCAGATTATGTATCGGCTCTTTCGGCTCGCGGTGTTCCCGGCGAGAGTGCTCAAGGTGTCGCCATTGCCGGCGGGGTTCTTGCCCAAGCTCGGCTCGAAAAAGGCGAAGGTCTTTTTGTATCCCGACGAGGAGGCGAAGCTCTTGGCGTGCGAGGCCATCCCGTTCGGACGGCGCCTACTCTGGGGATTCCTGGCTCGCGAGGGCATGCGCGAAGGCGAGGCCTTGGCGCTCGAGTGGCGCGACCTCGACTTGGCTCGAGGGGCCGTCACGCTGGACAAAAACAAAACGGACGACCCGCGCGCGTGGGCGCTCCGGCCCGACGTGGTTCGCGCGCTCTCGACATGGCAGGCCATCGAGCCCACGAGGCCCTTCGGCGTGCCCGCGCATCACCTCGCCGCGCAGCTCCGGGCCGACCTCGCAGCGGCCGGCGTGGACCGCGCAGAGCTCACGGCGAGCACCGAGGCTCGGCGGCCGATTCGCGTGCACGACCTGCGGGCGACGTTCGTGACGCTGTCGTTGGCTGCGGGCAAGGGCGAGACGTGGGTCATGGATCGCACTGGGCACCGATCGTCGACGATGGTGTCGGCTTACCGCAGGGTTTCGCGGACGGCCTCCGAGCTTGGGCTCGGGGAGCTCGTCGCGTTGGATGAGGCGTTGGGGTTGGCGCCATGAGGGGCGAGGACGAGGGGGACAAGTGCGACGGTCGCATCAGGCGTTGCGGCGACGGAACGGTGCCCCGTGGCGGTGCAAGACGTGTCACCACACCAAGCCCTCGCCATGACCTCACACGAGCAGCCATGAACAACCCGAGCTATGCTTCGTCTATCAGCGCCGTGATGTCGCGCATGGGATCAAGGTGGGATCAAAACGTCTCGAGACGTAGCGAGCCGCGCGCCCGATTCATCAATGGATCCAACTGGTAGCCCCTGCCGGACTCGAACCGGCACGCCCTTACGGGCCGAGGATTTTAAATGCTCAGCTAGGGTTTCGGATCCATGTTACGCGCGGGAAATCCCGGGGTTTCCGTCTTGGCGCTACGCGTCGAACGAGGCTGATCCCACCCTTGATCCCACCCTGGAGCCTGCTCGGGTCGGTGAGTCGGGCCGTTTTCGAGGCCTCGAATTGTCGGCTCGGCGCGTGGTGCGCCGACGTCGTTTCGCTACCTGCCGATACGCGAAGGGAACGCTATGAGCGACGAAGGAATGTTGATCGCCGGTGCAGACGGATTCGAACTGGGCGCTCTCGTGACCGTAGAGGGCAAGCTGTACGAGCTCGTCTCGCACGACGAGACCGGGTCGCACTTCATACCAGTGGCTTACGAGCCTCAGATGTTCGGCCGTTCCCGACAACGGGTGACGGAACCAATGGCGCCCTACGACTGGGCGCCGCCCCTGCGAGGCAACCGCCACGAGCGCCGACGCGACGCAGCCCTCGCGAGGCGCCGATGATCCGCGCCATCATCCTCGCCCTGGTCGTGCTCGTCGCGTGCATTCGGCCCGTGGACGAGCCGCGAAGCGAAGCCGCGGTCTACGTGCTGCGTATCGCAGCGGACGCCACACCAGCCGAGCGCGAGGCCGTGCTCGCCGGCGCGCGCCTCTGGTCGCCGCAGGTCACGTGGGAGCTCGGCGCGGACTGGAGTGGGGAGCCGACCGCATCGGACCAGCCAGACAACGTGATCTTCGTCTCGTTCGTCCACGTGAGCCACCCCGTTGCGCAGGCGAACGACTGGATGGGCTGGGGCCTCGTGCTGCTCGAGGGGCGCCTACGATGGGCTCGCCTCGTGCGCGGCTGGTGGGCAAATAACCCCTACGTCGCAGCCCACGAGCTCGGCCACACCATGGGGCTGCAGCACATCGCGCGCGGCATCATGGGGCCTCGCGCGGGAGAGGGACCTACCGTCGAGGATTGGGCGGAGTTTTGCCGCGTCCACGCTTGTGCGAGTATCGCGGGGGAGAGCAAGCCATGATCGACCTCAACGCCCCGCACCGAACCGACGCGAACGTCGAGCCCGTTTCGTGCTGCCGATGCTACGGCGACGGATACGCCGAGTGCATGTGCGACGGGTCCGGCATGTTGGGTGGCGAGGAGCCCGAGCGCGCTACGCCGGACGACACCGCGCCAGCGAAGTACGGAATCGACGTCGAGGACATCAGCCATCGCGAGATCCCCGATACCACGTACGCGGAGATCGCGGGCTCGATCCTGCTTCACGGGTGCGTCGTTCTCGAGTTCCGCGGCGACCCTGCGGAGTTTGCCAGGGTCGTGCACGATGCGAAGCACTCGGATGTGGTCCTCTACAAGCCTAGGCGGCCAGCCCCTCGGCGGTGAGAACGAGCCCCGTCGAGGCCACGGCCACGAGGGTGAGGTTCGAAGGACTCGCGATTGGCTTCGCGGTGAGAACGAGCCCCGTCGAGGCCACGGCCACGAGGGTGAGGGCTGACGCCTGGTTCGCAAGAACGGTGACCCACCCCGATCCGACCGCGAGAGCCGCGCGAAACCCGAAGCCTAGGATCGTGCTGCCTTCGAGGATCGCTGCGCCAGCGCCGTACGCGGCGAATGGGGGCGCCCCGGAGCCAGGGATGGCAACGGCGGCGAGCTCGAGCACGCCAGCGCCGCGCCTCGTGGCGCTCGAAAGACCGAATCCCGGCACGCTGTAGGTGGGAGTCGACGCGCCAGCGCCGCCGCGTAGCCCCCCACGGGCCCCTCGACCAGGAACCGCGAGCGTTCCTCCCAACGTGCCCGTTCCGGACCTGACGTTGGCCTTCATGCCAGCGCCAACGGTCGCACTCTGAAGGGCCACGCCTGCAGAGCCCATGCGCGCCGTCGTGGGCCGTCCGAAGCCCGGGGGGGCTGCAGCGATCGACAGCGCGGCTCCGCCTGCGCGAAGGACGATCCGGAGCCCTGCCCCAGGAACGGCCAGGGGCGACGCCGGCGTACCCGTTCCGGATCGCACGAGCGCCGAACGTCCTGCACCCGGGACGGCCACCGCTCCGAGCGTGATCGTGCCGGTTCCTGCGGCGAGCGAAGCCGCTTTTCCGAAACCGGCGACGCTCTGCACGACGACGCCAAGATCGGTGATCCCGAAGCCCGCTCGGGGGGTCGAGGCGAGCCCGAATCCGACGAAGGTCAACGACCCTGCGACCAGGCCCGTTCCGGCGCGTGCGGGTGGTCTAAGACCGAGCCCCGGCACCGCCACCGCACCAAGAGACACGGAGCTCGCCGGCCCGCGCTGGGTAGCTCCAAGGCCAGCGCCGAGGAGCTGCGCGATCGCCGTAGACGCGCCGACGCCGGCGGCCGACAGGATCCTTCGGCCAAACCCCGGCACGGTCGAAAGAGAGAGCGTTGCGGCTGAGCCCAAGGCGGACGGGACACGTAGGCCGCTTCCGGGTGTAGCGATTGCGCCCAAGCTCGCGCCTGCCCCGGCGAACCAGGCTGCGCGCAATCCTGCCCCGGCCAGGGCTGCCGTTGGGGTCGTGGGCGCCGTGCCGAAGAAGGGCAGGGCACGCAAGCCACTGCCGGCCATCGCGACCGCGCTCGAGCTCGAGCTGGACGCTCCGCGCGCGACCGGGCGGAGTCCAGCTCCTGGCAGTGCTGCCGCCGGCGTCGTCGGCGCTGAGCCCATTGGAGAGCTCCCACGAAAGCCCGCGCCCACGAGCGCGAGCGCTGGCGAGGTCACTCCGGAGCCGCGAGGGGACGATCCGCGAACACCTGCCCCAGTCGTTGCTAGCGCGGCGAGGCTTTGACCTGCGCCACTATTCGGGCGCGTGGGTCGGCCGGCGCCAACGGTCGCCGCCGCACCGACGGACAGGATGCCAAAACCGAGCCGGGACAAGCTCCTAGCGCCAAACCCTGCCACGGCAATACTGGCCAGGAGTGCATACCGAGTCTGAGAGTATCCGAGCCACGCGTCGAGCGGAGGCGCTGCCACGATACCGGTCAGCCCTCCGATCTCGAGGATTCGACCGTCTATGTGCGCGGTGCCGTCGTAGTTTGCACCTACGACGAAGTCCTCGGCGGATGCATCAATGATGCTCGTTACGCCCACCGAGACCGGTGTGCCTCCGTCGACTCGAAGCCAAATATTGACCCCGTCCCATCGGGCCTGAACGACGTAGTATTGACCGACGACGACGGGGATACGTGAGGTCTCGTAGCTCGTGCCGAGTGCGTCGTATTGCCCGAGAGCAATTCCCGAGGAATTGACCGAGAGGAAAACCGCGGCCGAGAACGGCCCAATAGCAAAGATGCACGGATCGTTGATCGACGCGCCCGCGGGTGCCGACAGCGAATCGAAATAGACGACGCATGTCACGGCCCAACCCGTGCCATTGCCGATCACATCCTCGGCGAGTGGCGCGCGAAGTACCGTGTTGAAGCCATTGTAGAGGCTCGGAATCCACCCGTTTTTCGCGGCGCCGACCGTCGGGGGATTCGTTGCCTCGGAAAGGTCGCGCCCAACATACCCGTAATTTTCAGAGCGCCATGCGCTGGCGGCGAAATTCGCCCGGCAAAGGAGCGTCGGCGCAATGTCCTCGGACGGGTCCCAAGCCGCGCGGAAAAACTCGGCTTCCGCAATGGCGCTAGCGCTGACCACCCATTCGGTGCGCTCGATTCGCCCAGGGCTCGCGCGGAAGAGGGACCGCACTACTTGTTCGCGATCTCGAGCGTGAGATCGGGCAGGCCAATTGCCGTCGAGTCAGCATACACGATTCCGAATAGTGCCGAGTCGGTGTAGACCTGCGGTGCTCCGGTTTTGAAGAAGTCGTGGGTGTCGCCGTCTCCGGCGAATTTGACACGGCCCTCCCAGAGCTTGCGGAGGACCAGCAAGTTGAAGGTCCCAACGGTCGCGATGCTCGCGAGCACCGACTCGACCTTTTGGATCCCCAGGTCTCCCGCGGCCAGAGGGAGCTGGATCATGCGCCCGAGGGTCGGGGTGATTCCGGTTGCAACGGTGCCTGTGGTGCGGGCTGCGGTGCCGTCGCCTCGGGTGTACCCCACGGCAATCGACATGGCGCCCGTGAAGGCCGTGACCGTCTCGACCCAAAGCTCGGTTGATGCGTATCCCTCTTCGGCCGGGATTCGACCTGTGTAGGAGGGTTGCGCAGCAAGCGAAACGTTGCTGTTGAACGAATACGCGCCCGCCTTAAAAAGCAGGTCGTAGATGGCCACTCTCGACGCCACAGAAGAGCCGAAGCGAACACGGGTGAGGCGCCCCACTGCCGAGCCGCCAAAGGCGTTCAGCAGCGGGCACCCGGCTGTTGCGTCCGTGGGGACGACGCCGGCGGCCGTGCTCGTTCCGGCGAGGACGCCGGCCCCGGGATTGCCCGCCACCTCGAACACCGAGAATGGCGCGGTCGCGATGGTAGTGCGCGCGCCGGTCTTCTGCCACGAGACGTTTTGTCGTGCGGCCGCGGCGTAGTCGTTCGTGGAAAGGATGTCGGGCATGGCGACCTCAGGTCAGGCGGTGAAGAGACCTTCGACGGCGTCGATCGAGTGTGTGATCGATCCGTTGTTTGGCGTGACCGGGAAGTTCTGCCCGCCCGTGTTGATCGCCGCCTCGCCTTCGTGGCCGAGGGCGATGCCCGCTGCGAGCGCGGACACGGCGAGCGAGCGCGCGCCCTTCGCGGCCGGAGCGGTGAGCGTGGCCGTGACTCCGTTGGAGAACACGATCGTCGCGCCGCTGGCGATGGGCGCGGCAAGCGGTTCAACTGGAATCGCGGTTGCAGACGTTGCGGCGGTCGTATTGACCGTCACCTTCACGCGCCCGTCGTACCAAAAGATGCCCGTGTCGGTCGCCGCGGCGCCGGAAGCTTTGCACACGAGGTACCCGTGCACCTGCTTGCCACCGCCGAGATCGGCCACGGAGGCCCAAACGAGGTCGGCCGACGGCTTCACGACGCCGAGAGCGACGGTTGTGGTCGGGATGACGTATGGCGTGGAGATTTGCGCGCCGTCGACGTCCGCCCGATTCAGGGCCTTGGTGAGGTTGAGCGCGACTCCGCCGCTCGTGTACACACCGCCTGCGGCGACGTCGAGCGCCTCCGAGCCGAGCGTTTGGAGGGTGTACGTGTTGGCCGTTTGGTTGGCCACCTTCGTGAGCTGGTTCATGCCGATCGAGCCCACGACTCCGCGAACCAGGACGATGTCCCCGTTCGCGAACCCATGGCTGTTCGACGTGAGCACGCCAGGGGTCGCGTTGGTGCACCCAGTGATCGCTTTGACCGCCGTATCGGTCAGCGTCCCGTCGAGCTCCAGGAGTGATGCGTTGAGGCCTGAGGCGGCGTCGAGGTCGGCGGCGGCCGCTGCGAAGGCGGCTCGGCCGCCAGGCAAAACAAAGAAGCTCATGGTTAAAACTCTTTCTCTACGCGGAAGGTTTGCGTGTTCGTGCGTTTGCGCTCGCCAGGTATCGACGTCTCAAACTTGAAGTAGATCGACCACTCGCCGTCGATCGTGAGGCCCTCGGGTCCGAACTCGTAATTGATAGTCACGAGTGACGAGTTCTGAACGGTGATCGTTGCGTCCCAAGTGTCCTTTTCGCCTGTCGGCTTTTTTACGACCATCTTCGGATTCAGCACCGTCGCAGGCGCGAAATCCGGACCCGCATGGATCGTGACCACCGCGAAGTAACCGGGCCCCATGCCGACATAGAGCGTCATGGGAGAGCGCCAATCGTTCGCGGACCGACCAGCCCATCGGGGACTAATCCTCGATGGGCTTGCCATTGTTTGACCTGCTCGTCAGCCGGCCAGTGGAGCTCCTCGCCGTCGCACGGAAGAGCGGCCGCGAGGAAATAGAGTTGGCGCATCGCCTTGTTTCGAGGGATCACCCCAGCGTTGCCGGTTTCGTTGATCTTGCATTGCTGCGAGGCCGAAGCGAAATCGCCCTTCTTGAGGCTCGCGTCGAGGCCCTTGAACGTCCGCCCGAACGCCGTGCCGCACGCCCACGCCATCGCGATCGTGGCCATTTGCGCGTCCGCTGGCCAGGAGTCGAATTCCGGATAGCGGCGCACGAGCTCGCCGTCGAATTGGTGGAGCACTCGCGACACGAGAGCCTCGACTCCCTCGTCGGTGAGCCGCAGCTTCGACACGTTCTCTGCGGCTCGGTAGCCAGCCTTGGCAAGCGACTTCGTCGACTTGATCTTGAGCCATTCACCTTGGATCTCTGAGCGCGTGGCGACTCGCCCATCCGACCAAACGAAGGGCACGTCGAAGGCCAGCGAGACCGGATCGATCAGATTGCCGATCCCGACCGTTACGAGGCCTTTGACATCCAAATACATCCAGCGGATGACTCCCTCGAGGGGCGCAGAGAACCCCACGAAGCCGGCTTCGACGGAGGGCTTCACGGCTGGCCTCCCGCGAGTGCGAGCCATATTGCCCCGGCGAGTGCGCCTCCGACGATCAATGCGACGCCGATCGGTCGATCGAAATTCATCATCGCGGTTCTCCGGTGACAGGGTCGTAGATCGCGAGCTCGGTAGCATCGGCCGCGAGGCGTCCTCGCTCGACGGCAGCCTGCGAGAGGAGCTCGCGAGCGGCTTCCTCCGTGCCGGCGAGCGAGAGGAGCATCCGGGCAGCGTCGAGGGCCACCGATGCGACGTCGGAGGCCGTGGTCATTTCGCCACCCGAGCCCGGCAAGCGGCGTCTTTCGCCTCGAGCAGCTTGCGCAGGGCTACGGTACGCTCGGGGTTGCGAGGAAGCGCGTCGACGATCGTCTCGGCGAGGTGCCCGAAGAGGCGCGACACGGCCTGAAGATGCGCCGGCAAGTGCGACCACGCGAAGAACTGCATGATGTGTTCGGGCGCCGCGCGCTCGAGCTGCAGCGGCGCGTCGATCGGATCGGCCCGAAGGTCGGTCGACTCGATCTCCTCGCCGGAGGGCTGGCACACGACGAAGCGCGCCTTGCTCACGTTCTGGTTGTGCGCGACGAGAAGCCCCAGTGCGACCCTCGCGATCACGTCCGCGCAGCTCGGCGTTCCGTTGTCGTGCGCGCCAATGCCTTCGATCTCGATCTTCCAATTGCCCACGAGTCACTTCGCTTTCCGGGGCGCAACGCCCCACTTTTGATCGGACGCATCACGACACGCACGCACACACGAGATCGGCTCGTGGCGTGCGTGGCAATCGACCACGCACGCTGTCTGCTCGGCGGTGTACGCCGCTTCGGCTTGCGCCGGAGTGCGAGGCTGACACGCGACGAGGAGAGCCACGACGAGCCCGAACAGGCTCCACTCGCGAAAGAAAAACGCTTTCATTTGAGCAGCTCCGAAGCGTGCATGGTGCACGCGGTTAGGGTCATGGCCACGAGCCCGACGACGAGGCACGCGAGCACCAATCGGGTCGTTTCGAAGTCGGTGCCGAAGGCGCTGGCGACGCGACGGATCGCGCGGAACGACCAGCGAAAAACGTTGGCCTCGTCGCTCGGGTTCGCGAGGACGGTCTTGCGGTCCTTCGCGAGGTAGCCGAGCACGGCAGCGCGGAATTCGACCTCGGACTCGTCTCGCTTGGTCTGGACGATGGCGAGCTCGGTAGCCTTCTGCTCGCTCTTGCGCTCGAACGCGTCGAGCCGCTCGGAGGTCAGCTTGTACACGGCAAGAATCGACCCTGCCTGGCGCTCGAAGCCGTTGTTCAAGTCGCGCCGGATGTCGGCCAGATCGTTGACGACGTCCTCGCGAACACCCTTCAAATCGCGACGGATCGCGTCGTGCAGCGTGAGGGCCTCGGACGAGAGCATGGCCGGGGTCGAGGGGCTCGCGGGGACGATGGGCTCGGCGCTCATTTGTTCCCTCGGATGGCCTGGACGATCGAGAGCACGAGCTGCAGAAGTCCCATCACTCCGAGGAGTGCGCCGACAGCCTTGGGCGGAAGGAACCCGCTCAAGAACTTTTCGACCTGCGCCGAGGAGCTTGCGGCCGATGCCGAAGAGCTCGCGGCGAGCGCGCTCGTACTCTCGATGCGCTTGATTCGCTCGTCGTGGTCCGATAGCTCTCGGTCGCGCTCGGCGAGGGCGAGCCCCGTCCGGGCATCTTGCTCGAGGTTGTCCTGCGAGCTGCGCATTTCGGCGAGCTTGATCTCGTTGCGGATGTCCGCCGCGTGCGCTTCGAGAGCCGAAGCCCAGTCGGCCTTTGGCGCAACCGAAGCCGACGTCACGGCGCGCAGCTCGCCGACCAGGATCTCGCCCGAGACCTTGCGCATAGCCTGCGGAGTCTCGGGCTCGACGCGAGCGTCCTTCGGCGCTGGCATCGTCGGGAGCTGCGCCGCGATCTCTTGCGAGGTCGTGCGCGGTCCGGGTGGGAGGAAGGGCTTTTGATCGCTCATGGTATGGCTCGATTCCTCAGAACGACAGTTTGGTGTGCCACTTGTTCGTGGCGGTCGAGTAAACGAAGTCGAGTGCGACACCGTCCTGCATGACGGTCGCCGCGGCGTACGCAGATCGAAACTGCTTGTCCGAGTCGGAAAGGCCCGAGCTGTCTGGGATCGTGAGCGTGTTCCCAGTGGCATTGATGATCGTCAGGTCACGACCGTTCGTTCCGCCGGCGACTCCGCTGAGCGTGACTGCGCCCGCTCCCGTGAATACGATCACGGTCGTGGTCGCGGCGAGAGCGAGATTGTTGATTGCTCCGGTCGAGCTGTTTACTACCGGCGTTCGTTTCATTCCGCCGAGCGTTGTGGTTTGCGTCGAGAAGTCGGGGCTCACCTTCGAGCCGGCAATCGCTGCAGCACCGTCAACGTCGGCATTGAGCAGAAGAGCAGCGGCCCCTGCCTCGACGCCTGCGACGACCTTGCGCAGGCCCGTCCCGCTCGGAGTGGAGCTGCCGCTTAGGATCGTGATCGTGATCCGTTCGCCGTCGTCGGAAGCCGTTGCGCCTGCGAAGTTCAACGCGGGACGAGCGGGAGAGATGACAAGGCCGCTCGCCTGAAGCTCGATCGTGCCGAGAGAGTTTGGAATCCAGCCAGATGGGTCGCTCATGGTCTACCTCTCAAGGAATCTGGACGTATTCGAATGGGCCAATGATCAGCCCGCTCGCGGCATTTGTGCCGCCCTCGTTCGCGACGACTACCGAATAGGTGTAGTTGTCGAGGTCGATGTCGTTGTTTTGGTCGAGGTTTCCGCCGAACTTATGCCCAACGATGTAGCCAGCTAGCAGAACGCCTGTATCCTCGAAGTACCCCGCAGCGAGCAGGTTTTGCGGCGCGGTGATGCTCGCGTAGGTCCACGGGTTTGTGGCGTGCCGAATCACTGTAAATTTTGGGAGCGCTGCCGGGAGTGCGCCGTGCGCGTTGGGGCAGATGTTTAGCTGGACATTCGTGAGGCGCGCCCGGTCCACTAGGAAGTTGTCGATATTGAGGTGGAAGATCCTGTAGCTCGACGCTCCGACGTTCACCGTTTTGAACGAGATACCTTGGGAATACCTGCCGGTTTCCGTGTCGGTCATGAACTCGAGGAGACCACTTCCGATTCCCCACGTAGTCAGGCCAGTGATCCCGAGCGGGCTCTCGAGCTTGCGAGTCTGGAAGCTCGGCACTCGAACGAGTGCGTTGTCTGCAATCCAACGTCCCGGAGTCGCGTCCGTAGCAGCGATCGACCACGGCGAGGCGTTCACGAGGAGCGGGGTCGTCGTCTTGAACGTGTACACCCCATAGCCAACGACGTAGCGCTGTTGGTTGTTCGCCGGAGTCGTGATCGCGGCGAGTGCAGCGAGACTTGCCACTGGCTCGAGGCGAGCGATCGAGTTGGCCGCGAGATCTCCGATGTATTGGAGCGCAGGGTTTACGTCGGCCGCCTTGATCGGGGCGTCGCCATCACTCGGGAGTGTGACTCCCGTCGGGCGATTGGTTGGAACGAAATCGTACGGTGCGCTCATGACTTAACTCCGTCCCAATAAATGGCAGTCGACAGGCGCGATGGGGCAGCCCTTCCGCTGACCAGCTTGGAACCGCGGCCCCACGTCCCATCGGGCAAGCCAGGGTCTCCGGGCGGCATTGAAGGCTCGAAGCTTGCCGGATCGAAGGCGACAATGATTCCCACGCATCGAGTCCCAGCCGGCTTCCAATCTGCGATCATCGCCCGCACCGTTCGGACCTCTTCGCCCGTTGCCGTCGAGCCCCAAGAGAGCTGATTGTCTCCCCACGTTGGGCCGCCAACGGCGCCCCATGCGGGAGCCGGAACCCATCGCGTGCCTGGATAGATGACTACCCAAAAGCGCGACCACTTCGTCGCAGGCTCGCCGTCCCAATTCCAATTGTCCTGCTTGAGCAAGTACGATTCCGTACCGTCGGCCGCGCGAGAGAACCAGTTCCCTCGACGATCTACGGTGCGGAACGAGGCTCCGGTATCGGGGCCGATGTACTCCGCAAGCTTCTGCAGAAGGGCGAACGGACTACCTGCTAGCTTGCGATCGTCGAGCCATCGAATGAGGCGGCGCGCGAAGCTTTGGGCCGTCTCTTCAATGCCGCGAATCACCCGACGATCTCGACCCATGGCCAAGAGCGCGTCTTCTGGAGCGGTCGTTTCTCCGGTGCGATCGTGCTGCGGGAAGCGGGACATGAGCCCCTGAAAAGCACGGTCGGCAAACGCGTCTTTCAACACGTCGAGCGTGTAGCCCAGCGCTCCACCTTCGCCGTCGCGAAGCCAATAGGGAACCTGTTGCGGCCGAATGCTGCGGAAGTTCATGGGTCCACCTCGAAGGTCACGGTGGGCGTAACGAGCCCGAGGGCCGCAACCTGTCCGTTCGTCAACGGGGTATCCCCAGCCGGAGCGCTCACGATCACGCGAAACGCTTGCGGGTATACAGCGCGGATCGTGCTCTCGATTAGGGACTTATAGACGGCTCCCGTGATGGCGGGAGAGACGATGTCGCCACCGATCGGGCGAGCCGCGAACATGGCCTGAAGAGCCAACGAAACGTCCGCTTGGACCTGCGCGCTCGTCCGGTTCGCGCTGGCATAAAGCCAAATCTGGTAGGTGATCGGAAGCGAGACATTCGCCGCCGAGAGCACAATCGGCGTGATGCAAAGCGGGGTGGCCCACTTCAGGATCGCGGCCTCGACCAAGAGGCGATCGGGCCCGGAAACGGCGCCGGTCGGGCCGGCGAGATAGACGGTGACGTTTCCCGTGTCCGAGTCCGAGTAGACCCGCACACGAGTGATCGTCGAGGTGCCCGTCAGCGTTTGCGATCGAGCGACGTACGAGTAGGCGCCCTTGGGGCCATTCGGGCTGAGCGAGTCGAGCTTGTCGCGGCATTGCTGGCGCGTCGTCGCTTCGCTCTGCTCGTCGACGCCAATCGCCGCGAGCGGGTTCGTGCACGTGACGTTGCTGTACCCGGTGACGAGCTCGTCGATTTCGCCAGCGCCAGCGCTCGCAACGGAGCCCGACTCTTCGGCCTCGACGGAGATCGTCAGCGTTCCGCCGGCGCCGAGCGTTCCGCCAGTCGTCGACCGGTAGGTCTTGCCGGAGAGCGAGCTCCGCAGGACGACGTCCCCGGGCTCGAAGAGGAAGACCTCGTCTCCCACGTTCGTCAGGACGACGTCAGTGGTGGCGAAGGTGGCCGACGGAACGACGACTCCGTAGACCTGCTCCGCCAGAATCTTCAGCCAAAAGCCCGACGAGAAATCGAGGAAGCCGCTGGCGATGTAGCCGAGCACGTTCCCCTCGAGCGTCGAGAGGAATTCGGCCTCGTACATGAGCAGGGTTCGAGACGGATCGCCTGCCTGCCAAGACGAAACGGGCAGGCCAACCGAACGCGCGATCGACAGGCCAGCCTCGAGGATCTGCGCCGTGGTCTGCCGAACGAGGAGTGAGGCGAGAGACATCGGGGTCATGCGGCCTCGGCAATACCGAGCAGCTCGGCGGTGACGTCGTTGACGGAAAGCTTCAGGGTAAAAGGTCCGGCCGCGCTCTCGACGTTGATCGAGATCGTGAGGGAAACCTTCGGCCCGTCGTAGGTGGCGGACACGGTCGCGGAGACATCCGAAACGCGCTCGTCTTTGAGGAGCTCGAGCTTGATGCGGTCGGGCAGGGACGCGATAAGGCTCTTCGCGTCGGTCGAGCCGAGAAGGCCGACGAGGTCGAGCCCATAGTTCGCCTCAGCCTCGCCACCGCGAAGCGCCCCTCGAGGCGTCGTGAGTCGACGGAAGAGCGCTTGGCCGAGAAGGACGATCCCGGAGACGAAGCGCCCGGTTCGGAGAGAGTCGGTGCACCAAAGGTCGCGGCCAAAGTCGGTGCTCATCCGACCCTCACTCTCGTGGAACCGCTCGAGATCGCGCCGGTGACTCCGCTCGCAAACGTCACGGGAGTCACGCCAGCCATGGCGCCGGCGGCGTTCAATTGCGCAGCGGAGATCGCAACGGTGTCTCCCTGGCGTGCCGCGCCCATCGTGCCGTTGGCGAGCCGGATCTTGTCGGGGACGAAGTTGCTGCCCCGGGCCTCTTCGAAGCCGACCACCGCAGGGCGCGAAGGATCGGCGTCGACGAACGTCACGAGCACGAGCATCCCCTGCAGGTAGTCGGCGTCGGCACCCGGAACGCCAGGGCGCACGGGTACGCGCAGAAGCGACGGCATGCCGGTGCTCTTCCGCACGGGAGTCAGGTTCAGCCGCTTTCCCTCTGAGCCCTCGACGCGGTACTCGTACGTCGCGCGGAACGGGCGATCGGGGTCGAGCGCCTCGAGGAGCCTTCGGAACGCGTCGAGGTGCCGAGAGCCCCCTTGTCGCTCGCCCCACACGGTCGTTCGAACCTTCGTCGGGGATGCGTCGTGCTCGACGTCGACGACGACCATCCCGTCGACGACGAGCCCAGGGAGTAGCCCGGCGAGGGCTTCACTCGCCAAGGCCACGGTTCCGCGGGCAGGATCGCTCGACACTCGGGTCACGCCCATCGGGAGCTCGCGCGCCTTGCGCGTCCCGAGACGCGTCACGCCGTCTTCGCCGACGTACCACGCGCGAGGCGCCACGAGCTCGAGCACGCGCGAGGCGGGCCCCTCGGGGCGCACGAATGCGGCTCCCACGTTGCCGGTCGCCGTCGACAGATCGAACGTCTCGCCACACGACTCGGCGGCGTCACGCACGATCGTGGCGATCTTCACGCCGGCGTCGTTGGCGTAGCTCTTCGCGGGCAACGGCTTGCCCCATCCGCCCTTGCCGCCAACGATCCGCACTGGAGCACGACCGCGATCGGGGCCTCCAGAGAGCACCGTTCCGGAAAGGGACAGATCGTTGGCGAGGACCGAAGCCGCTCCCGAAATGGGTTCGCCGCTGTCGACCGAAGCGTCGATGTACCAGCATCCCCACGATGGGATCTGGACGCGCATATGGGTGGCCGTACGGCCATTGACCGTCAGCCCCATGGCGTCTCCTGATATTTTTTGGTGAGCGCGGCGAGCTGCGCGAGAGCTGCGGCGTTGGGATCGTCCTTGGGAACCTTGCCCGAGCCGGACACGTTGCCGGTGCCGGTCTTCTTCTTTGGCGCGCGGTATTCCTGGAACTTGATCGTGTACTTCTGGCCGCCCTTGCCATCGTGCACACGTCCGCCAAACGTGCCCTGGCAAACGCTCTTGATGTCGTTCTCGGCGAGGTCCGGGTGGTAGACGTCGGCGCCCTTCGGACTGGCCGAGATCGTGTCACGAACGACCTTCGCGAACGCTGGCCACGCCTCGAATTCCTCGATGTTAACGAGCCAAAACGTTGCGCTGAATTCGATCGCCGGAATACTGTTCAAGGTCGTCGATCCGCCGTCGATTCCCTTGCCGGTCTTAACGTCCCAGTTGGCCTTTCGGTCGTGCCCGGACAGCTCGACCTTTCCAGGCGAACGGACGCCGGCAATCTCGAGTGCGTCGAAAAGCTCGGGATTGTCGAGGGGGTTAACCGCCATTGGGAACCGCCTCTCCAATGGCTGCGAGAAGCGCCTCGTTCGACATCGTGAGGAGCTCCCGGAACCGGGTGAGCGCATCCTCCGCGCCGGACACTCCGAAGAAATTGAACGTTGCTCCGGCGAAGTTTCCGCCGCTCGACGAGGACGAGCTCGCACCGCTGGTCGCGGTCGACGGAGAGACGCTCGTCGTGGTTTCAACGGCAGACTGAGCAGCGGCCTCGATATCCCCGGAGGCGTCGTCGATGCCCATCGCGATGCCGCCAGGAATGTGCACGCCGACTTCTTCGGCGAGCAGGCGAGAAGGACTGCCGATCTTTAGAAAGCTGACGGCGCTGTCGACTGCCGACGTAGCCGCGTCCTTCATTGCGGCTTTGACGTTGACGATCCCGTCGGTGATCCCCTTGGCCAGTCCGGCCATCATGTTGCGCCCAACCTCTCCAAGGTCGATCGCTGCAATCGTGGCGCCGAGGTTGGATACAGCGGTTCCGGTGAATGCGATTCCTTGCCCCGTAGCTTTCACGATCGAGAGCATGAACGACAGAGCCATCGCGGCCCCACCCGCCAGGAACGAGAGCATGGTGAAGGTCGTAGAGATTTGAGTGCCCATCACCTCCGCGGCGCTTCCCATGTCTCGGAAAACCCAGCCATAAGGCTTGATCGCGATGAGCCCCTGCAGCGCCCAAATCTCGAGGGCGATGAACGTCGCCACGATCTTCGGAATGAAGTCTTCGGCGCCGTCGATCGCAGGCTGAAAGAAGGACTCGAAGACGACCTTGATCGCGTTCGCCGTCGCGCTGTTCGCCTCGAAGAGGTCGACGAGCGACGACATCTTCTCGAGGAAGCCGTCAATCTTGAGGCCTCCAAAAATGCCAGTGACCCCCATGTGGAGCCGCTTCGACATCTGCTCGAGCGAGAACATCTGCTTTCCGAAGTCCGGGCCGTACTTCAGCTTTGCCGCCTTCGTCGCGGCGTCCTGCAGGCCGTTCGCGAGGTCCTGCCCGCGCAGCCCGGTGGCGGCGAGGTTCGACGCCATCGACCGGAGCTCGTCGCTCGTGAGCGGCAACGTGTTGCCGAGAGACTCGATCTTGGATTGGAGGATGTCTCCACCCGCAACGCTCTGCGCGATGCCGGCCGACAACATGCCTTGCGTTCGAGCGTTGTCGGCGAGGCCGATCGTCCAAGCTCCGAACTTGGCTAGAGCAGCAACCGCCGCGACTCCGAGCGCGATCACGGCGACGACGACGACGGCAGCCGCCGCGGCGCCTGCCACCAAAGGCGCAGCGTCGCCGAAGGTCGCTTTCATTTTGTCCCAGCCGGCTTTGAGCCCGAAGACCTTTTGGCCGAGCGCGCCGATGGGACCACCGATCTTGCCAAAGGCTTCGGCGGCTTCGTTCGCCTTGCCGGTGCCAGCGGCGTCCGCTGCGGACTTTTTCGCTTTGTCGGCCGCTTCTTCCGCCTTCGAGGCGCCCTCTTCCTCGGCCTTGATCGACGCGTCGACGCGAGCCGCAACGGCCTCGCCGATCTCGCGTTGGGAGGCGAGCAGGGCCTTGCGCGTAGCCTCGAAGGCCGCGGCTTGGTTCTTCTCGGCGTTCGTGACCGCGCGCGCCGCGGATGCCGCCTTGGTGGCAGCGTCCTCGAGGCTAGCGCCCACTTGCGCCTGGCTCTCGGCTGCAGCGGCTGCAGCGGAACGAAGGCCGTCGAGTGAAACCGTTGCACTGTCTAGCGAGGCCTTCGCCGCGTCGGCCTTCGTGCGCGCTTCGTCCTGTCTCAGGTTCAAATCTTGGATGGCTTGCGCCGCACGGAAAAAGGCCTTCTCGTCGCCGGCCTTCATGGCCGCCTCGAGCTTTCCTTTTTGCGCGTCGGCCATGATGCCAATCCGCTCGACAGCCTTCGTCGCATTGTCGAAGGCGCTCATCGCGCTCTTGTACGAAGCCTCTCCAGCTTTGACGGCGTCGGCCGCTGCACTCGAGGCTGCGCCCGCGGCTTTCAAACGGGTCTCCAAGTTCGCGAGATCGTCCGCCGCCTTAGCGGCTTCAGCCGCTTTGACGGGAACGTTGATCTCGAAACTCGTGCCGTTCGCAGCCACGGGACTATCCCTTTCGAAGTCGCATCAAAAGAAGAACGACAAGCTCGCCGAGGGCCTCCGACGCAACAGAGGCGTCAGGTCCCTCGGGCTCCTCGACCAGTGCCCGGAGGCACATGGCCATAATGTTCGGTGCGGTCCGCGCGATCTCGAGCCGCGCGCCTACCCTTTTTTTTCGTCTTCGCTCTCGAGCTCGGCGAGCTTCGTCACGACCATCACGACGCTATTGAGCGTCCCGGGGAAGTGCTCGAAGAGGGCTTTCAGCGCGTCGCTCTCTTTCGCCGGATAGACGATGCAGGTCTTCGCGAGAAGATCCATCGCGTCACCGCGCTTCGTCGAGCTTTCCTTCGAAGAGCGAAGTTGCGAGGTGTACCGGTTGTACTCCGCCTTCGAGGGAGGTCGCACCGCGACGACCGCGGGAGCGCCCTCCACGTAGCGCCCCTGCGGCTCGAGCGTCTTCACCTCGAGTCCGGTCTCTTCTTCGAGCTCCGCAATGGCCTGCATGTCGATCAGGCGTTGGGCGAGCCGCTTTTGCTCTCGCTTCTTCTTGGTCGCGGCGCGGCGCGCCTCGACCATCGAAGCGGGATCGTCGGCTAGCTCGGCCTGCTCGGTCTTCGATTCCTCGGTATTCTCGGATTCGTTCATGGTCTCTTCTCCGTTGTCGAGGCGCACGTCTCGTACGCCAATGAATGGCCTGCTCGGGTCAGAGCAGGACGATCTCTTCTCCGTCGATCAGCTCGGCAATCTGAGTGACGAAACAGGGCACTTCGATCTTGTCCGCGTCCGACCCCTCTTTGAGGTCGTACGAGTTGCCCAAGAGGCGACAGGACTTGAAGCGGTGCTCGTAGATGTCCTCGTCACCAACCGGCGTGCTCTGGAGGATGAGGTTCCAAAACACGAGCGAGATCGCCCGCTGGTTTCCTCGGCGAAGGGGCGCCTTCTTGATGAGCCCCTTTTTGAGCTTGCGCAGGCCCGCACGGTAGAAGGTGATCGAAAGATTGGACTCGACCGAGCCGGCCGTACTGCCCGTGATGAGGCCTCCGGAAAGTCCAACGCGAGTGCCCACGCTGACCTTGTCGTCGAACTTGATCGCGGCGATATCGGTCTCGTCGATCAGCTCTCCGCCGTCAATGTCGAATCCGCACGAGACTTCCGCCCACGAGGACTCGATCTGGTTGAGGCTTGGGAATTCTTGGCCCATGGTCGTTGCTCCCTCAGGTCACGCGGGTGAAGGTCTGGATTCGTTCGATGGTCGCTCCGACACGGAGATCGAGAATCCCGTCGAGGATCGCGCCAGGAGTGAGGATCACGTTCGGGTTCGCCGTCCACTTCGCGAACTGGGCTCGAGCCGTGGCGACAGCGCCCTTCTTCTGCAAGAGCTGGCGCTCGAGCTCGCCGTTCACGCGCGCCTCGAGCCGACCCCGAGCGCCTTGGGTGAGTCGCCCGGCGGCGTCCTTCTCGTCGACGCGGCCGATGAATCCCTCGGTCTGCGCCTGAACGACCGCGCACCCGAGGTTCGCGACGTGCATGTTATGCGTTCGCGAGAGCACGCTCGACTCGGGAGCTCGGGTGAGCGAGAGCGCAACGAAGGTGCCCAAGGGGCCGTTCCCGTAGCTGCGTAGGCAGGTGAACCGCGCAGCGAGCGCGCTCTTGTCGCTCCGTGCATCGAGCTCGACGGTGCGGTCGCTCGCGTCGAGCAACGACCAATCGGTTAGCGGTCCGCGATCCTTCTGGTACGTCGCAAGGTGGATATCGGGGAGCGCGTACTCTTCGAGCGACGCGACCCACGAAGCGGGGCGGCGAACCCACGATCCTAGGAAGGGGCAAGCGCCAGCGGCGCGACCGATCGAGAGGTCGATTCGGCGAGCGCCGTCGATGCTCGAGTAGGTCGTATCGGCCTTGGCGATGTGGGTCGACATCGACTCGACTCGCACGATCGACACGGCGTGTTGAGCGACGACCTCGGCGGCGAGGTCGTCGGTGTCAAACGTCATGACGGTCGCGGAAAGCGAAGCGATCACACCGGAGATGTTGTTGAGTGCGGTGCCGAGAATCGCCGCCGTGTCGCCGACAGCAAAGCCGTCGTCGATCCACGATCCGGAAGTGCGGGTGATCGTGTCGCCGGAGACGCCGACCTCCGCGAAGGTGAGCCCGGGAGAGCCAACGCACGTGGCCGTTGCGATCGTTTCGGGCGCAAGGTCAGGCAAGGTAGCGAACGTCATGATCGTCGCAGAAAGAGCGGTGATCGGGCCGGTGACGTTGTTGAGCGCAGTGCCGCCAAACGTGACGATGTGGCCAACCGCAAAGCCGTCGTCGATCCACGATCCGGAAGTGCGGGTGACGGTGTCGCCGGAGACGCCGACCTCCGCGAAGGTCAACGAAGGCGAACCCTTCATGACCGTCTTGAGCTTGGACATTTTGCCGACTCGACGATCGAGCACGCTCACACGAGCGGTCGCGTAGCGGTCGTTTTCGGTCTCGAGCGCGTTCGCCTCGGAGAGGGTGGTCGCCGCGGTAGACGCATCGACGTCTCCGACGACGAGGATCGTTCGGACCTTCTTTTGCTGCGCCGCGAGAGCCGTGCGAGCGGCCGTGACCCCTGCCGCGTTCGGCTTGGGTGCAGAAGCTCGGAAGGTGAACACGTCTCCGGCGACGAGGGTCCCGGTACTGAAAGAGATCGTGACTCCGACGTACGAAATCACGTAGCTCGTGGCGACTCCGAGGCGCGCTCGCGTCGTGGTGCGTCCGCCGTCGATCGATACGAGAAGCTCGATACCTGGCGTTCCCACGGCCCCACCGACGGCAACCTCGACGCGGCCCTCGAGCTCCTCAAGGATGCCATTCGCGCCGGCTGCAACGGTGATCGTGCTCGTGCCGAATACGGTGGACGAGTCGAACGAGCCGAAGAATCCCGGAGTCACAATCGCGAGCGGGAAGAGCAAGACCGGCTTGCCCGTCTTGCGCACGTGACGCGCGATGTACGCGATCACTGGCGAGTAACCCTTGTCGACGTAGGCCTGTTTCGCGGACGAATACAGGACAGGAAGCGCCGGATTGGCGTTCTTCTCGACGCACGCGAAGAGAGCGATCAGGTCCGTTCCCTCGGAGTATGCGGAGGCAGTCTCCTCGATCGAAACGGTGGACTTCGGAAGGTCAGCCATAGGTGTCTCCTCAGCCCCCGCAACTCGTCGTTGCGCCAAGGGGCGGTGCGGTCATGTCGGCATTGGCCTCCGTACTGGAGACCTTCGTCGTGCTGGAAATCGAGACTCCGTCCGGGCCAGGCCCGAAGGTCACCGTGGGCGCGAGCTCGTCGTTCCACGTGCAAGGGATGATTCCTTGGTCGAACGTGAAACTGAGCACGTAGCGCGCGCCGCCGGGCTTCTCCGACGCTTCGAGGTCAACCGTCGGAACAAATCCGCCAGCCGTTGGAGACCACGAGTTGCGACGAACCGCCGCGATGTCGGTGAACGCGATCAGAAGCTGCGTCCGGAACTTGAGCGCCCGGCGCTGGTGCTCGAACGGCAGAGCGCCCGAGACAGGCGATTTCGCGTAGATCGTGAGTACGTATCCGTTTTGGGCCGTGAAGTACTGCTGGTCTCGCGAGCGTTGCGAGCGAACTTCCCCGAAGCGGTCGGAGGCAGGCCCCTCGGCATAGGCGAGCACGGCACGCTCTCGCGCGAAGGTGTTCGTTCCAACGTTCGAAGATTCGTCGACGACGACCTCGAGCGGGACGCCGCGCGCGCGAAGGTGAGCCGTCACCTCTCTGGCGATCTCGCGGATCACTTGAGACCCTCCGCGGCAAAGGC
>JAYUKI010001465.1:0-1935 GCA_043764595.1 Myxococcales bacterium | reverse complement strand
ACCATGTGAGAACCTTCTGGCCCCGTCGTACCCACGCTCGAGGACTCGGTAGGAGTCTTCGATCGCGTGCGCCGTTACGGCTGCCCAATCAGAGAGAGGAAAAGTTCCCGAACCCTTCCGGGAACCGGGAGCGCGCACTTTACGCAGAACGCCAAGCTACGCAAGCGGAAATCATCCGAGGGGATTCATTTTGGTCCGTCTTGCGCTGCACGGGGCACTTCATAGTGCACGGCGTGGAGCATAGCCAGGGCAGATGCTCTTCGTTTTGAGGATCGTTTCGTAGGAGTGAGGAGACGCGCCCAGTCGGAAGCCAGGCAACCCTGCCGACGGCGGGACGTCACTTCGCGACGGGTGTTGGAGCGCTCGTTGCGATCCGCAGTGTGCAACGTCGACGAGCGCACCCTTTCAATAGGTCCGAAGGTTCAGCTCACCCGCAGTTCGACCGCTGGTGTCGAGATCCAAGACGAGGTCGACGAGTACGTCGTCCTTGCCCATGGCCTCAGGCGTCTCACGCGGCCCGAGACCTTTCGTGAGTGCACGCCCGTTTGCAGAGATGAACGCCGAGACGCTCCAATCACCGTCTATACGCTTGGAAACACGGGCCCGGACAGTGGCACGGAGCTCGCTAGTAGAGGGATAGGCACGGCGCCGGGTGGTCACCCCCCCAACCGCTCGGCGTGTGCCGCCTTGTTCTCTCGCGAAAGCGAGAGCCGCCCCACACGGCCCTCCCCTCCCCGTGTGGGGCTTTTTTTGTCCAAAAAGTAGACTGGACGACCGCGGGTTGCGGGTCCCGATTGGGCGGTCGAATCGCTACGACCGGCGACAAAAAATCGGCGTCGCATCAACCGGCTGGGGGGGGGACGGCCAGGTCAACGCGACGCCACCCTCCTTCTTGCGTGCGGCGTGCCAGCTCGAGGAGGCGTCCATTCGGGATGTTGCGGGTGCAAATCGCGCCGAGTCGTTGCAGAAGTGAAATGGCGATTTCGTTTTCGGAGGCTCTTTTCGCGCTGCGTCGAGGAGGTCACGTCCGAGGCGGGACCCGACAGAGACGCGCCGACGCTGTGGAAGCCATGCACGAACGGCGTTAGAAGCAGGCCCATGCTGAACAAGACCCTCGACCGCGTAAGCCAAGGCGGCGCACCGAAGTACCACCAAAAAAATGCGGAGACGGGGAAGCTCTTTGCTCGGGATCGAATCGCAAAGCTCGTGGACGAGGGCTCGTTCCTCGAGGACGGCGCCTTGGCGAACGTCGTGGATGTGGAGCTGCCTGCGGACGGCGTCATCTGCGGCACGGCGACCATCGACGGCCGTGTCGTGGCCCTCATGGCGAACGACTCCACCGTGAAGGCCGGCTCGTGGGGCAAGCGGACGGTCGAAAAAATCCTACGCATCCAGGAGACCGCGGCCAAGCTCCGCGTGCCCATGCTCTACCTGGTCGACTCGGCCGGTGCGCGCATCACCGATCAAATCGAGATGTTCCCGGGACGCCGAGGCGCGGGACGGATTTTCTTCAATCAAGTGAACATGAGTGGCGCGGTTCCCCAGGTATGCCTCCTCTTCGGACCGAGCGCTGCAGGTGGGGCTTACATTCCCGCGTTCTGCGACGTGGTCGTGATGGTGGACGGCAACGCGAGCATGTACCTCGGTAGCCCGCGAATGGCCGAAATGGTCATCGGCGAAAAGGTCTCTCTCGAGGACCTCGGCGGCGCGAAAATGCATTGCTCGGTTTCGGGTTGTGGCGACGTGCTCGTAAAAACGGAGCTCGAGGCCATCGCGTATTGCCAGAGGTACCTCTCGTATTTGCCGCAAAGCTGCGACGAAGAGCCGGAGAGCGCGGCCCCCGTTGCCGCAAAAGTGGGCAAGCCCATCAGCGAGATCGTTCCCCGTGAAGAAGGCAAATCCTTCGACATGTACCAAGTGATCGACTCGATCATC
>JAYUKI010001464.1:0-6460 GCA_043764595.1 Myxococcales bacterium | reverse complement strand
GCCGGGCCTCTTGCGGCAGCACCTCACCTCCGTCCTCGCGGCAAAAGACATCGCGGGGGCGGAGGTCTCGGGGGCGCACATGGGCTCTACGGAGCTTTGTTTCCGGCCGACGAAGGTCACGCCGGGCTCGTATTCGTTTGCCGTGGGAACGGCAGGCTCGTGCCTGCTCGTGCTGGCCACCGTGCTCTTGCCTCTCGCGCTCGCGGGTGGAAAGAGCGAGCTTCGTCTCGAGGGCGGAACCCACAACCCGGCCGCGCCGCCCTTCCCTTTCGTGCAGGATGCACTCTTTCCGCTCTTCGGCCGTATTGGGCTCGAGGCCGAGGCCAGGCTCGTGCGTCCGGGGTTCTACCCGGCCGGTGGTGGCAAGCTCGAGGTCGACATCGCGGGCTCGGCGAAGATTCGTCGGCTCTCGCTGCTCACCACGGGAAAGCTCGTCACGCGACGGGCCCGTGCGTTCGTTTCGGCTCTGCCCACCAACGTCGCCGTGCGCGAAATCGAGACGTTTCGCGAAGTGGCGGGTTGGCCGAAGGATGCCGACGCGCGGCCCGAGGTCATTCGCGATGCCCTTGGTCCGGGCAACGTGCTCGTAGCCACTCTCGCGTTCGAGCACGTCACGTCCGTGCTGTCGGCCTTCGGTGAAAAGGGCGTGCCGGCCGAGCGTGTCGGGGGCTCGCTCGGCGCCGACGTCACCGCGCTCGTGGCCTCGGGAGCGCCGGTCGACGAGCACCTCGCCGACCAACTCCTGTTGCCGCTTGCCATGGGCGAAGGTGGCGAGTTTCGCACCTCGCGGCCCACGCCGCATTTCGATGCACAATGCACCGTATTGCGCGCGTTCTTGGGATGCGAGGTCCGTGTGTCCGAAGTGGGCGACGGAGTCTTCCACGTCGAGGTGCCGAAGCGCACGGGCTAGCTCTCGCTCGGCGATGGTTTCCAACGAGCTCGTTCCAGGACGGGCTCGTCGGAAGCCTCTCGGGTCGGCCTCAGCCCGCCCGGCCGAACACGAGCGCCACGAGGAGAGGAATCGGGAGTGAGAGGGCCCAAAGCGCGAAAAAGACACGGAACACGGCGAGGGTTCGCAAGTCCTTTTGCGCCTGCGCCGCGAGGGCGGCACGTGGGTGGGTGAACAGGACCGGGCCTCGTGAAGCCGGGTCCGGCGTTCCGAAAACCTGCGACTGACCGGCCTCGCGGTAGTCCTCGCCGCGCGCCATTGGATCGGCTTCTCGCGTGGTCTTTCCAAGGACCGTCACGGGTGCGTCGACGTCGACGAGCGTCTCGCGCAAGAGGTACCTTTTGTCGGCCGAGACGATCGACGACTCGAACCCTCGAATGAGGAGATCTCCACCGTCCAAGCGCTCCTCGACCGAAGGACCGATCGCCTCGAGCGTGTGCGTCTCGACGAAGAAGCGTCCGGCTTCGTCGGTGATCTCGACGCGGGGATGGGAGGACGCGCTGAACCTTCGCGCGCCGATGGCTCCCTTGGGCGAGAGCTCGAACGCCTCCAAAAAGGCAAACGCATGCTCGCGCTTGGACACTTGGCCGGTGGTGGGTCGTTCCGGCATGACGATGCGGCCTTCGCGGCAGTCGAGGGAGCCGCCTGTCTTGGCCCCCGTGAGCAGCAATGCGCCCGCCGGCTCGAGGGTACGGACCACGCTGGCCAGCGCTTCGCCAAGAATCCCCGCTACCCCGAAGCCGAACGTGGCGAAAAGCACGCCGAGGAGAGAAACACGTCCTGTCGCGACAGCGACTCCACTCACCACGAGCCCGACGGATGCGCCAACGAGCGCGCGCTTCCACAGCCACGATTTGTCCGACGGAAAGACGCTGGAGAGATGCTTCTGGAGAACCATCGGTTGCCGGACGAAGCCGATGAAGGCCGAGACCCACAAGAGCGGGATCCCGAACGCGGCGAGACCGAACGATTGAAAAACGAGCCGGATGCGCGCGCGGGAACGTTGCTCGCTCGGCGACTCGAAGCGCGCCGGGGCGTCGTCGTCGACCCCTCGAATCAACACGTGTGCAGTATCCACGTAACCGTCCACCGACAGCGTCGCCTTTTCCGGAAAGCATTCGCGCAGGTACTGCACCTTGCCCGGTGCGCTCTCGGTCGGGAGCAAGATGCGGACGTCATCCGGATCGATGGGGGTGCGCGAGAGGCTCGTCAGGGCAGAGAACGGAACGCGCACCTCTTGGCCTTCGGGACCATGAAGAAGGTAGGCGCCGTACGACCACGAGGGGCCGTCCCTCCAGCCGCTATTTTTCCCGGACATCCAGTATTGGCGCCGCACGGCGCAGCCATCCCATGGGTCACTACCGAGGTGCTCTTCCCCGGCACGAGGAGACGCCTCTCGCGCCATCCGAGCTTCCTCCGGCCTGGCCACAGTTCGCGCTTCGCTCGTGGCGGCGAACCACACGCGCCCTTCTGCCGCCTCGGCTGTCGTGGGACGTCGAAAAATGTGCCGAGCGCTCGCGGTCTCGTTGAGCAAGGCGTGAAGCGAAAACAGGAACCACACGAGCCCGCCAATGGCCGCCGCGACCCCGTGCACGAGCAGAGGCAGGAGGAAGATCCACGTGCGCTTGGGGGACAAGACGTGCGCCATGCTCGAAGGCTACCCCTCGGAACGAACGGTGCGGAAGAATCGGTCCGGCACGCCTTTCCATGGCCAATGGCTGGCTCCGAGGGCTGGCTCCGAGGGACGACCGGTTTTGTACGGCTCATTCGGCGCGCCCCGAGACTAAGGCGCCCGGTCGAAATTCGTGTGTCGGCTTCCGTCGTGACCGACGCGAGGCTTTTGCGCGATGAGCGAGCAGCGAGCACCAGAAGCCTACTCCCGTAGTCTGAGGAGCGGAGCGACGAGGCCACCTGCCGCAAGCGAGAGGATCGGCGGGGAGATGGCACACCCATTTCGACCGGGCGCCTAACCGAGCTTGGCCTGCACGAGCTTGCCGAGCGTCTCGCAGCACGACTCGTATTTCAGGTCGCCGTTGCCGCTCGCGTCGAAGTGAAGGCGCACCTCCGTGGGGCCTTTCCCGTGGGCTGGGCACTTCACCGAAGCGAGCGCCGCTCCGACGCCGCGCGCCGCCTCCATTAGCCCCTGCTTGATGCGCGCATCGCGTACATCCTCGAGCGGGACGGTCTTCTTTCCAACGACGACGGTGACCTTCACGGAGACCATGGCCAATGATTTTACACGATCGAACGGTCTCCGGAAGGGGTCGCAAGAAGAGCTATTTTGGCGCCTTTTCGATCCGTTTTGCCTCTTCCCAGTAGCCGTCGAGGACCTCGAGCGGAAGCGTTCCCCGGCCCGGCTCGCCAAAGCTACCGTGGCACTCTTTCACGCGAGACTCGACGTGGGAGAAGCGCCGCGTGAACTTGTCGATCGTTCGACGGAGAGCTCCTTCGGCGTCGACGTTCGCGTGACGTGACAGGTTGACGAGCGCGAACAGGGCGTCGCCGAGCTCTTCTTCGATCGCGGCCGCGTCCTTCGCGTCTATGGCCACGCGCAGCTCGGCCACCTCTTCTTCGACTTTGGCGAAGGAGCCGCGTTCGTCGGCCCAATCGAAGCCCACGCGCGAGACCTTCTCGCCGATGCGCTGCGCACGGGTGAGCGCAGGGAGACTCTTCGGGACACCGCCGAGGATGCCGCGGCCCGCTTTTTCTTTGGCCTTCAGCATCTCCCAGTTGCGGAGCACCTCTTCGGCGTCTTTGGCTTCGAGATCGCCGAACACGTGAGGGTGGCGTGTGACGAGCTTCTCGACGATGCCCGAGACGACATCGTCGATCGCGAAGGCCCCTTCCCTGCGCGCGAGCTCGGCTTGAAACACCACTTGGAGGAGGAGGTCGCCGAGCTCTTCTTTCATCTGGGCGCGATCCCCGCCTTCGATGGCGTCGATGACCTCGCACGCCTCCTCGAGCACGTACTTGCGAAGGGACTCGAACGACTGCTCGCGGTCCCACGGGCAGCCATCGTCCGCGAGCAGGCGCTGCATGACACGTACGAGTCGTTCGACCGTAGACCCGTCTTGCCTTTCGAGCGTGGGAACGGGTCGCGGAAGGTCTTCGTCGAATCGGGGGAGAGTCATGAAGTGGCTTCTTTTCTGCGGGAAACGTTCGTCAAGAAGGTTGACCGAGCTCACGGGCGATGGAGCGGGCAAGCTCGCTGGCACGAGCGGCGTTCGCGTCGTCGGCGGGGAGCGAAATGGCGCCGACGACGGGGTGTCCGCCGCCGCCGTGACGCTCGCAGATTTTGGCAATGTCGTGCGTACGGGGGGCCCCGCACCAGGGGTTGTACCCGATGGAGAGCTTGCACTTCTTCTTCGAGCGAGTGACGACCACCGAGTACGCGCGGTCCGGATAGAGCGCGTACGTGACGAACTTCGGTGCCGAGTCGAGCTCGCTCTTCGTGAGGTCGACGAGCACGGCTTCGCCCACGATTTGGGCGTTCTCTTCGACGAGTTTGACGAAGCCGCGCTGTTGGTCTTCGAACGGCACGTAGGCGGCGCGAATTTCCGGCAGATCGGCGAGCGCCACGATACCATGCTCGAGCAGCGTGGGGACGCACTTCGCGAGAAACGACGCGTCGCCGAGGTGCTCGACGACCGTCATGAGCTTGAGGACCGGATCGCTCTTGTCGACCGCCATCTTGGCGTTCGGGAACGCCGCGCGATCGATCATGTCGGCCCAGGTGACGAGCTCATGAACGGGCTCGGAGTCGAGACCGAAGTGGTTGGCGCCGACGTCGGCGATGAGCTTCGTGCAGGACCCGTAGCCACCGTCGTGGAAGAAGCGCTCCGTTTTTCCGCGGTCCCCACGGGCCGCATACGCGGCTCGCTCGGCGTCGGTCGCGAACGCGCTCACGTGGTGATCGAAATACCAGGTGAGCTTTTCGTTCGCCGAGAACCGGTAGTCGAGGATGACGTTTTCGTCCCCCGTGAGGAGACGGTCGGGCACGCCGTTTTCGCCCGGTCCGTACCCCATCGAAAAGTACTTGAAGGCAAGGTCCTGCGTGCCCTCTACGTGGCGCAGAAGACGGGTAAAAAGTGCAGCGGACGCGAGCCCATCGAGGCAGTGTCCGTGGGTGGCGACGACGACCGAACGAGTCATTCTCGGCGAAATACCACGGACAGGCTCGACGCGGAAAACGACGGCGTGGGAGGATCCGAATGTGCGCATCCACCATGTGGCCTTCCGAACCAAAGACCTCCCCCGACTGCTTGCGTTTTACACGGAGCTTCTCGATTTTTCGGTCGCAAGGTACGCGGATTCGGGCGTGTGGCTCGATGCGGGAAGCGCCATTTTGATGCTCGAACGGGCCTCCCCCGAGGAACCCCAGGTCCCCCCCGGATCCATGGAGATCGTGGTGTTCGCGATGGCCTCCGCAGAGCGCGCGAGCTTCGTGGAGAAGCTCGGAGCGCGCGGCGTCGCGGTCGAGGGCGAGACCGCGTTTTCAATCTATTTCCGCGATCCGGACGGGCGCAGGCTCGGGCTCTCGCACTTCCCCGAGCCTGCCGCCGATTGACCCGGGCTCAGGTTCCTTCGACGTGCGGGATGTGGACCCCCCGCTCTTTGGCGCACGCGATGGCCTCTTCGTAGCCCGCGTCGGCGTGGCGCACGACTCCCATCCCGGGATCGCTCGTGAGGACGCGCTCGAGTCTCGCGTCGGCCTCGGCCGTGCCGTCGGCGACGACCACCATGCCCGCGTGGAGGCTCATGCCCATGCCCACGCCGCCGCCATGGTGGAAGCTGACCCAGCTTGCTCCCGCGGCAGTGTTCACGAGAGCGTTCAGGATGGCAAAGTCGGCAATAGCGTCCGAGCCGTCTTTCATGGCTTCGGTCTCGCGGTTCGGCGAGGCCACGCTGCCGCAGTCGAGGTGGTCGCGCCCGATGACGATCGGCGCCTTGACCTTGCCTTCGCGAACGAGCGCGTTGAACGCGAGGCCGACCCTCTTGCGGTCTCCGTAGCCGAGCCAGCAGATGCGGGCCGGCAAGCCTTGGAACTCGACGCGCTCCTCGGCCATCGTCATCCACCTCTGCAAGTCCTCGTCATCTTTCATGATTTCGCGCACGCAGGCGTCGGTCACCTTGATGTCTTCCGGATCGCCGGAGAGCGCGACCCAACGGAAGGGCCCCTTGCCCTCGCAGAAGAGAGGCCGAATGTAGAGGGGCACGAAGCCTTTGATGTCGAACGCGCGCTCGCAGCCGGCGTCTTGGGCGCCGGCGCGGATGTTGTTGCCGTAGTCGAAGACCTCGGCGCCCTTCTCTTGGAACGCGAGCATCGCGTCGAGCTCTTCGGCCATGCTGGCTTTGGCGCGCTCGACGTATCCTTCGGGATCTTCGGAGCGAAGGTCCGCCGCTTCGCGCAGGGTGAAGCCGAGCGGGATGTAGCCGTTCAGCGGATCGTGCGCGCTCGTTTGTTCGGTGACAAAATCCGGGATGATGCCGCGCTTTACGAGCTCCGGGTAG
>JAYUKI010001463.1:0-6469 GCA_043764595.1 Myxococcales bacterium | reverse complement strand
TCGGGGTTCCACGGAGCGCTCTCGTCGAACCGCGCCTCGTCGAGCTCGGGAATCTTGTGCTTCACGACGTAGCGCTCTGCCGGCCTCGCCCGCGCATCGGGCTTCAACACGAAACCCTCCGCCACGTTGCCTTGGATCGGGGGGAGCCCGAGCATCGCCGGGACACGAGTGGGAAAGTGAACGGGTAGCTGCTCCAAGGCCGCCCGCGGGCCGCGACTCAAGAGCGGTGCCATCCGGATCCCGTGGGTAGCCGCCAAGCGCTCCACCTCCACGTGTGCAAGAAATGTGGGGTCGGCCTCGCCTGGCGCTTCCACGAGCACGTCGAAAAGGACAAACCGAACATTCGGTGAGTACCAAATACCGGTCTGCACCGGTGACGCGCCAGGGGAGGCTTGGACGTCGGGGTGCGGATATGCCCCACCATAAAGCTCGCCATAGAGGCGCACTACGGAGGCCCCCTCTTGCGCCTCGAACACACGTTGCGCGGCGTCCTCGAGCTCGCCTCGTAGGAGCTGCCAACCAAAGAAGGCTTCACCGTCCTCGAGCCAAGCCTTGCGCTTGCCCACACGCGTCACGCGGCCGGTCGTGCCCACGACCACCTGTGCGCCATGCACCTTTTCCGTGGCCACCCAGAGACCACCGGGCGAGGGGGAGCTGCCATCGGGCCGGGTAGGGATCTTGGGATAAGGGAGGTGCTCCACCAAATGGGTGTAGCAGGTGCGCTTCGTCGAGCCGAGCGAACGGAAATAGGGCCGTTCGGGGGGGCGGGATGCGATGGGCTACCTTGGGGCGTTCGGGGGCCCATGGATGAACTTCGCGCGTGGACGCGCCGCTTGCTCTCGTTCTTTGGTCGTCCGGTGGGCCCTCGCGCCCCAAAACCAAAGGGGGAGGGCCCCTACCGCGCCCCGGGCGAACGTAGCCGAGACGACGAGAGTGCGCCCCCGCCCGCTCCCGCCCCGCCCGGGCGGCGGTACGCGCCTTTTGTGGCGCCCGCGCTCGTGGCCGGCCTTTTGGGGGTGTTCGCTGCGACGCGGCCGGCGAACGAGGCTCCTGCCGTGGCCGCAGCCGAGGAGGACACTGCTCCCTCCTTGCTCGTGGACGCGGAGGCTCCGCCCGTGCTGGCGCCCGCGCCTCCGCCGTGCACCGACGCCGAGCTGCGCACGTTCATCGACGAGGGGAAGAAGGCCATCGCGAAGCGAAAGTACGAGGACGCCCGGACCGCCCTCGACAAGGCGCTCGTGTGCCGCCCGGACGACGCCGAGGCGCTCTCGGAGCGAGGGCTCGCCTGGTTTCTCTCGGGGGAAATCTCGAACGCGAACGAGGATCTCGCGCTGGCGTCCCGCAAAACGAAGAAGCCGGGCCTCCTCGGCACGATTTGGTACCGCCGCGGCCTCGTCGACGAGAAGGAGCTTGGCGAGAACAGCGGCGAGCCCGCGTATGTCACGTCGTATTGGCTCGGGCACCACGAGGGCGCAAAGAAGAAGGTCGGAAGCAACGCGTGTGGGTCGACCTCGAGCCGGTTTCACGCCGGCGCGATGGGAGACGTGACGCAGACCGATACGAGCCTAGACAAGCTGGTCGCGTCGCTTGGCCCAGACGACGCCGAGAGGACCGGCCTGGGGCCTGACGGGACGGGGCTGCTCGAGGTAGTGGCCGGAGGCATGAGCGACAATTGGCTCGTGGCGAAGGGCAAGACGGCGGCGTGGGCCTTTCGGCTCGCGAGCCCCCAGCAGGTCTACCATTGCCGGGGAATGTCGACCTTCGCGCTCTCGAAGGAGGGTGCCATCGTGCACGCGCACGGACATGTCGCGGACCCTCGGGTGCAAGACCTCGACGATGGTCATGGCGTGGTGCAGCACGGCTGTTTCTTGGGCTCCGTGACCGCGGTGGACGCCTTCTTCCGCCCCGATCGGGAGATGGCCATCGTCGTCCGCCGGGACCTCCCAGGGCGCTTCGACGAGCGCGACGACGTGCCTGCGCCGAAGGTGACGCTCACGGCCAGCGGAGTGACCATCAAGGGCCTTGGCTGCAATGACGCCGAGACTTGGGACGACGTCGCCGATGGAGGGGCCGGCGAGGGCGGCGAGGGCGGCGCCGGCGAGGTTGGGGACGGTGGCGAGCTTAGGGATGGTGGGGATGGGGCTTCTGGGGAGCGCAAGCCGTAAAGGCTGGTGGCCTGGACACGCGTTCCAAGACTTGCTGCGGCGTGCGCTCGAACGCGCTACAGCGCTCCGCGAGGTTTCCGCCATCCTCGGCCAGAGACCGCGGTGACGAGGAGTGCCACGGGCGGCGCGGTCAAAGCACGCGGCGCAAGAATGCGATGGCATCACGCCACGCATCGTCGGTCGCCTCCGCGTCGTAGCGCGGCCCTTCGTCGCGTGCGAAGGCGTGCTCTGCGTCGAACACGCGTGTCTCGAAGCGCGTGCCCGCGGCCCGCAGCGCCGTGTCGATGATCTTGCGGCCCTCTTCTGGCACGTGAGGATCGCGCGAGCCAAAGATGAGGAGGAGCTCACCCGAGATTTCCTTGGCGCGGGCAAGGGAGCCCGCGTCTGCGTCTGCGCCCAGCTTTCCGTCGTGTACGCCGGTCGGGTAAAACAAGGCCGCCGCGCGCACATCCGGCTGTAGCGCGGCCCGGAAGCCGAGGTGCCCGCCGATGCAAAACCCCATGGCACCAAGACGGTTCGTGGCCACGTGAGCATGCGCCTTCAGCAGGTCGAGCGTGGCACGACAGTCCGCGTCGAGCTCCGAGACCTTGCTCGCCCGCGCCGCTGCCATGCCGCGCGTGCGGCCGTCATCGTCGAAGGGGATGGCCGTGCCTGCGGGCTCTACGCGGTGGAAAATTTCTGGCGTTGCGACCACGAACCCGTAGCCCGCGAGGCGCCGGCTGGCGCGCAGTTGCGGGCCCGTGATCTGGAAGATGTCGGAGTACATGAGAATGCCTGGATAGCGTCCGGCTCTCGCGGGCTCGGTGACGAGTACGCGCATGGGCTTGCCCGATACCATCACGGTGACGTCCGTACTCTGCACGATCATGGCAAGGTCCTCGGTTTGGGGGCAGTCGCACTTCCGAATCGAGCACGCACCGGAGCGATGAGCGTAGGTGAGTCAAGCGAGTTGCCCAAGGAAAGTCGGGGAAGGCAGGTGTAGGCCTGGTCGCGTGCGTAGGATCGTGATGTCCATTCGGATGCCGCGAACGAAAATGACGACCGTCATGTAGGGGCAGGGTTTGCCCTGCCCATGGCATCGCCGACAACCCTCGGCAGTGGGGCCCACGACCGCGACCATCCACTCGCTGAACCTCGGGAGGAAGGGTCGCCTTGACCGGCCACGAACACCTCGTGACCCGCGTGCGGCACTCCCCTCATCTCTGTTTCCAGTAGGGCGTTCCGAGCCGCTCGGGGCGGAGCGTCACTTGGGCGTGCGGACGATGCTCCCCGCGACGATCGCGTAGGTGTGCGTGGCCGTCTGGCAGCCCGTCGCGACGCAGTGCCCCTCGGTCGCGACGCCCGTGCGCGAGAGGTTGGGGGTGCGATTGAGCGAGAGGGTCTGAGGGTTCGATCCGGTGGAGCTCGACGAAGCCCGATAGACCGATATCGTCGCGCTGGCCTCGGCGCGCAGGAACATGACGCTCGTGCAGAAGAGCATGTTCTCTTTGCGCTGCAGGGTGAGCGTATCCGCGTCGAGCGAGCGAATCTCGAAGGTGGTCGCGGGGGCACCGGCGCTCACCCAGTAGAGGCGCGTTCCGCTGACCGTGAAGCGCGCGGGGGGCGACAACGCGAGGCTCGTATAGTTAGCGACGGGCGCCGCACACCCCGTGAGGGGGCACGTGTGGAAGCCGCGGCTATCGCGGTACACGAGCGTCGTGTCGTTGAAGTCGAACCCGAGGATCGGAAACGTCGTGCCATCGACCAGGACCACCGGAGGTCCCGCGTCGACGGCCGCGTCGCTCGCCGCGTCGACGCTCCCGTCGGCCGCGCCGCCGTCGAGGTCCGCGTCCGCGCCGGCGTCGAGGCTCTCGGCGTCGGCGCCCGTGGACGTATCGAGGCCGGCGTCGGGAGTGACGCTGGCCTCGGGGGGGAGGGTCGCGTCGTTCGGCGCGGCTCCCGTGTCGGGCACGTTGCCGTCGTCCATCGACGCATCGGCGACCTGGGACGGAGGCTCGGCGGTCGTGCAGGCGACAAAGGCAGAGCCGGTCACACCGAGAGCGAGGAGAGCAAAGACGACGGATCGGCGCATGCTTCCAGTAGGGCACGCATGATGCCATCTGGAAAGAGCAAAACACCAACCCGCGCCGGCCCTTCTCTCCCGTAGAGCACTAGTGCGCGCAGGAGAGAGGTGCTCGCCGTCTGGGATGACAGCTCGCAGCAGGTCCTTTTTTCAAGTGGCGGCGACAGCCCGAGCGGCGGCACGGCGCAACTGGGGATTAGTACTTGTCCGGGCGACGGCGCATGCTGCCTTTGCCGTCGACGTCGTACGAGGTGTGGCCGAAGATGGTGCCCTCACCACCGTACGAGAGCACTTCCAGCCGTGTGACCTTGTTGGCGCACAGCCAGGCCGGATCGTGGAGCTGGTTTTTTACGACCTGGTGCAACTCGTTGGCGACGGACTTGCGGCCTCGCTCTTTGCCGGCGGCGTCGAATGCCAAGGAGAGGTACGTGTCCGCGGCGCCGAACTTGGGCAGCTTGAGCGCTAGAACCTCCTTCTCGCCGGCACGCGCGATGCGCTTGTCCCATTCCTCTTCGGAGATCGCGCCGCCGAGCAGTTGCGCCCACTCTTGCATGCAGAGCTCACAGTCCTCGCCGGTGGTTCTGCCAGTGCCGATTTGATCGCTGTCTACATGGAGGTAGAGGCCTCCCTCTCCCTCGTTCAAGTGCAGCACGAAGTTCGCGAACGGGTATTCGGCGTGGTCGGGGCCGTCGTAGTCGTCATCTCCGGCGGAGCGGGCGCCGTACCGCTTCTGCATCTCGGCATACGTCTGCGCGATCAGCGCCTTCGAGATCCGCTTCTTCTTGAGGTAGACCTGAACGTCGTAGCCCATACATGGAACCTACCATGGAGGGGGCGCGAGGCCGCCGCGCTGCGCTAGCCCGCTAGCCCAAACTCTCTACGCCGGACACGAGCTACTCGGGCGCGAAGAGGGCGGAAGTCGGCCCAAAGCCTCGAACGGCCCCTGGGCCATATACCCATACCCCTCGAGGGTCGTTTGAACGGCCTCAGGGCCATATACCCATACCCCTCGAGGGTCGTTCAAACGACCTCGGGGGGGTATACCTATACCCCTCGAGGGTCGATCAAACGACCCCCAGGGGGTATACCTATACCCTTTTGTGCAGGTTTCTTGCATTTTGGGGCCAAAATCATTGAGGAATTTGCCCATCGCGAGGCATTCCGGGCCCAAAGGCTCCAAAACTGCACGAAAGGTGTGCAAATGGAGCTAGGCGTTTCCCCCGGTGATTTGGCGCATATAGCGCTCGCTACGCACCTCGCGTCGGCGAGTAGCCAGGGTTGAGGCGCTGTGCGTCGGAATTGCCGCCGCGCACTCGCACGTTCATGACCTTCTCGGGACGTCGCGGTCGTCGCCGAGCGGTCGCAACGGAGCCCGCGACGCCTCGCGATCTCCGCGATCACGCCCACCGACTCAGCAGGCGCTCTACTTGCTTCTCTTGGCGCTCGCCCGTGGCGGCAGCGAGTCGCAGGCGGGCCCTCGGTAAATCAGCCCATCGGCGACGCAGATGGCTTGGTCGCGAAGCTTCAGCGTTGCAGGCGGAACCTGGGCCAACTCGGCAAGCTCCACATCCCCCTTGGCGGGGAGCGCGTCCGTCATGTCGCCGTTCGTAGTGATCGTGCGAAGGTGCCACTCTGGAGAGTCGTCGCCGCAATGGACGAGGGCCTCGGTGCTCGCCGCGCCGTGATGGACGGTCTCCACCGAGCAGATCTCCTTGGGCTTTTGGAGCGACATCATCGGTCTCTCGCTCCACCCGGCTGCGCTCGCGATGTAGAGCTTGTGCTCGTACGAACTGTGGATGTGGACGAGCGCAGCGCCCGTCTCGAGCCGCCGCACGTGCTCGATGGTGCAGCCGCCATCGCCTCGACAGGGGAGCGAGTCGCGAAGGTCGAGGCTCTTGCGCGTCGCGTTGGCCCCGGCACCAAGCGTCTCCACGTGAACGCGGCCGCCGTGCGAGTAGGCGAGCTGATGGGGTGCGGTTCCGAGGACCTCGACGCTCGCGGGGGACGTTCCGGCGAGCGTAGCCAGGACGAGCTCCTTGCCGTCGTCGTCGACGTCGACGATCTCGGTGGTGGACTTCCTCGCTTCGGACGACCGGACCAGCCGGGCACCGCGAATGTGGTGCGGCTGGACAGCGCAGATCGGGCGAGGCTCCTTTTGTGTCGCGTCAAACCATCGGCCGTAGCACTTCCCTCCTTCCCGCAAGCTTGTCGCGAACGCGCCGCCGCTCAGGCGAACGACCGA
>JAYUKI010001462.1:0-24017 GCA_043764595.1 Myxococcales bacterium | reverse complement strand
AGATAAGCGATCGAACCCGTGGGTTCTGGCGAGCCTTCTTCGAGGCGGAGAACGAAACATGGGCGGCACCACCGGACTTTCGCAGGAACAGCTCCGCGCTCTGGATCGCATAGCGCGGCTCCCTCAAGCGAAGGATCTCCATCTCGCTTTTGGCTCCGCCATCGCCGTGCACTTCGGACACCGGCGTTCGGAGGACCTCGACCTCTTTTCGCTCGTACCCGAGGTGGACCTCCACGCGGTGCGTGCCTCGCTTGCGGTCAGCGTGCCTGCTCTCGTGGTCCGCGGCGAGACGGACGTCCTGTTGAAGGTGGCCGCCGATGGCGCCATCCTCGACTTCGTTCGCTACCCGTACGCGCCGCTCGAACCGCCGACGCCCGGACCGGGCGGCGTGCTGCTCGCGTCGGTGCGGGACCTCCGCCCCGAGCACAGTCGCGGCGAAGTCCTTCGCCTCCGCTTCGCCGACCCTTGCGCGCAGGAGATCCGTCCAGCTCTGCGCGGCGAAGGCTCTCGGCGGCGGACGGTCCCGATGCGCTTTCATCTGCGCGCCGAGCTGAGCGTCGAACCCTGCCCGGGGTGGTCGGTCGGAGGAGAAGGAGGAGCAGGGGCTAAGCGAGGCCCCGCTTCGACGGGGCACTCTCGTCCACGCGTCCTTCCGAACACCTCGCGGCTGCGCGGCGTCAGCGGCCCGACAGCGAGTCCGGGGGTGGCGGCGCGGTGCTGTGCGAGGCCTCGAGGAGCGCAACCATGCGCTCGGTCAACGCCTCCATCTTTTCCATGTGTGCGTGCGCGCGCTCTTGGGTCGCATTGGTCCGCTTGACCAACCGAAGCATCAGGACGAACAGGGGCATGAGCAAGACGAGCGGAAAGAGCGTTACGACGATCGACGCGCCGCCGGAGGGCTCGGCGTCGGCGTCGGTGCGGGGAGCAAGCAGCATGGCCGTCATGAGCGCACTCTAGCGTGGAGAGCCTGCCTCAAACGTGGGAAGTCGGGAACGGACCATGCCAGCGAGGTCCGGTCCGGGGTGGTCTTTCCTCGCGTCGGGATGACGCGTGCGCGAGACGGGCGCCGCGGCCGTCCAACACTACGCGGGCGTCGGACCCTTCGTGGCCTTCTTCTTCGCCTTCTTCTTCACGGGCGCCTGCAAAGCACTGCGGCCGGCGAAGAGAGCCTCGTAAGCACCGGGCTCGTCGAGCAGAGCCGCCTTTGCGCGCAGCTTGAAACGGCCGTACGCCTTCGACGCCGCGGGGACGAGCGCGTCGCGTGCCGTGCGCGCTTTGACGTACCGCGCTTCCGGACCGGTCACGGCGTCGAGCAGCTTCTGCACGGCCGCCGCGTTCTTCTGGACCTTGGCGGCGATGGCTTTGACGGCGGCGGACGGGTTCTTCTTGGCGAGCGCCTCGAGCAGAATGCCCACCGCGTCGACCTCGGTCTTGTACGCGAGGTTCTTCAGCGCTGAGGGGCTGTACTTCGAGAGCCCCGAAAAGGGACTGGTGCGCTTGCCGAGCTTCGCGCCGACAACGCCATCGGCGAGGTCGTCGAGGCTCACGTCCAGCGTGGCGTCGGCGTCTCCCACCTTCTCGAGGGCTTGGTCGCGGGCGACGAGCGCTTCCGCGGCCTTCTCCGCCGCGCTGACCAAGGGGCCGACGGCGGACCGGAATTCTTTCACGTCGGGCGCGAAAGCCGCCGGCAGCTTGGGCGCTTCGCGATCGTCGATCCGTGCGAGAGCCGTTGTAATACGCGCGAGTAGATTGGAGTCGTCGTTTCGAGCCATAGACCGAGATTTTCAGAGAGCCGCGGGCGATGGCAAGTGCGTTTTGGCGTGCCGTGTTCTGGCGGGAGGCGCCGCGCTGCCGAGACTCCACGCCCGCGGCTCCGCGGACGTCACTCTCAGCCTCGAAACGCCTCCCGCCTACTCGGTTCCCGTTCGCGGTCCCGTGCCCGGCATCCCTTCGCCACCTTCACCTTTGTTTCGCGACTTTCCGCTGCGCACGCTCTGCTCGAAGCCGGCTGAGCAACAGGAGCACCGTGGAAGGAGCACGCCTTGCTGGCCCTTCTCTCGAGCCCTAGTGTCCTGCCTCATCGGAGCATGCAGAAAGGACCGACGATGCGAACGGCGTACCCATTCTGTTCACGGAGCATCATTGCGCTTGGCCTCGCATTCGCCACGCCGCTCGGCTGCGGTATCGCTTCGGAATACGGGGAAGGCGCGCGCATGGCAAAGGCCGCGTCGAGCTGCGAGACCCTCGAAACGTTTACCCCCACCCCTTCCCGCTACGTGCGCCTCCGATCCCACAAGGTCTACAGCGGCTGCGGCAAGTACGTTCTGGTGAGGTGCATGACCACGACGGCCCTCACGCAATGCAGCGTTATCGAGGTGATCGACAAGGCGCAGGGACAAGTGGAGCGATCGGATCTTTAGCCGTCCCTCCGTTGGGACCAGAGTGTGCGTCGACGGGGCGGCGTGGAACCCGTATCGGCCAGCAGCGTAGCGGTGTCCGAGGCTCAGCGACGGAACTGTTCCGTTCGCGCCGTGTAGCTGTTCCCTTGCCCGGGCCCTCCGCCGACGACCCAAAGCTCGGACCCAAGGACCACGACGCCGATGCCATGACGTGCCTCTTGCATAGGGGCATACGTGGTCCAGCGCCCGGTTCGCGGATCGAACCCCTCGTTGACGGCGAACGTGCCCGGGTACGGAAGGTCCCAATCCTCGCCTCCGACGACGTGGCAAATCCCTCCGAGTGTGGCGGCGCCGAGTCCGCCCCGCCGTGTCGGCATGTCGGCCACTCGCGTCCATGCGTCCGTCACGGGATCGTAGAGCTCGGCGGTCGTGACCGAGCGCCGCTTGTCCCATCCTCCCACGGCGAGGAGCTTTCCTCCTACGTTGCACGAAGCGACGTGCTCGCGGGGAGTGGGCATAGGGGCTTTGCGCGCCCACGTGTCTGCGGCCGGATCGTAGACGTAGAGGTCCCCATAGGGATCGACGTCCTCCGTGGGCGCCCCACCCACCACGTAGATGCGCCCGTCGATCGCTTGCGCCGTCGCACCACCACGCGCCAGAGGCGAATCCGCGAGCCTCTTCCACGCCCCCGCCCGGAGGACGAACGCGGTACCCATCGGGCGGAAGCCATCGTTCGGCTTTCCCAGGATCCCGTCGAACCCGCCGAGCACGTAGATATCCGAGCCGAGAGTCGCCACGCTGAGATGGTGCTTCGCGGACGCGGCGGGAAGGTCGGGGCCCCGAGTCCATGCTCCTTCCACCGAATCCCAAACGTGGACGCGCGAAGTCGTCTCGGCGAGGGCGGGAGACGTGCCGAAACCGACGATGCCTCCGAAGTAATAGATGCGTTCGCCGTCCGTCGCGGCATACCCCTCGAACGTGGGCGTCGGGAGGGGCGGGCCTCCGCTCCACCCGACGAGAGGAACATCGGTTTTGCACGACATCACGAGTGCCATCGTGAGGACCGCGCCGAGGACCGAAGATGCGGCAGTCTTCACGGTCGGACTCCGAAGGCAATGAGGCGATCCGTCGCCACGAACACGCGACCACGAACGACGATTGGGGTGGCGTACTTGCCGCCGAGGGGCAAAACGTCACTCTTGAAGAGCAGCGCCAGGGAAGACGCATCGAGCCCGTAGAGGACGGGCCCCGGTGTCGCGGGATCGACGAAGTGCGCTGACCGAGGCGCGGTTTGATCGAGCACCCACACGATTGCGCGGGAGCCACCGTCGCTCGAGACGACGGGAGACCCGGGATTGGTGAGGGCCACGGAGCGCGCGAGCGCCTCGATTCGCAAGTACGACCCCGCTGCACCGTTGCGCACGATCCGCAGCCGCGCCACCCCGGGCGGGACGCTCACCGTGGACTCTTCGGTGGCCTTGGTCGAACCGGTCACGAATACGCTCTCGGTTCCTTCATCGTCACGAAAGTATGCGGGACGACTCCGCATTCGGGCGTTGTCGATCTGTCCGAAGACTTCGCTGTACGGCCCGAAAACGTTGAGCGGACCACGTCGCGCGACGCCGGCGCCATCGGGCGGCAAGAGCGAAGCATCGTGCGACGCGTCGGTCTCGCACGGGGGCCGCCGGTCCGTCGAGACCAGTCGGTCCGTGGAGACGAGGTACACGTTGCCCTGCTTCCCCCCGAAGGTCACGAGAGGTCCGTCGGCGGCGCCTGCGGGCGGCGGCAAGAGGAGCGGCGCACTGCCGCCTAGGTCGATGTTGTTGCGATCCAACATGCAGTAGTTGAACGGGGTATAACTCCCTAGAAGCGTGAGATCCGGCGCGAAGCGAAGGAGGGAATTGCCCCAGGTTCGCGGCGCCGGGCCAGACTCTTTCGGGCTATTGCCCGTGGCCACGTACACGGTCCCACGGTCGTCCAGGGTCGGGCCTCCCGCCCCCCAGATTCCTCCGTTGGAGTCCACAGCGTCGGTCGGAGCTACGGAGAAGGCACTTTCCACCCGAGGGCTCCGGGTGTGAATCCCGATGAGCCACCCGACGCTGCCGAACGCGAACGAACCGAATCCCACATAGAGCCGAGTGCCCTCTTGGTTCAGCACAAGTGCGGCTCGCTGAGAGAGCTCCACTGCGGGCTGCAGGGCCGCAGGACCGTTTCGGTTCACGGACGCCAAGGCCTTCGCGTCGAGGGAGACCGGCCAGCCTGGACGGACCGCCCCCGTCTCCGCGTCGAGGGCAAACACCTGCCAACCATGAGCCGCGTCCAACGAGGAGACATAGAGTGTAGGTGGTGTGGTCGTAGGATCGAGCACAGGAGTCGAAAGGACGCCGAGAGGCACTCCGCCGTCGAGCTTCGGAACGGGAGTCGCCGTACCCAAGCGAGTCTTCCAGACCACTTTTCCGTCCGGGACGTCGTCCGAGGGAAACGCCGTCAGCGCGTAGACGTCGGCGTTCGAGGTCGCCACGATCACGACTGGGAGAGACTTTCCGACGAACGCGCCGGCAGAAACACGAAGCTTGTCGACGTAGAGCGGCGACGCATAGGCAAATCCGCGGTGACGACCTCCGCCGGCATCGAGCGTGTCGAATGGATCCGTTCGAAAGCGTTCCGTGAAGTCTCCCGCCGCCACGCGAGCGGGTGTGAGGGCGACCTCGTCCGCGATCCAACCAAGCTTGGCGTTGCCCCCGTGAAAACCAGTCCAATCGCGAGCCTGGTCCGGAATCGTCGGAGCCGAGCACGACGCAAAAATCGCGAACGAGGCGAACCGTAGGACCGCGGCTCTGCCAAGCGGGACGGCCGCGCGCGTATTCCCCCGGCTCATGCCTCCACCATAGCCCGAACCGGGAGACGCCGGGCGAGTCCCGACCAGAACCGTGCGAGCGTCCGACCCCCGTGCGGAGCCTCGAAGCGCCTGCGCAGACGTGGAGGCCCGGCGCGGTATCCGGATGGCGTCCCCACGTGAGCCCTCGGGTCGACGGTGTGTGGCGTTCGTGGCGTGCCTCGGCGAAGCCGATTCGTCCAACCATCCTCTTCCGCGCCAGGGCGAAGATCGGCGTCCGCCGCGCGTAGTAAGGGGATGTCCCAAGACTACCGCGTCGTGTGGACACTTCGCTACGCGTAGCGGGCCGCGGTCCGTCCGCGCCTGCAAAAGCGCTTCGCGGCGGACCTTGGCGGAGACCATGTTTCCGACGCGCCAGGCGATGTTCTCGGGCGATCCGATGCGCGTAGATGCCCACGCTGCACACCTTGCTCCGGTCAGAAGCTCGTCCGCGGAACGAGGACCGACCGGTCACCAAGACCGCGGCGATGTTGCTTGCACGCGCGCTGGCGCCCTCGACGCGCGGTCTGGCCGAAACAGCGAGTCGCGAACGTGACCGGCCTCGCGAGGGACGGTGAGCGGCCTTCGTCGGAGGAACAGTGCCGCGGAGCATGGACAGAGCCGCGACCAGGGGACGTAAGCGGGTCCACCCCAAAGGGAGTCGCCAGCAGACGATATGCGTCCCTTTCGGCGGCACGTCGATTGCTCCACGAACGGTATGCCCCCGTCCTCTTCGCGCCAAGTCGTTGGCCTCCTCGCGCTCGTCGTTGTTCCGCTCGTCCTCGCGACCGCTTGCGGAGATACGGCGGGAGCTCCGCCGAGCTCCCCGCCGGACAGCAGCGTCGCCACGACCGATGCGGCCGAAGACGCGCAGGTCTCTTCGGACGGGCCGACGGACGCCGGCGACTGCGTCTCGGACGTGGCTCCCGGCCCGGGGATATTGTCGACCAAGCATGGCGCCGTTCGAGGCGCGCTCGAAGGACCCTCTTACGCGTTCCGAAACATCCCCTACGCTGCGCCCCCGGTCGGCGCGCTTCGTTGGAAGGCTCCTTCGCCAGCCACGTGTTGGAAGGGCGCGCGCGACGGCGCAGGGTGGGGTCCGCAGTGCCCGCAGTTCCAAGACAATGGCGCGGGTCCGATGGTCGGCAACGAGGATTGCCTTCAGCTCAACGTGTTCGCTCCCGCGGCGAAAGCGGGCCCGTTGCCCATCATGGTGTGGATCCACGGCGGCGGTCACGTCGCCGGCTCGGCGGGCGAAGAGTCGAGCGGCGTGCGGATTTATGACGGAGGAGCATTGGCTGCGAAAGAGGGCGTCTTGGTCGTATCCATGAACTATCGCCTCGGCGTGCTCGGCTTCCTCGCGCATCCTTTGCTCGCCGCCGAAACCTCGAGTCGAACCGAGGGCAATTTCGGGATACTCGACGTGATCGCCGCGCTCGACTGGGTGAAAGCCAACGCCGGGGCGATGGGAGGCGACGCGAGTCGCGTGACGATCTTCGGCGAGTCTGCGGGCGGGGTAAACGTATGCGCTTTGGTCGCCTCGCCGCTCGCAAAGGGACTCTTCGCGGGGGCCATCATTCAGAGCGGCGGCTGCGTGGCCAAGACGCGTACCGAAGCCGAGGCGTTCGGTGCAAAGGTCTTCGCGGCCTCGAAGTGCGATGTGGCGCCCGACCCTCTCGCGTGCATGCGCGCGCTCCCCGCAGAGAGCGCCGTCGCGGCGCTGCCCGTGAAGACCGAGGTGGCCGGCGCCATTGGCGGGTATGGAACGGTCGACGACGGATACGTCCTCGTCGGCAAACCTCTCGATACGATCGCCGCCGGGAGAGGCGCGAAGGTGCCCATGATCGTGGGCACGAACAAGATGGAGACGAGCCGTTCGGTGCCTATCCCACTGACGGCCACCGAAGCGCAGTACGAAGCCGCCGTCAGGTCACTCTTCGCCGGAGCCGCCGATCGGGTGCTCGCGGAGTATCCGGTGAGCGACTACGCCTCGCCGTGGGATGCGTATGTCGCCCTCACGACCGATGCGAAGTTCACCTGCGGTGCGCGCCGAGTGCTCGGCGCCCTCGCGGCCTCCTCCACGCCGGCGTACCGCTACTTCTTTTCGCACGTGCTCGACAATGGAAGCCCCATCGTCAAAAAGATTGGCGCGTCGCACGGCGTCGACGTGCTCTACACCTTCGATCACTTGAATATTGCTGGCTACGTCGAGGGGCCGGGCGATCGGGTGGTGGCCGATGCATTCACCCGCCGCTGGGCCTCGTTCGCGAAGAACCCGGCCGACCCCAACGGTGGCGCGACGCCCGCCTGGCCCGCCTACTCCTCGGCCACGGACCCCTACCTCGAGCTCGACTCCCCCGTGCGAACCGGAGAGGGCCTGAGGCGTTCGCACTGTGACTTCTGGGAGGCTTTCGCGCCCTGAGGCTAGCGGGCTCTGGATAGCCGGTCCGCTGAATCGAAGAGCTTGGTCGGAGGCAATCGCGGCACGTCAAACCGCGCAGCCCTTTCCATCCATCGCGCTTTCGCGAGGCCTTCGCGCGGCGCTGTTCCTGAGCAAGGGATCGCCAAACACCCCCGTTCGCCCATTCCACGTGGTCCCGTACCAACCTGCTTGCGTTGCGGCGGCGCCCGAGCGAACGCGGGCACCATAAGGAACCCCGTGGAGAATGCGGCTCCCTTCCCGCGAGAGATGGCCGTCGCGAATGGTCAGGATCTTTTCGTTCCCATTGCAGAGATCTGGGACCAGAACGTTCTCGCCAGTTCGCTGCGAGGTGAATAATGGCGCGATGGCGACATTTTCAGCCAACCCTGGTCCATCGGAGTGGTAGGGACGCGGCATGCGCCGTTCGTTCGTATTCATGGGTCTTTTGGCTTGGGCAACGTTGGTTCCGTTCGTGGGTTGCGCCGACGATGCGCCCCGTGCGGACCCATCCGACGCGACTCTGCCCCCCATCGTGATTCCCCCTTCTGCGACCGGCACGGACTCGGGCGAAGCGGGCCCTCCCGTCGCCATTGCCGGCCCCGAACGGCATCCCGTCGGGCACACCCTCGTCCTTCCGAAGGGCTCGTGGAAGCTCGATACGGCCCCTGCCGAGAACAAGAACGCTGTTTTCGTCGAGAACGGCCGCTCGCTGTTCGTTCCCCATTTGCCCGGTAGTTACGTCTTCGTCGAAGCTTCGGGCCGGAGCTTTCGCGCGGGCGCCGTTTTGGCCGAGAGTCTCGCCTTCCACAACGTGAACCATTATCCAACTCGGGCGATAGACGAGGCCGGGCCGGATGGGTTGTGGGTAGCCTCCGTGCTTACTCCAGAAATCGTTCGCGTCGACCGAGGCACGTTCCAAGTTGGCCGGCGCATTCCTGTCGGGGCGTGGCCCGTCGCCGTGCGCGCCATTCCGTCGAAGAAGGCAATCCTCGTCGCCAATCGCGGGGAAGACACGCTCTCCTTCGTTGACGTCGAATCCGCCCGCGTCGTTCGCAGCATTTTCGTCGGCGATGAAGTGTCCAACGTCGACGTTACGCAGGATGGCTCGCTCGCCCTGGCTCTCTCCTCGACGGACGACGAGGTCGTGGTCATCGACTTGGCAACACAATCCGTAAAGAGTCGTATCAAGGTAGGGATCGATCCTACCCACGTGGCGATCACTGCGGATGGAACGCGCGCGTACGTGGCCGGACGCCGTACGGGCGAAGCCGCCAACAAGGACCTCGTCGAAATCGATCTGAAGACTCTCACGGTCACGCGGAGCGTAGAGGACGTCGGCACCACCATTGGCGGCCTCACACTTTCCCCGGACGGGTCGACCCTTTACGTCGCCACGTTGCGGAACGATCCCCGGGCGTCGCTCGTGAATCCAGAAGGCGGAACATTCCGTCACTGGCTCCTTTCCTACGATCTGAGCACGCCAACCCTTGTTCAAAAGTTTGCCAAAGACGTGACTCTCTCCGTCGCGGTCGAGGGAACCGCGGCCGCTCTCGTCTCGCGCCGGCTCGTTTCGCTTCACGCCCCCGTGGTCTCCGGTGCCGACCTCTGGGTGCTGTCCGAGGCGAACGACATGGCCGTTCGGTTCTCGCGAGACACGTTCGAGGAACGTGAGCGAGTCGCGGTGGAAGGTCGACCGCGAAGTCTGATGGCGGCCAAGGACGGAGGCCTTTTCGCGTATGGGCATCAAGGTCTCGTCCTGACCGAGATTGACAAGAATCGAACGGTGACGGTTGCCAAAGACCCAAGGCCGAGCGAAGTGGCCAGTGGTCAGCGCTTCTTTACGGGGCCTGGTCAGTACACACCTGCGGGCCCTCCTGGCTCGGGACTCGCGATCGCGGGAGATCGCTGGTCGTGCAACAGCTGTCACGCCGATGGGTCGAGCGACAAGCTCGTTTGGCAAGCCGGTCCGGTACCCTCACACCGCTACGCTTCGCGCCCGTACGTGATGCTCGAGGCCACTTGGCCACTTGGCTGGCAGGGCTACTTGAGCAGTGTTCGCAACTACGCGGTCACCGTCACTGGAAACGTGGGCATCACGAACCCAAGCACGGCCGACGTCACCGGGCTCGCCGCGTATCTTTCCTCCATCATGCCGCCCGCGAGCGCAAATTCGCTCACCGAACGTGATGGCGCGCTTTCGGCAGAAGCCGAGAAAGGAGCCCCCATTTTCCAACAGCACTGCGGCGGTTGCCATGCGGGCTCCCTCACCACCTCGCGTCGGCGAGTAGAAAAAAGTCTAAACGATGGGAAGGTCGCAGACATCCCGTCGCTGATTGGCGTCTATCGCCAGGGAGTGTTCTTCCGCGACGGATCCGCGAAGACGCTCGACCAGGCAGTCGACGCCATGGTCAAGTTCTCCGAAGCAACATTGTCCCCAGTCGAGACCGCTTCGCTGAAGCGCTATGTCGCCGAGCTGACGAGCCGGGATTTCTTCCCGACCAGCACGTTCCCGTCCACGAAGTCGGCACTTTCCGCCCGGTCCGAGCTCGCTGCGACCTTTTCCTATCCTGTCCTTAGCACGAAGGAAAACCTCGCCAAGATTCGGGTCCTTTCTGAAGGAAAGCCAGTTCCGGCGACCCTGAAGGCGGACGGTCGTCGCGTCGTGCTCACACCCGATGCGGCCCTTCCCGCTGGGGGCAAGGTCTCGTTCGTGGTCGAAGCGGGCTTCGAGTCCGAAGATGGGCGAACCACGGCGAAAGCCACCAGCGCCGACTACGAAGTTGCGCAAACCGCGGCATTGAAGCTCTCGGGTACGTACACCTTGAGCTACACCCCCGTATCGTTCGGGCCGCCCGGAGCACCGCCGGCGACCCTGTCCGTGACGCTTGTGGCGACTCCCAACGAAGATGGGTCCTCCAAAATCGTCGTCTCCTATCCACAAAAGGTCGTCGAGTTTTCGACCGTTGCGGTCATTAGTGGGAAAACCCTAGTGCTGCCACCGCTTCCCCTTACGGTTTCGGGCTCGTTTGCCGACGGTTTCTCCGGATTTTCCGCCGAGCTCGTGGACACGAACGGAGATGGCATCGCCGACAACGTGGGCGCCGGAGGCGGAGTCGGGGGAGCCCGCGGGTACACGATGGCCGGTCCCGGCTTCGAGGTCCCTGGGCTTGCCTGGGACCTCGTGCGTGTCCGCTGAATAGGAAAGGATGCGCTTGGAGCGCTCGCGTTTCGATGCCAGAAATTCTGGAATCGTGAGGCGGAGGCTTCAAGCGCATTGCTCTCGCTCACACGCGCGGATGAAAGGCATCGCGCTTCTCGTCGGGCTCGCGGCGACCGCGCTCGGAGCATCCACTGCGACGTCGTACTTTGGGGTCTCGTCGCGCGTGCTCGCGTGCTCGCTGCTCGCGTTGGTCGCGTACGAAGCCCCACTCCTCCGGCTCCCGTCGCCGCCTTCGACGCCGTCCCAGGTTCGAGTGGCGAGCCCCTCCGCAGCCGAGGGGATGTTTGAGAAGAACGAGGACGGCAACGGGCGAAACAGTCTCATGCACTGTTTCGTTCGGGACAACAGCGCGTTGCGAACGCGGTGACTTCTTGGACGGCTCGGGTGCTCCTAGGTTTCGTGCATCCAACGTTCACGAGGAGACAGCACCATGAGCATCGAAACCGCCGACAAGGACCTCAACGACATGATCCTCCAGGGCAAGATCATGGACGCCTTCGAGAAGCACTACGCCGACGACGTCGTCATGGCGGAGAACTTCGACACCGAGTGCGTCGGCAAGGACGCGAACCGCACGCGCGAGCTCGAGTTTCTCGCAAAAGTGGGCGAGTTTCACGGCGCAGCGATGACCCGCGCGGCCGTCACTGGCGACGTCTCTTTCTCGGAGTGGACGATGGACGTCACCTTCAAGGGCGGACCGCGCGTCACCATGCGCCAGGTCACCGTTCGCCAGTGGAAGGACGGCAAGGTCGCGCACGAGCGCTTCTACTACAAAGGCTGATCCCTCGAGTCCGCAGCGCAAGAGACCCAGCCGTTCGCTCGTGCGAGGGCTGGGTCTCCTTCGTTTTTCGGACCGTCAATGGATGCTCGTCGGCCGTGCGAAGCGCTCGATCCCAACGCGCGAGCACTCGTGCTCTACGGGGGAAGCGACGTCATCCGTGCGGCGGAACGACCCCCGGAAACGGGACATCGCCCGGCTCGCCCCAGTGAACGTTCTGCTCCCCGACGACATGCCATCGGCCCTCGCTCGGTCGCCAAACCGCGAACTGGCGTCTGCTCGAGTGATCCGGAGTGTAGTCCGCTGGAACGGGGATATCTCCAGCGCTACCCCACTGCGCCACTTGCCCGACGCCATGAATCCACCAGCTCCCGTCCCGCGGGCGCCACAGGGCGAGCTGCGTCCTCCCGCTACCCGTGTAGTCTCCAGGCAATGGGATGTCGCCCGGCTCTCCCCACTGGATGGGTTGGCCCGCACCATGAACCCACCACGTGCCGTCGCGGGGACGCCATACTGCCGGCTGTGCCACGCCCCTTCCCAGATAGTCTGCGGGCACGGGCACGTCGCCGTACTCTCCCCACGGGATGGGCGCGCCGCCGCCATGAATCCACCACGTGCCGTCACGGGGACGCCAGATCGCCGGTTGTGCCCTGCCCGTTCCTAGGTAGTCGGCGGGGACTGGGCGATCGTCGCGCTCACCCCATTGAATGGGCTCATGGCCATGGATCCACCACATGCCGTCGTCTGGGCGCCAAATGGCCACTTGGGAGTGAGCGCCACCTTCGTAGCGGGCGGGCACGGGCACGTCTCCGGCCTGACCCCATTCGATCGTGGGTCCGTCGTAGAAGTACCATCTCGCAGGATTGCCCGGCCGGAACACCGTGAGCAGTCGCACGTCCATCATGTTCTCCCCTCCATAGTTCGCGTTGCCCATGGGCAGGCCGCGCGAGCGTAAGTAGTCGAACACGTTCCGAAGGACTTCGCGAGGCCGTATTCCGCTTAGAAGCGGCCCACGGCGCCAAGGCCATATAGCCCTTGCGCGCCCGGCGAAAAGAGCGGCGCGACCGAGACGTCGAACTCGTTCTTCGGCTTGGCCTTGGGCTCGTCCGGAGTGCGAAGCGGCACGCTCTTCGGATCGGGCGTGTCGAACGCGAAGAGCCCGATGCCCGTCGCGAGGCCGATGACGCCCACGACTCCGGCGATCGTTCCGGCGCCACGAAAGGCATCACGGTTCGCGACGGCGTTGTTGTAAATTTTGAGGCCTCCTTCCTCGAGTGTCCCCGCCTCGAGCCCGTCGAGTCGGCTGTTCGCGCGCCCCTCTTCGGCGATGGCCACGGCGTAGAACGCGGCCGAGCCCACGAGAGCGACGACGCCAAGCCCACCCACGGCGTACGACGCGACCCGTTGGTTGCTTGTTTCCAGCGGGAGCCGCACGACCATGGGGCGGTTTCGCACGACGGTGACGTCCTTCGTGACGAGCCGCTTTCCGTTCTTCACGACCACGACGACGTGGCCACCGGGCGAGAGCGGCACCCCTTGCACGCCGAACGGAGTGCGCCCGACGAAGCGACCGTCCACGTAGACGTCGGCGCCGGCTCCCGTGTCGAACGCCACGCCCACCGGACGCTCGACGAGCGGCATCGGGATGGTCTGCGTGGTTCCCTCGGGCACGAAGACTTCACGCTCCGACTCGGTGAATCCCTCGAGGCGCACCACGATGGTGTGCTTGCCAGGCGTGACGTTCCCGACGAACGGCACGTCGCCCTGGCTACGGCCGTCGACGTACACGTGTGCGCCGTCCGCCGTCGAGAATACGGCGAGCTTCGTCACGGACTTCTGCGCCGCCGCGGAGGATCCCCCGCCGTACTCGGGCTGCGTGGCGAGCTGCTCGAGGTACTGAATCGACTCGACCGCTTCGGTCTTGCGGCCGTTCTGCGGCACGTCCGAGGCGTAATACTGCCGATAGTGCGCGAGCGCCTTTTTCAAGAGACTGGCGTCTTTGATGGCCACGCACTGCTTCTTCTCGGCTTGCGCGAGGGAGAACAAAATCTCCGGCCGCGGGAGGAGCTTGTAGGCCTCCTCGAACGCCGCCACGGCCACGTCGTAGCGGGCCGCCGTGTACGCCTGCGCTCCGAGCGTGAACTGCGTCTTCGCCTGCTCGACGTTCGACCCTTGCGCGCGCGCCGTGCTCGCCGAGGACGCGGCAAGGGCGGCCACGAGCGCGGTGAGGGCGACCCTTGTCCGAAGCCTCATCGTGCACCTCCGTCGCCGAGCCCACCGGCAGGTGCGACCTTGCCACCCAAGAGCTCGAGCCCACCGCCGGCCAAGACCGCCAAGTCCTCGACGCCGTCGCCATCGAAGTCCCCCGACTCGATCGCTCGTGCGTCGGGGCGGTTCTTCGTGAGAATCGGCGATGCGAGGCGGGTGAGCTGACCGCCCGTGAGCGTGTAGAAGCCAATCTCGTCCGGAGTGAGCACGGCGAGCGCCGAGCCCGCGCCGCCAAGGCGCACCTTCGCGAACGATCGACCGCCGAGTGTGGGAAGAGGAACGAACGTGCCGTTTCCGTCGTTCCGAAGCACCACGAGCAGCCCGGGACGGTTCGCGGCGGGATCGGTTCCGAAGCGGCCGCCGTCCGAGAAAATCAGATCGAGATCCCCGTCGTCGTCGAGGTCGAGCAAGGCAAGCTTCTCTTGAGGGTAGAGCGCATCGGTCCTCGGGTTCGGGACTTTGCAGTCCCCCCCGGGCGCGTACGGAACGCGGTGCAGAGGAGCGAGCTCGAGCCCGGCGGCGGCTCCGACGCCCCGACGAACGACGCGTTGGATGACGATTTGGCCCGCTTCGTTCGTGACCGCGAAGGCCTCGTCGAGGGCGCCCGTGCGCCCGGCCGCCAACGCGATCGGGAGTGTCGGTCCGTAGCCCACCGTCTTCGATGCGAACGCCGTGCCGGCCCCGGCCCCCGGCGGTTCGAGCAAGTCGTCGACGAGCTGCACCTTCGCGTTGTCTTTCCCAGCCACCACGCAGGTCGAAGGGTTTTGCAGGACGACCTGAAGACCGTCGATCCTTCCGTCCTCGGCGAGCTGACCGAAGGCCACGCCGCGCCCCGCAATGCCATCTTCGGTCGTGCGCTTCAGCACCGACACGGGCACACGTCCCTGCGGAGTGTAGGTCGAATAGAGGACGGCCTTCGCTTGATCGGTCTTCACGCCTCCGACGACCTCGGAGTCTTGCACGAGGCCGAGAAAGTCGACGTCCGGGAGGACGGTGGTAGGGATAGGCCGGCGCAAGTTCACGAGCTGCGACACGTTCTTGCGCCCGACCGGGACGGTCTGGTTCTCCGGTCCTCCGAAGAGAATGTAGGCGGCGGCTTCGCGGTTCTGACGTCCGACCTTGGTCGTGTAGGCCACGTCGATCATGCGATCCGTGTCGAAAAAGCCCGCCGCGATCACGTCGACCGGCTCGGGCGTGGGGACGGTCACGGGACGAATCTCGCCCGTCGTGCCACGGAGCACGTCGATCCCAGCTTGGCCTTGCACGGCCAAGATCGCGTCCATGCGACCGTCGCCGTCGAAGTCGCCGTGCTCGATCTGGCTCCACGCCGTAGCGGCGCGCGTGTAGACCTCGGCCCAGTCGCCTCCGGCGCCACCATCCGCTCCCGCGCCTCCGGTTCGGGTCGACGCAAGAATCGTGTTCCCGTAGACAAAGTCGGCGAGGCCGTCGGAGTTGAGGTCGACGAGGCCCACGAAGGGCTGTCCCCCCCTCGCGCACTGCGAGGGCTTTGCAGGCTCCGGCGCATACCGGCTCTGGCGAATGTTGCTCCCCGTGACGATGAACGGGCAACGGTTGGTCTGGTTGCCACGAGGGCCGATGACGATGTCGTAGAGACCGTCGCCGTCGACGTCGCCGACCGCGACCGAATCGATGCCGCCCGGGATGGTGATGCGCGGCGCTTTGGGCAACGGCGGCGCGCGCGGGTCGGGATCTGGAGCCTCGAGCAAGACGAGCTCGTCGCTTTGCGGAGACCGGCTCCACGCGAGGACTTGGCCGCAGGGCTGGGCGCGGAAACAAAGCGCCTGCCCCCCCGGAGCACCGACCGTACGAACGTCTTGAGGGCTGCCGACGAGCTCTTCGGCCGCGACCGCTCTGCCGTCGGCGACCTTGTCCAAACTGAAAGCCACAAGCTTGGTCTTTTGGAGCTCCGCGAAGGCCAAATAGTAGGCCACTTGCCCACGCGACGAGCCATTGACGGGCGGCCTGGGTATGGCAACGATCTGCGACGCCTTGATCGCACGGCCGCCGGCAATGCCCACCTCGAGCGCTTGATACGGGAAGAGCTCGGGAACGAACGAGGTGTCCTCTGCGCCGCGCAGAATGCCGATGCCGAAGCTCGATGCGAACCCAAGGTCCGAGATAGGAAAGAGCGCTCCGTCGGGCGTGAACGGCGTTCCGGCCTTCTTGGCGAGGGCCTTCGACGTGAAGTCGGCGGGCAGCGGCTGGAGGGCTCCGACGCCTAGCGGGATCGCGGTCCTCGAACGGACCCGCATCCCTTCGCCAAAGAAGTACGCCGTCGCCGTCGAGTTGCCGTCGAGGCCACTCGGTTGCGAAAGCACGAGGTCCGCTCGACCGTCGCCGTCGAAGTCGCCTTTGACCATGCGAACCGCGCCGCTCTCGAGCGTGTCGACGAGGTCGAAGTCGGACGCGGAGCTCACGCAGTGCCCTTGATTGAGATCGCAGCCCCATCCCACGGGGCAGTCTTTTGCGGCCTCGCAAGTGAAGCGGCAGGCGTTCTTCTGGCCAGGCTCCGCGCAGACCGTGGTCTCGCTCGCGTTGCCTTGCTTCGGGGCGCGCCGCGCCGCGAAGTCGCAGTCCTCGTTGGGCTCGACGACCCCGTTTCCGCACTCGTTGGGATCGATCTCCACGAGGGTTGCGCAGCTTAGCGCCATGCCGACGGCGCCCAACGCGAGCACGAGAAGTGTTCGATGATTCAAAGCAAAAGCTCCATGGTTCGTAAGCCCCCCGACCCGCGACGATGCCTGCTTCGGGATTCGCGGTCCTGACAAGCGAGTCAATCTACTTGAAATCGGGGACCGCGATGTCTTTCGAGATCGCGCCACCCGTGGGCTTGCCGGTGGGCTTCGTCGCCGCCCCGCCCTGCCCCCCGCCCTGCGCCTGCGCACCCTGGCCGGCGGCCTTGTCGAGCTTCACCGTGACGGTGCCGTCTGCGGCAGGCTCGAACGAGCCGGTCCAAGGTTTGAAGCCCGGAGCCGCCACCGAAAGCACCGCCGCGCCCTTCCCGCGGGGGATCGCGTGAGGTCCGGGACCCACGCCGATCTTGGCCTCGCCGAGCGTGACGACGGCGTCCTTCGGGGCGCCGGACACGGTGAGCGACACGGTCGACGGAGTGGGATCGAGCGGCGCGAGCCCGGTGGGCGCGGCGCTCGCGGAAGGTGTTTGCGCCGCTTTCTCGGGGAGAACGGCCGTTGCGCTGGGTGCAGTGGCGCTCGCCGTTTTCGATCCGCGCACTACGACCGCGCCAATCGACCCGATGAGAAGCGCCACACCCGCCACAGCGACGTAGATGCGCGTCGAGAAGCGATTCGTGACCGGAACGTCCGCGGCCGACGCTCCGAGCGTCTGCGCCGCCGCAATGGGCATCGTGGCGGCATGCATGGCCACGTCCGAAGTGGCCGCGGGCGGGAAGCCCTCCGGAAGGACACGTGCCCCACCCGAGCGCCCCACGCTGATGCCCACCGCGGCGGCGAGCTCTTCGAGGGCGAGCGAGGCCGTGGCCGGGCGGTGCTCTTTGTCTTTGGCCATGAGCCGGGCAAACACAGCGTCGAACGCGGTCCCAAGCTCGGGGCAGCGGGCCGACGCGAGCGGAACGGGCTCGCTCAAGTGGAGCATCAACAGCTCGAGGGCGTTCTCGCTCTCGAAAGGCAACGTGCCAGTGAGCACTTCGAAGGCCATGACGCCGAACGCGTACACGTCGGTGCGGCCGTCGACCTCGTAGCCGCGGCACTGCTCCGGCGACATGTAATACGGCGTGCCCATGGCCGCGCCGGTCTTCGTTTTGTGGCTGCTCGAGCCCTTCTTGGTGAGCTTCGCGATGCCAAAATCGAGAAGCTTCGGCTCGGGCGGTCCGTCCTCGTTGGCGACGAGAAAGATGTTCTCGGGCTTCAAATCGCGGTGGTAGATGCCCTTGGCGTGCGCGGCATCCAGGGCGCGCGCGATACCACGCAAGATGGGCACGGCCTCGGCGATGGGCACACGCCCACGCGTCTTCAAGTAGGCGTCGAACGTGGCGCCTTCGAGGAGCTCCATCGCGTAGTACTGCCGACCGTCGGGTAGGGCGCCGAACCCGAAGACGTCGATGATGTTCTTGTGACGGATCTGGTTGACGGCGCGGGCCTCGGCCACGAAGCGCGAGACCATTTGCGGATCGTACGAGAGGGCACGCCCCAGCACCTTGATGGCGGCCGCCTTGCCGATCATGGGATGCACGGCGCGGAACACGATGCCGAAGGCGCCTTCCCCGAGCTTTCCTTCGACGCGGTACTCGCCGATCATGGTTCCCGGAACGATCTCGTTCTCCGGGTTGGCGAAGACCGAGTCGGGCACGAGGGTTTCCCCATCGGCCGAGCAGCTCTCGATCGCGTCGTCGTATTTCGTGCGGCAAGTCGGACAGGTAGCCATCGCGCCCTCGTATCGTTCAGTAAACGTGCCCTTGCCGTCTTGTGCAACTGCACGTTCGATGGTCCTGGACGCGCCCGCGTTCACGCCCAAAAGTGAATTCCTTCTAAGAGCTTATGCGAAACGGCGCGCCGCGGACACGCCGCGGCACCGCGGCTTCGATCCGCACCGGATCCGTGCACGGCGAGAGGAAAAAGGATCACGCACCGGCACAAAAGGGCGTCCAAATTCGTCCCAAATGGGCGTTTTACCCCGAGGATCGCATCGAGCGTGGGCTCGTGGCTCGACTCGGCCTACTTGAGCGACGACAAAAACGACCAGAAAATCGGCGCGGCCAGGGCATCTTGGCGATCGTGGTCCTTGCCCGCGGTCGGGCACCAGACCACGGGCTTTCCGTCGGCGCATCCCGCGTACTCCACGCACGGCGCGGACGTGGGCTTGGACGTCGGAGGCGACGCGCAGCCGTTCCGCTTCAAGTGGCTGTCGCGCGCGCTCTCGCTCTGGCTGATGTTGACGGTCTTGTCGTTGGCGTCGTGGATGAGGAGCGCGGCGACCGAGCCTCTGCAGTCGGTGCCCGCTTGGCCTCCGGCGATGGTGGCCACGCCGCGCAGCTTGTCCCCTCGAATGCAGGCGAGGCGGTGCGCGAGGAACGAGCCGCTGCTGTAGCCGGTCACGAAGCGGCGATCGGTGCTCACGCAAAACGCGCCCTCCACGTCTTCGAGCATCGCGTCGAAGTACGGGACGTCGGGGCCCGTTTCGCCGGTCTCCCAGCAGTTCGCCGCCGCGCGTCCACGGACCAAGATGGCTTCGGCGCCCGAATTCTTCTCGATTGGGACGACGTTGGTCTCGCGCTCGGCCGCCGAGCTGCAGCCGTGGAGCTGGTAGACGACCGGGTATTTGCGTGCCGGATCGTAGCCCGCCGGCAAGCGCACGAAGACGTCCCGGGGAGCACCTTTGACCGTGATGGTGCGCTTGGCCCACGTGCTCGGCGCAACGGAGGCCGCCTTGCCGCAGCCCGAGCTGCTCGGCACCACGCCGCTGCCACCGTCGCTCGGTTTCACCGGGTCCACGACCGCGCCGTCGGCCAGAGTGACCGCGCCATCGGGAGCGGTCGTGGTGCCGGCATCGCTATCGCCGACGCCGGGGCCATCGTCGCTGCAACCTGCGAACACGGTGAAGAGCACAAGAGTCGAAGGGACAAGGGCACGGGCGAGCAGGTTCATGGGCCTCCGTTCGAAAGCGTAGCTTGCAGAAGCTACCAGGAAAGGAAAAACCGGCCCGTTCCTGTCGCGCTAGGACGCCTCGACGAGGCCGCTCCCAGGATGCCTGGCGGTCAGTGGAGCCTGGCGAGAAGGTCCCGGAGCTCCTGGCGGAACGCGCGGGCGTCTTCTTGGCGCTTCGACTTCTCGCGTGAGAGGGCGCGCATGATCGTGGACTCGAGGGCGGCGTCGACGTTCGGCAGGTGGACCCGCAGCGGCGTGGGCTCGCCGGTGAGCTTTTTGACGAAGAGCTCGGTGAGGCCTGCGCCTTCGTGCGGGAGCGTTCCGCTGAGGGCCTCGTAGAGCGTGACCCCTAGAGCGTGGATGTCGCTGCGGGCGTCGAGGGTCTCGCCGAGGAGTTGCTCGGGCGACATGTACGAAGGCGAGCCGCACAAAGCGCCGGCCATCGTCTGCTCACCGTCGCCCTGCTGCGCATCGGGGCTCGTGGGCGCACCCGCGCGGAGCTTCGCGAGACCGAAATCGCAGACCTTCACGACGTCGCACGGCTTGCCGTCGTCGTCGCGGTGGGTCACGAGCACGATGTTGTCCGGCTTCACGTCGCGGTGGATGACGCCCTCGTCGTGCGCGAACGCAAGGCCACTCGCGGTCTGGATGCCAATATCGAGGACCTGCCGGACCGGGAGCTTTCCCTCGGCGCGGAGCAGCGTCTCGAGGCTCTTCCCGGCGAGGAGCTCCATGACCAGATAGAGAAGACCGTTGGGCTCTTCGCCGAAGTCCATGACCCGCGCGATGTTGCGGTGCTCGAGCTTGCTCAGCGTGCGGCCTTCTTCTTTGAACCGCTTGACGAGCAGCGCCTTGTCCTGGTTTTCCCGGTGCAAGACCTTCACGGCCACGGCCCGGTGGAGACCCTTGTGCTGCGCCCGGTACACGACGCCCGACATCCCACGGCCCAGCGACGTCTCGATGACGTACTTTCCGCCGATCGTCTGCCCGATGAGGTCGGCGGCCGGAGCCGTGATCCCAGAAGGCTCTTCCACGCGGGGCGAGAACGCGCTCGTGGGACTAGGACTAGGACGGGGTGCTGGGGCGACCAGAACGACTGTGTGCTCGACTCCGGCGAACCCGCTCGGCTTGGCCATCGCCGGCTTGAAGTCCTCACGAGGCCGAACGCCGGGCTGAGGCAGTCCTGCGCGAGGCTCGGGCCTTTGGAAAAGCGTGGGTGCGTCGTCGTCCTCGGCGTGCCCGTCGGTTTCCTCGAGACCCACATCGACCTCGATGTCCAGGCCCTCCGAGGCCTCTTCGCTTTTGGGTCCCTCGTCGATCAGGTCGTAGAGGTCGGGGCTCGGAAGGGATGGGGCCCGGCCCCTCATGGCGGGCGGTGGCACATACGCTTCGGCGGGTTTCACCGAGACCGGAACGGACGGCTTCGGCAAGCGCTGGGTGGCGGTCACCGGGCTGGGCACTTGATGGGCGGGTCTCGCCGCCGCTTGCGGATTCGCTCGTGCGGGCGCCACGTTCTGCGGCGCGGGCTGCGGAGCAACGTGCGGCGGACTCGGCGCGGGATGCGCGGGCGGTCGAGGGGCCGCAATGTTCTGCGCGGGCGGAATCTGCGGGCTTGGATGGGCGAAAGCCGGGTTTGCACCACCGGCGCTCGGCCCCCCGGGCCTTCCGGACGGCGCATTGCCGCGGTCGAGACGCTCCACCAACGCGAAGAGCTCGGGCGTCTGCACCGGATCGGTTGGGCGAAGGCCAAGGGGCACGCCATCGGGACGGCCAAGGCCCAGAGGCTCGGCGAGGATGCACACGATCTGGCCCGTGCTGAGCGGGACCTCGAGCACGTGCAGGCCCCCCTGCATGGGCGGCGCGAAGAGCCTCACCACGAGCTGCTCGTGGCGTACGGCGGTCTCGAGCAACCGAGCGGCCGCTCGATCGTCCTGAAGCCACGCGCGCAGACGAGGGAAGTGCATGGACACTCGAGCCTATTCGAGCCCGGCCTTCGCGCGAAGCGCATCCCGCACGGACCTCTTTTAAAGGCCCTTAAAGGCCCTGCCGGGCCAAGGTTTTGCCTCGACGAAGCTGGGCTCGACGATCGGCAGGGCACTGTCTTTGCTCGCGTGAGCTCTACGCGTACGGCGCGGTTCGGCGGCTGATTCGGCCAAGTTTCCTACGCACGAGTACGGCACGGCTTTCTCGTTTTTCGAGTGGAAGAGCTGTAGCTTTCTGAGATGCGACCACTTCACGCCGCGGGCGTTGCCGCGTTCGCCATCGTCGGGGTGGTAACGCACGGGTGTGCGTCCAAGTTTGTCGTGGAGCTCCAAGACGCGGCAGCAGACCTGCCTGCTCCGACCCAGGACGCGAGCTCCGTACGGCGATGCACGGCAACAGCACCCTTCGGCGTGCCAGAGTCGTTGACGGAGCTCGCGACGAACGCGGCGGAGGCCTCGGCCACACTCAGCCAAGACGAGCTTACGATCTACTTCGCGCGCACCGGAAACATCCTCGTTGCGACGCGCGCGACGCTTGGCGACCGGTTCGGGAACGTGCATGCCGCAGGGCTCGAAGGCGGCGGAACCGACGGCAACCCCGCGCTCACGAGCGACGGGAAGCGGCTCTTCTTTTCGACCCAGAGCCGGGGCGACAGCGGGACGAGTGAGATCTACGTCGCGCCTGTGGTCGGCGCTTCGGCCCTCCTCGGCCCCCCCATCCCCGTCCGTGGCATCCTGCCTTCCACGGACGATCCGTACCCCCTCGGCGACGCAAGTGCGCTCTACTCGGCTAACCGGGGCGGAGCAAGCATCGACCTTTGGCTCGCGACAGGGCTCGGCGGCAGCACGGTGCTCGAACGAAAGCTCGAAATCAGCGACCTCTCCGACGATGCGCAACCAATCCTCTCACGCGACGAACTTTCCCTCTTCTTCGCGAGTAGACGAGCGGGCGGCCGCGGTCGGCTCGACATCTTCGTCGCGACACGCACCCAAACCAAAGATGAATTCGCCGGAGTGACGTGGCTCGGTCCAATCGTGAACAGCGTCGACGACGACCTCCCCGCCTGGGTCTCGAACGACGGCTGCGTGCTCTACCTCGTGAGCGACCGCACGGGCGGTGCTGGCGGACGGGACATTTACCGAACCACCCGAGGGCGCTGAGACCGGTGGAGTTTCGGCGTGTGGTGACACCGCACGACACCTTCGAGCTTAGGACCCGCTCAGAAATAACTTGCCCATCTCGCCGGTCCCGCGCGCCGGATGCGGCGTTGCGGCTCCTCAAAATACACCAGTATTCGTCGTCGCCGCGCCTTGCCTCCGACGCGTGGTCCTCGCCGATATGGGCAAGTTATTTCTGAGCGGGTCCTTAGCCAGAAGTGGCCGTGCCTTGCTACTTGGCCTTGACCGCTGGAGCGACCACCTGCCCCGCCGGGCGGACCTTGAAGGGAAAGCCGCGCTTCTTCATGAGCGCGCTCGTATCGACGTCCCGACCGCGAAATCCACGGTACCCCACGGCGGGATCCACCGTGTCGCCGACCGAGAATACGTTCTTCCGCAGCCGCTCGGCGACGGCCGGATCGTAGGGTCCCTTCCCTTCGACGAACGCGTTGAACGCGTCGGCGGTGAGCGTGTCGGACCAGAGGTAGCTGTAGTAGCCCGCGGAGTAGCCGTCGCTCGAGAAAACATGGCTGAACTGCGGGGTGCGGTGGCGCATCACGATCTCGCCGGGCATGCCGAGGGACTTCAGCGTCTCGCGCTCGAAGTCGTCCGGATCGATCGCCGCGCTGCCAGCAAGGTGGAGCTTCATGTCGACGAGCGCCGCGCTCAGGTACTCCACCGTGTTGAACCCCTGGTTGAACGTGGCGGCCTTCTCGATCTTTGCGGCGAGCGTCTTGGGCATCGGCGCGCCGGTCTGGTGGTGGAGCGCGTATGTGTTCAAGACCTCCGGCGTGGAGACCCAGTGCTCGAGGAGCTGCGACGGAAACTCCACGTAGTCGCGCGCCACCCGTGTGCCTGCGAGCGAGGGATAGCTCACGTTCGACGAGAGCCCATGCAGCGCGTGGCCGAACTCGTGAAAGAGCGTGCGCGCGTCGCTCCAGCTGATGAGGATCGGCTCGCCCGCTTTGCCCTTCACGAAGTTCGCGTTGTTGCTCACCACGGGGGTCACCTCGCCCCGGAAGCGCTCTTGGATCCGGTAAGCGTTCATCCACGCTCCCGACCGCTTGCCCGCCCGCGCGTACGGGTCGAAATACCAGAGCCCGACGCGCTGGTTCGCCTTGTTCTTGACCTCCCAGACGCGCACGTCCAGGTGATAGACCGGGACGTCGGTGATCGGCGCGAAGGTGAAGCCGAAGAGCTCGCCCGCCACCCAGAACATGCCCTCGCGGAGCTTCTCGAGCTGGAGGTAGTTTTTGACCTCGTTCTCGTCGAG
>JAYUKI010001461.1:0-1943 GCA_043764595.1 Myxococcales bacterium | reverse complement strand
GTGAGGAGGCCGGTCGACGCGGGGAGAATCTGAGCCGAGTCGAGCGCGAACTGGATCTGGTTTTTGATCGTGATCTCGTTCTTGCCGACCGTGACTTGCGCGTTCTTCGGACGCTTCTGAAGAACGACGTCTACGGGATTGTCCTGGCGAGCCTTCACGTCGGTCGAGCCGACGTACGAAAGGTAGCCTTCGGCGTCGATGGTCAGTTGGGCGGTGCCCGGCGAAACCTCACCGAAGCGGAATGCACCCGAGTCGTCGCCGTTGCCGGAGAGCGTCTTCTTCTGAGCGTCGACGAGCTTGATCGTGGCGCCTCGGACGGGGCCCGTGTCGTCCTTCACGTGACCGACCACCACGCCGAGGCGCGGAAGCGCTTGGACGGGGCAATCAAGCTGAACCAGCGCGCCGGGGGCGCCGGTGCCAGCGCCGGTGCCAGCCAGAGTGGCCTTGCAGCTGCCGGGCTTGTAGCCCTCGGCTTTGACGGTAAAGCCGTAGGTGCCGCCCTCGAGCTCGTGGGTGGTGAAGCGCCCGTCACCGCCCGTGGCGAGCGAGGTCCACTGCGGGTGCTCGTCCCACGAGACGATGGCGTTCGCCACGGCGTCGGGCTTGTCGGCTTCGTGCACGAAGCCCGCGATTTGCGTGCCCTTGGCCTTGGTTTCGACCGGACGGTCGACGAGGCGCACGGTCTCGACCGGAGGACGGTCCTTCGTGTCGAATGCCCAGCCGGCGCCGAGGTAGAACGTCCACGGAGCTACGGGCGAGACTTCTTCGATGAAGTTGCTCGTGCCAGTGACGCCGATGTCGAAGGCCGCCGTGACGGCGAAGCCATTTTTCCAAGGCATGGCCCTGGCACCCAGGGTGAGGGTGCTCGGCGCGATAGGATCGTTCGCGAGGCATTTGTCGCGGCTCGGGTTGCTGAGCTTGCACGCGTAGCCCTGCCGGTTGATCGGAATCTGGATGCCGTATTCGACGAAGGGTCGGAGCTTCTCTTTCAGGAGAAAGACCTCGGCGCCGATGTTGATGTCGAAGTGGTCGACACGGTTGACGCGCAGCCCGAAGCGCTCGATGCGGGTCACGGGCTCCTTGCGGAGGGTCTCGACGTCCGTGAGCGTCTCGCCGGTGTTGTCGACGGAGTACGTGAGCGTGGTGCCGAGCCGCACGGGGATCGACTTCTTCATCTCGCGAAGGTCCGCCGTGGCGAGCCCGCGGAACTTGGCGCTCGTGCCACCCCCGAGGAGGCCAACGGAGCCCGTGCCGTTCACGAGCCAGAGCTCGGGGGCAAAACCGACGTGGATCACCTTCGTCACGGCCGTGTGGAGCTTGACGCCGAGCTGAGTGTCTCCGAGGACCTGAATGAGCGAAGGACGGTTTTGCTCGCTGGAGTTCGCGTAGCCGCCGGTCGAACCGTACGCTTCGAGCGACTTGGCAATTTGCACGTCGAGGGAGAGCGTCCCTCCGATGTGGCTGAGAGATGCCGCCGTGAGGGTCCCGCCACCGCGCGGGTTACGGCAAGGCTGGGCCGCGGTGCAGAGAAAATCTGCGGCGAACGTCTCGGCGGTGAACGCGACCCGAAACTGTCCGGGCGCGCCGCCTTGGGCGAACGGCATGTGAAGGAGACCGACGCCCCCTATGAGAGTCGGAGACTCGCCAAGCTTGCGATCGCGCTCCGCCCATTCTTCGTCCGCGGTCGGCCCCACTTGCGGCCCCTGAGGAGCTGCCGAAGGCCCGCCGGACGTGCCGGTGCCGGTCGCGGATGCGCCTCCCGGGCTCGCGGATGCGCCGAACGAGGCGGACGCGGGCTGCGCGAATGCCGTTCCGACGAAAGCCGCCTGCGCCGAGAGGATCGAGAGAACACAGAAGGCCTTGGTCTTCATTCGTCCCTTCATCGTTCTGCCACGGTGGGAGTCGCACCGTCTCCTAAGCACCGCGGCCCAGTTCAAGTGGGT
>JAYUKI010001460.1:0-6482 GCA_043764595.1 Myxococcales bacterium | reverse complement strand
TCGAGAAGAGCATTCACGAAACGAGTCACTTTCGTTCCTCGAACCACCGTTCGGACGCCGAGAAACACGGAATCGTGAGCGAGCTTCTCGCCAAAGTCCGGGACTTCCGGGACAGCCTGAAGACCTGAGCCTCACCCGGAAGGCCTCGTGCCTCCATCCAATTGAAGGCGTGCCATCGTTTCGATGGCACGCTTGGCGGATTGTGGACCCATCGGGGAGCCTTGCTAAGGTGCGCCGATGGAGACGCCCTCCCCGATCGTGCGGCGCGCCCAAGTGGCGGACCTTCCTTTGCTCGTCCCCCTCTTCCGTCTTCCGGACGAGGGCACCCAACGGGACGTCGACGGTGCTCTGGACGCGTTCGATCCAGCGTACGTCGATGCGATGCAAGCGACCACGGACGACAACGCGCTGTTCGTCGCCGAGGTTTCGAGCTCGGTCGTCGGGGTGTTCCAGCTCACGTTCGTCCGGCACGTCGCCTATCGGGGCGGGCTGGTGGCTCAGATCGAAAACGTGATCGTGAACCCGGCGTTTCGGGGTCGCGGCATAGGCACGGCCATGATGCGTTTCGCGATCGACCGCGCGCGCGCCCGGTCGGCTTTTCGAATCCAGCTCACGTCGAACAAGCGCCGGACGCGCGCGCACGTGTTTTACACACGCCTGGGATTCGAGAGCTCGCACCAGGGGATGAAGCTCACACTCGGGAACTGCGACCCGTGAGTCGTCCGGTCGCAGAGCTCGTGCTCGTTCTTGGCATGGCATCGTGCCCATGTGGCCGAGTCGTGCTGCGGTCGTTTGTCGGGGCGGCTGCGTGAGCGAACGTCCGATTCAGGCGCTGTCGGTCGATGAGGCCTTCGGGGTTCTCTCGAGCCGTGCCGAAGGATTGCTTCCGGACGAGGTCGCACGGCGCCTCCTCGAGCACGGCCCGAACACGCTCGCGCCGCCGCCACGGTTCGGGTGGCTCCGCCTCCTCGTGAAGCCGTTCGTGAACCTCTTCAGTATCCTGCTCGACGTGTCGGCCGCGCTCTGTTTCGTCGCCGACCGCATGCAGCCGGGGGAGGGTATGGGCACTCTCGGCTTTGCGCTCGTCGCAGTGGCCGTGCTGAACGCGCTGTTCACGTATGCGCAAGCGATTCGTGCCGAGCGTGCGATGGATGCACTACGCAACATGCTCCCCGCTCGCATCACCGTGCGACGTGGCGGTGCCGAGGCCGAAGTGCTCGTCGCGGACCTCGTGCCTGGCGACGTTCTCGAGTTGTCCGAGGGAGACCGCGTGCCCGCCGATGCGCGTCTCGTGTCGAGCAGCGATTTGCTCGTGAACAACGCTCCGCTCACCGGCGAGTCACGCCATGCGAGTCTCTCTCCCACGCCCGTGAGCAAAGGCCGGAAGGTCGATGCGTCGAACCTCGTTTTCGCGGGATGCTCCGTGGTGCGCGGCTCCTGCACGGCCGTGGTTTTCGCGACAGGTAGGCACACCGAGCTCGGAGAAATTGCGGCGCTGACCGTCGGCGTGAAGAGGCCACCGACTCCCCTCGAGGACGAAGTGTCGCGCATGGTGCGCATCCTCACGTTCGTCGCGGTCGGTCTCGGGGGCGCCTTTTTCGCCTATGGAGTCGCCATCGGAAGACCACTCTGGGTGAACGTCGTCTTCATGCTCGGCATCATCGTGGCGAACGTGCCCGAAGGACTCCTTCCGACTCTGACGTTGGCTCTCGCCATGGGGGGCGTTCGTCTTGCGAGGAAGAAGGTCCTCGTGAAGAGCTTGAATGCCGTGGAAGCGCTCGGCTCGGTCGAGGTCATTTGCACCGACAAAACGGGAACGCTTACCAAGAACGAGCTCGCGGTGACCGACGTAGTCTCGGCGGTCACGGGCGAGAGCCTCGACGATGCGCGGCGCAGAGAGCTTCTCTGCGTCGCCGTGGCTGCCTCGGAGATCCACACGCGAGGCACGGCGTTTACGGGCGATCCACTCGACGTTGCGGCGGCAGAGGCTCTCGTGAAGCTCGGAGGCGATCCGCTCGCCCTCTCACGGGACGTGTCGAGGCGCATCGCGTTCGACGTGCAGAGGCGGCGCGCGGCGGGCGTGTTCACGCACGAAGGCAAGAGTCTCTTCGCGATGAAGGGCGCGTGGGAGGCCGTTCGGCCGCACGTTCGCGGAGGCGCCGAGGCTGCGGCCGCGGGCGACGCCACGGTGAAGAAGCTCGCGTCGGACGGACTACGCATCATCGCCGTAGCGTCGCGGCAGCTCGATCCGAGCGAGGTGTCCTCTCCGGAGGCCACGATCGAGCGAGACCTCGAGCTGCACGGGTTCTTGTGCCTTTCGGATCCCCTGCGTGACGAGGTGCCTCTCGCCCTCGAAAAGTGCCATGCGGCCGGAATCCGAGTGATTCTGGTAACTGGGGATCACCCCGACACCGCCCGTGCGATTGCGAAGAAGGCCGGCATCTTTGGCCCGATGCGTGGTGAAGGAGACGATGCCGTCGTCACGGGCGACGAGCTCGAGGCGCTGTCCGAGAGCGCGCTCGTGCTGCGTCTCGAGCGGGGAGCGCTCGTTTTTGCCCGCACCACCCCGGAGCAGAAGCTCAAGATCGTAGGAGCGCTGAAGCGCATGGGGCTGCTCGTGGCCATGACGGGGGACGGCGTGAACGACGCCCCCGCGTTGCGCGCGGCCGACGTGGGCATCGCGATGGGAGTGACGGGGACCGACGTCGCGCGCGAGGCCGCCCAAATCGTGCTGCTCGACGACAACTTCGCGAGCATCGTCGCGGGAGTCGAGGAGGGGCGCACGGTGTTCGCGAACATACGGAAGTTCACGAGCTACGTGCTCACGAGCAACGTCCCGGAGATCGTGCCTTTCCTGGCGTACGTCGTGCTGCCCGTTCCACTGGGTCTCACGGTCATTCAAATCCTCACGGTCGATCTCGGATCGGACCTCGTGCCGGCCATCGGCCTCGGACAAGAGCCCCCCGACGGCGAAGCCATGAGCCGCCCGCCACGTGGCCGAAAGGGCAGGCTCCTCGACACGCAGCTTCTCGTGCGGAGTTACGTATTTTTGGGGCTCGTGCAGTCCGCCTGGGCCATGTTCATGTTCTTCTTCGTGCTCCGTCGCGGTGGCTGGCACTATGGCGAGTCGCTCGCCGCAACGAATCCCCTTTACCGCTCGGCGACGGCGATCACTCTCGTCTCGGTAGTGTTCGGGCAAATCGGCAATCTGGTCGGACGCCGCTACGAACGGCGCTCCGGGCTCGACTGGGGCTTCTTTCGCAATCCCTTGTTCGTGATCGGGGTGGCCATCGAGCTGGCCTTCATCTATGCGGTGCTCTACGTGCGACCCGTGAACGAAGCCCTCGGAACCGGCCCCGTTTCACCTGGAGTCGTGGCCCTTTCTGCCCTCGGGGCCCCTCTTTTGTTCGGCCTCGATTGGGCACGAAAAAATTGGGCTCGGAAGGTCCCGGAAGCCAGAGGCTCGAGATAGCGAAGCTATGTCTGCGCGCGGATCCCCCGAATCTACGCTCGAGCTCGCGTAGAAACGCCAACGGATCTCCTCGGGCCCCGCGTCCGAAGCGTCCCGCAGGGTGACACGTCTTCGTGCCGGGTCGAGGCCGAGTCTGCGAGGTGGAGACCCCCGCAGACTTCGTAGCGAAGCGGAGAAGTCGAGGACTCTCCCCTTGGAAGTCCCCGACGGGGGGGGCCTCCTCGGATACGAGAGTCGTATCCGTCGTCGTCGCTCAGCGCGGACAACGCGTCCCGCAGGGTGACACGTCTTCGGGCCGGGTCGAGGCCGAGTCTGCGAGGTGGAGACCCCCGCAGACTTCGTAGCGAAGCGGAGAAGGCGAGGACTCTCAGGCCCGTACCGCTCGCAGGAGCTCGAGGGGCAGCGCCCCTCGAACTAGACAACCCTCAGCGCTCTTCTTTGGTTACTTCGACTCCACGCAGCGCGGCCTCGGCGATGGCCAAGAAATCACTCGCGGTGACCATGCCCACGAGCGTTCCGTCGTCCCCGAGGATTGGGAGCGAGTGAATGCCCACTTCGAGCATCGAGCGCGCCGCCGTGTGGGCGTGGGTGCCTACGGAGGCCGTGCGCACGTCGCGGCTCATGACCGAGCCGACCGGATCGGTTCGGTTCTTGTCGCCGGCGAGGCCTCGAAGCAGGTCGCGATCGGAGACGAGGCCGACGAGACGGCGCTTTTTGTCGACGACCGGAAGGTGGTGGACGACGGCGGTTGCCATGACACTTAGCGCCTTGGCGATGGGCTCGCCTTCTTCGATGGTGAGCACGTCGGTGGTCATCAGGGTCTCGACGGTGCGGTGATGGGACAAGGCGACCTCTCGGGGGTTCAAGAAAGTGCGTGAGCGGAGAAGGTCCGTCCTCGCGCAACGAGAAGAGCACGAGGGCCAAGGAAGCTTCAATCGGCGCGAGAGATCATCGCCCTAGAGCACCGAACAGGTTGAATCCCGTCGGCTTTCGCCGGTTTAGCGTCGCCTCGCGTTGTCCCCCGTCGGGGACTTTCAAGGATCGTCGCTCCTCATCGGATACGAGAGCCCCCCGTCGGGGACTTCCAAGGGTCGTATCCGTCGTCGTCGCTCCTAGCGAGGCTTGCCAACCCAGCGAAATCCTGGGTCCGAAAACCTGATCGGCGCTCTAGCTTATGTCCTAGCGCGGCCAACTTTTCGGTCGGGAAAGCCGAAGACCACGCTTCCAAGGCCCGCGTATCGTGCCAAATGGGGTCGCTCTCCAAGCGCCGCATTCCGCGCCAAAAGGCCGTCGCGAGCTCGGAGGCGGACGAGACCGCAAAGAGCTTCGGGGCCTCGCGGGAGCTCTCCGTCCCGATCCGGAGCTCGACGCAATCCGGCTCCGTCAGGCGGAAGAGCCACACGTCGAACGCGGGCTCGAGCGACCAATCCACACGCGCTTCGTCGCGCCCTTCGAGCAGGCTACAAGCGGCGTCGGCGAGCTGCGCGAGCGAGTCGCACGGGACGTCCGAGACGTCGATCGCGTGCGTGTCGAGCCTGCCGCTCTGTTCGTCGCGATGCACGAGCGCGACGTCGAGCCACCCATGGTGGGGCGTACCGAACCGGAGGGAGATGCGCGCCGGAGCCACACCACAGCCTACGTCGTGGGGCGCGCACCCGCGCTCGCGACCGAACAAAAGGCGAAGAGGCCGGCCCGCCACGAATGGCGCGTCGGCCTCTCCCTAGAGCGCCGAACGGGTTGAATCCCGTCGGCTTTCGCAGGTTTAGCGTCGCCTCGGGTTGTCCCCCGTCGGGGACCTCCAAGGGTCGTATCCGTCGTCGTCGCTCCTAGCGAGGCTTGCTAACCCAGCGAAATCCTCGGTCCGAAAACCTACTCGGCGCTCTGAGGCTCGAGAATGCTTTGCGACTACTTCGTCGAGGGGAAGCTGAACACGGCCCCTTCGCGCACACCGGCCGAGGGCCAACGCTGCGTGATGGTCTTGCGCTTCGTGTAGAACCGAACCGCGTCCGGACCGTAGGCGTGCAAATCGCCGAAGATGGACCGCTTCCAGCCGCCGAACGAGTGGTACGCGACCGGAACGGGCAGGGGCACGTTCACGCCGACCATGCCGACCAGGATGTTGTCCGTAAAGTAGCGCGCGGCCTCGCCGTCACGCGTGAAGATGCACGTGCCGTTGCCGTACTCGTGGGCGTTGATGAGATCCATGGCCTCTTGGAGTGTCTTGACGCGCACCACGCCGAGGACGGGTCCGAAGATTTCTTCGGCGTAGACCACCATGCCGGGCTTGACGTCGTCGAATAGGCACGCCCCGAGAAAATAGCCGTTTTCGTGTCCTGGAACCTTCACTCCGCGACCGTCGACCACGAGCTTGGCGCCCTCTTTGACGCCCTGGTCCACGTAGCCTTTCACCTTCTCGAAGTGAGGCTTCGTGACGAGCGGGCCCATGTCGTTTTTTGCGTCGGTGCCAGGGCCGACCTTCATCTTGGCGATTTCGATCTTCAGGCCGGCGATGATGGCGTCGGCGGTGGTATCGCCCACGGCCACGACGATGGGGATGGCCATGCAGCGCTCGCCGCACGAGCCATACGCCGCGCCCATGAGAGCGCTCACGGCGTTGTCGATGTCGGCGTCCGGCATGACCACCGCGTGGTTTTTCGCGCCACCAAGAGCTTGCACGCGCTTGCCCTTCGCAGAGCCTCGCGAATAGATGTATTCCGCAATCGGCGTGGAGCCGACGAAGCTTATGGCTTGCACGCGAGCGTCGTCGAGCAGCGTGTCCACGGCTTCTTTGTCGCCGTTGACCACGTTGAGGACGCCCGGGGGCAGACCTGCTTCGAGCGCGAGCTGGGCGACGAGAAGGGCGCTCGATGGATCACGCTCGGAGGGCTTCAGCACGAACGAGTTGCCGCACGCCACGGCCATGGGCCACATCCAGAGCGGCACCATGACGGGGAAGTTGAACGGGGTGATGCCCGCCGTGACGCCGAGCGGCTGGAACTCGCTCCACGAG
>JAYUKI010001459.1:0-6487 GCA_043764595.1 Myxococcales bacterium | reverse complement strand
AGCTCCTTTTCGCCGTTCGAGCACAACCATGCGGACCCTTGGGCCAAGGCTCCCATCGATCTCCCGACGCTGAACGCGAAGGCGTCCGATGCCATCGTGAGCGCCATCACGGACGTCCGCGAAACGGCACGATCGGAGGGTGCGCTTCGCAGCTCGAGCCTGCTGTTGCTCGGCTCCGCAGGGGCTGGAAAGACGCATCTTTTTGCCCGTTTGCGGCGCAAGCTCGGGCCGCGTGCCGTATTCGTGCTGCTTCGTCCAATCGTCGGTTCGGAGATGACCCCTCGTTACGTGTTGAGCGAGATCGTAAAGGCGCTCGGCTTCGAATCGGCGACCGACGGCGTTCCTTTCCGGCAGCTCGATGCTTTGGTGGGGGCGTCCCTCGCGCAGCTCCACGGCGAGCCGCCGCACATGCCACGCGCGTACCTCGACCAGTGCACCGCGCTCGACTCGGGAAAGCGCGAAGCGCTGCTCGACGAAGCGCTCGAAGAGCTGATTGGCAAGCATCCCGAAATCGACGAAACCTACCTCGCTAGGCTTCTTCGCACTCCGTTCCTGCCTGGTCCTTCGCAGCGCGCTTCTCTCGCATGGCTCGGGGGCCGCGAGCTCGAAGAGGCACAGGTGGCACGGCTCGGCGTCGCGGGCTCTCTCGGCGACGAGCGCGTCGCCCAGGCCCTCCAAACGTTGGGCGTCTTTGCGGCGCCTGGCGCGCCCATCGTGCTCGTCTTCGATCAGCTCGAGAACCTGATGGATCCGGAGGGCACCGGCCACCGTGTGCGCGCTTACGCCAACCTCGTCGCGGAGCTCTTCGACACCATGCGGGGCTTTGTCATCGTTCAGATGGCGCTCGACACCGAATGGACGACCACGATCGAACCCTCGCTCGGCCAAGCGCACAAAACCCGACTCGCGGCGCGCACCGAGCTCGTGTCACTGCCCCGGCCAGACGAGGTGCGCGAGCTCGTTCGCCTCTGGTCCGAACAAATCGTCGGCCGTCCTGAGGCGTTTCCTTGGCCTTTCGGGGACCGACGCGTGCGAGCTTGGTGCGAGACGCCGGGCATGACTCCGCGTATGCTGATGATCGCGTGCCGCCAGGCCCTCGTGGAGGGCCCCGAGCTTGAGGGCTCGGATATCGCGCCGCCCACGGCGCGCGAGCCCGAACAAGACGGTAAAGAATCGCGCCATGAGGCTCTGCTTGCGGCGTGGAAATCCCACGTCGCAAAAGCACGAAGCACGCTCGACGAAGCCGGTGCGGACCGACGTCCGGCGGATCCGGCAAGGCTCGTGGCCGGCTTGGTCGGCGCTCTCCGGATGGTTCCTTCGCTCAGGGTCACGAAGGTCGATGTTCGGAACGCCGTCCAGGTGGAGCTTCGCTCGATTGGCCGGTCCGTCGCGGTGTGCATCGTCCATCAAGTCCAGGGAAAATCGGCCTTTTCTGCACTCGAAAAGGCTGCGTCGACCATGAGCAAGGAGCGGGCTCTCGTGGTGGTGAGAGAGCGCGCGCACGAGTTCCCTCCGACGTGGAAGCAGTCCATCGTGCGTCAGGGCGAGCTCGTCCGAAACGGTGCATTTTGGCTGTCCCTCGAGCGTGAAGATGCCGCGCGCCTGTTGGCTCTCGAGACGTTCATGTCCGCGGCCCGTTCGCGTGACATCGAGGATGCCTCCGGCCAGCCGATCACCGAACCGGAGGTGATCGCCTGGCTCGGAGAGAGCCTCGAGATCGACACATGGGCCCCGCTTCGCATCCTTGCGGCCGCTTCGCTTCCGGCCATTCCGGGAACAACCACCGAGGGAAGCCCCGACGTGCCGCCCCAAGCGGTCCCGGAGCCAACGGGGAAAAAGCGCACGACGAAAACCGCCGCCGAGGGAAAGCGGGAGACCACCCAGACCGCTCCTGTCGTGCGCGCCTGTCTCGCCCAGCTTCGCGTCTGCTCGCTCGAACGGCTGGTCCGCGAGGTCACCCGCGTGCGGCCTGGCACTATGCGCAACGATGTCGTGTCTGCGCTCGAAGAGCTCGGCTCGGAGGTGAAGTGGTATGGGCGTTCGATACTGGCGATACCACCGATAGCCGTCGATGGGTCGACTGCAGAGGTGACCTCGTGAGCTCGTCCATTTCCGTTACCGAAGTACGAAATGCGCTGCGGTGCCCTCGAATCTTCGCACTCGGCCGCCTGCGCGAGGCGGCCGTGGCATTTCCAATCGGATCGTCTTGCCTCGGAGGGGCGTTCCATCGACTCGTCGATCGGTTTGGCAAGACCATCGCGACCCCGCCAGGAGAGCTGTCACGGCTCGAGTCAGGGGCGGCACTCGACGACATCGACGCCGCGCTTCGGCATTGGCTTTTGGGGCTCTTGGTGGACGAGCTCGACGCCGACGCGACACTCTCGACCATGCCCGGTGAGCTCGACGATCTCGCCCAGGCGCTGAGAGAGCTCGCTCGTCACCTCGCGGCGCGCCTTGCCCGATTTTCGGGGCGTCCGGCCGATGCACTCGCCTTGCTCGTTCGGGATAGCGAACAGGCCCTCGAGTGCACTCTGGCGGACGGCACGGTCTTGAAGGGTACTCTCGATGCACTCTACGGAGAGCCCGATGGTTCGCTCGAGATCGTGGAGTACAAGCTCACGGACGAAGCCAATCATGCGCTCGATCGTGCCCAGGTCGCGCTTTACAGGCATATGTTGAAGGCTTCGGCGAGCCTCTCGGCCACTCCGGTCGTCTTGCGCTTCTTGCCCATGCTGCGTGAAACTTCGCTTTCGCCAGGCGAAGCGGACGATCTGGTCGAACGCGAGATCTTGCCTTTGCTCGCGAAAATGGCGGGCTGGGCCGCCGCTCCCGAGACTGCTCCAGGCACCGACCGCCGAGACCTGTGTCCTGCGTGTCCGATGCGCGAGCCGTGCAACGACCTCTATCCCGAGCGTGTCGGTCCGCGGGACGATCCCCCGGCGAACGCTCCCAGGCCGCGACCCACCAACGAAGGCGGCATGGGGGCTGCACGTCCGAGTCATCCGGCGGGGCCTATGGCCACGGACGACGATGGGCGACGCGATGCCGAACGCATTCGGGACGTCATCGTAGGCGAGCTTCGCAAGCAAGGAATCGTTGCGACTTCGCCGGGCAGCCCCACCGTCGGCCCCACCCTCTACGAGATCGAGCTCATTCGTCCTCGCGGCTCCGTGCGCGCGCTCGATCAAGCTGCATTGGACGTCAAACATCGTCTCGCAAGCGCCCACACCACCGAAGCCGAATACGAAAACCGTGGGGGACGAAGGCTCTTCGTCATTCGCAGGGCCGTCCCGCGAAAGGTGTACTTGACGCCTTTGCTCGACGAAGGCCGCGCCTACATGTCCGAGCGTCCCGGTCGCTTCATCGTAGGACAAAGGCCGAGCGGCGAAGTCTTGTTCGGAGACCTTTCCGATTCGAGCACTCCGCACCTTTTGATCGGCGGACAAGCAGGAAGTGGCAAGTCCTTTTTGCTTCGGTCCATCGTGGCGAGCCTCGTCTATTACCATCCACCGTCGGCGATTCGCTTCATTCTCATCGATCCGAAGCGCGTCACGTTCAACGTGCCGTCGTTCGGCTCGGCGGTCGGTGCCCACCTGGATGGTCCGATTGGCTACGACGCCGCCGACGCATTGCCCGTGATCGAGCGCCTCGTGGACGTGATGGAAGAGCGGTATGCTCTCTTTGCCAAAGCGCAAGTCAGCGATCTGACCGAGTTCAACGAATGCGTTCCCGAGCGGGAGCGGCTCGAGCGCAAGGTCGTCGTCATCGACGAGTTCCAGGACCTTACCGCCGAGAAGTCCACGGCGAAGCCGTTTTACGAGGGAGTGAAGCGTCTTGGAGCGAAGGCACGTGCTGCGGGAGTCCACTTGGTACTCGCCACGCAGCGCCCGGACAAAGACACCGTTCCAGGGTTGCTCCGCGCCAATCTGGGCGGAAAGATTGCGCTACGCGTGGCCTCGGCGGTCAACTCTCGCATCGTCCTCGACGAAGCTGGTGCCGAGCGCCTTCTCGGAAAAGGCGACCTTCTCGCCAATCTTGGACATGGCACCACTCGGGCGCAGGCCGCATTGATCTCGTGATGCGGTAGCGCAATCCCGACTCGAGTGTACGTCTCCGACTCGTGCTCGGCCGAAGACGCGAGAAATGCCGACGGAACGACTAGGTAGAGCGAAATCCAGGCTCAGTCGCGCTGGAGCTTTTCGAGCTCCGCGAGGTCGAGCGCGTCGCCAATGTAGACGAATACGTTGTCGATGTTGCCCGGGAACGAAACCTTCTTTGGACCGTTTCGCGGGCCGTCGGCGGCAGTATTGCCAATACTGAAACGGGAGGCAGCGCGTGTGATCGTGCGACCGCCGTAATCCATACAGTTGACGAGGGTCACGGCGACCGCTTCGGTACCTCGGTAGAAGCACAAATGGTCTTGCGCGGCGTCGCCGTTGTAGGTCGCTGCGACGAAGGTCCAAACGTCTTTGACGAGGAGATCGGACTGGGCCGACATCTTGCCGTTGTTCAGGTTTTCGCCAATCGATAGCTGGAGCTTGGTGTCGTTGTCGGCTTTGAAGCCGAGCTCGAAGATGGCGTTTCCGGCGCCCCTTGGGGCGAGCGAGACGATGCGGGCGTCGGCGCGGGGGGTGTCCGAGCGCCTCACCCATGCGGCGACAGTGAGCTTGGTGGGGGCGGCGCCGACGGGAATGACGTCGGTGCCGTCGTCGATGTCCACCGCGTTGGTGCTCGGACCCGAGCCGACGTCGAGGCGCCAGAAATTGCCTCGCGTGCCGAACGGCGTGCCTGTCGGGGTGCTTAGAAATCCGGCCGAAGCGCCGCGAAACCGACCGGGCGAGCTGAAAACGCCCTCGTTTCGCGTGCAGTTGATGACGGTAACGCCCTCGAGCGCGCACGGGTAGTTGACCTCGAATCGGAAGGTGACGCGAGAGGGCACGACCGTGGGCGGAGGCCGCGCATCGCCCGCATCCAGTGGCGTGCTGGCGTCCAGAGGAACGAACGCGTCGTTGGGCGGGGGCGGGGGTGGCGCGGCGTCCAAGTCTGGGACGTTTCCATCCGTGGGGGTCGTGGCGGTCGGCTTCGTCGTCCCGCTGGGCACCACCGTTCCGCCCTCGGGCTGCTCACCGATGTCCGAGAAACCGAGCCCACACGCAGCACCTACGCCCAAGCCAAGGGCTGCGAGGCCGGCGAACGGAAGAAAGCGGGAGCGCATCATCCACAGAATAGCCGATGAGCTGCCGCTCGACCATCGAGCATCCATGCCCAGTCGTTCCACGACGCAGATCGAACTCCACCAGCTTCAAACGACGAACGAGAGGTCCTCTGCGGCGGGATCCAAGTTCTTCTCGGCGAGCCACGCGGGGTTGAGGAGCCTCTTCTGGTAGCGGCCCGCTCCGTCGCACAAGAGCGTAACGATGGTCTTTCCGGGGCCGAGGTGGCGGGCGAGCTTCACGGCTCCGACACAGTTGAGGGCGGCCGAGCCTCCCAGGAAGATGGCGTCCTTTCGGGCCAGGTAGTGAAGCATCTTGATCATCTCGGCATCGGTCCCGCGAAAGGCGCCGGCCAGCTTGGCTTGGGCGAAGTTCTTGGTGATGCGGCGTATTCCGATGCCTTCGATGACCGACGAGCCCTCCGCGTCGAGGGTTCCCTTGTTGACGTACGAATGGAGGGAGCTCCCCTCGCAGTCGATGAGCCAGCTCTCGGTTTTTCCGCGCTCGGAGAGCTTCTTGCTGATGCCGCCGATGCTCCCTCCGGTGCCGGCCGAGCACACGAAGCCGTCGACACGCCCGTCCGTGTCGGCGAGGATTTCCTCGGCCGTGGTCGAGTAGTGGATGTCGGCGTTGGCCGTGCTTTCGAACTGGTCGGCCCAGAAGCCTCCGCGCTCCTCGGCCCGTCGTTTCGCCACGTGGTAGTAATTTCCAGGGTTCGCGAAGGGCAGGGCGGGGACGAGCTCCACTTCGGCGCCGAGGGCGTGCAGCGTCTCGATCTTCTCGACGGACTGGTTGTCCGGCATCACGATCAAGAGCGGGTGACCGAGCGCCCGCGTGACGAGAGCCAGGCCGATGCCCGTGTTGCCGGCGGTGCCTTCGACCACGAGCCCGCCTGGAAGAAGGCGTCCTTCGCGCCGTGCAGCGTCGACCAAGCCGAACGCCGTCCGATCCTTGATGCTCCCCCCGGGGTTGGTGAGCTCAGCCTTTCCTAAAATCGTGCATCCGGTCTCCTCGGAGAGGCTTTGGAGCCGAACCAGAGGGGTTTTTCCGAGCAAGCCCAAAAGCCCTTCGCGGACGTTCATGAAGGCCAACATACTGCAACTCTGGGGAAATCTGCCCGGAACGTGCTTTTCACCATCCCGGGAAGGCCTGTCGAAAGGGGCTCGTCATCGGGCGAGAATCGATGTAGGAAGGGCGCGTCATCTCCGAGGAACTTGCCCGGGCGCCTCATGCAACACGCGCTCTGCCCCGCGCATCGGAATGGCGCCCAAGTA
>JAYUKI010001458.1:0-6507 GCA_043764595.1 Myxococcales bacterium | reverse complement strand
TCGCGTCGGGTAGATAAAGTATCGGATCTTTTAGTCTTTCGAGCGCATCGAGGGCCCCGAGGGCGTCCACTTCGCCGGGCCCGTTTTGGTCGTCGTAGAGGGCCGGTCCGCGAAACGGATGTGCGCCCGCTTGAAGGAGCGCGGCCACTTTGTCCTGGGTGAGCGTCGGATCCTTTTGGAAGAGCAGAGCCGCTACGCCCGCCACGATCGGGGACGCCATGCTGGTGCCCGCGCTGATGCCGTGGCCCGCGTCCACGAGGAGGCAGCTCGGATCGGCTTTTCCTCCGCGTTGGGGGCACGCCGAAGACGTAAAGATGCTTCGCAGGGATCCGGGAGCGGCTTGGCGGGAGGCCGTCGATGCAACGATACCGCCCGGGGCCGCAATCTCGGGCTTCTGCACGCCGTCGACGTTCGGACCTGCGCTCGAGAACCAACAGACTTCGCCGTCGACGAGGTCACGGGATTCTCCCGTTGCGACGAAGCCCAAGAGGTCGGTGGTCGGGACGGTGAGCGCCACTTCGGAGCCGGCGGCGCTGCGCCATCGCACGCGATTCACGCTGCAGCCGACCCCGATGATCGCGGGGTGTGCGGCGGGAAGATTCACGGTGCCTTCGCGCACGCCGTTGGTGAACTGCGTGGGCTCGGGGCTCGACGCGGCGCCCCCGAGCGCTTGGATGTAGAGGTCGGCGTCTCCCGCGCTGTCGCCGTCGTTCTGGAGGACCATGGAATACGTACCGGCGGGCAGGGTGCCGGACCACACGGCCACTGCGCCGCGGTGACCTTCCGGAATCAAGCCGTCGGCGGTCTGTTTCGAGTTCACCACTCCGACGCGGTAGCTGGCCGCGCGAACGCCGTTCTCTTCACCTTCGGCGACGGGGGCGAGCCAGGTGCCCGTCGGGGCGTCGACCCCGAGGGAAATGCGTGTCGTTCCGCGGAACGAGACCCACACTTGCACCGCGCCGCTCGACGCCCCTTTCGAGGTGATCGGCACGCGCACGATGGAGCCACGGGGCACGTGTGCCGTTTGGTGAATGGCTTGTTCCGCGACCGAGCCGCTGTTGCCTGCCGCGGCAACGATGGCCCGCCCGGGATGGCTGGGCCCGATGTAGGACGCAATCGCGCGCTCCCACATCATGGATCCGTCGTGCGGGCCGAAGTCGCTTCCGAGAGACAAATTGACGGCCATCGGGAGCTTCATGCGGTCGGCGACCGCGAACATGAAGCCGACGGCGCGCACGAGGTCGTCGTTGTCGATCGAGTCGGTGCCTGGCCGTGTGATGCGCGCCACCACGAGCCCGGCTTTTGGAGCGACGCCCGCGTAGGCCGTGCCACCCCCACCGCCGACGGCGGAGCCGCTCACATGCGAACCATGTCCCACGTCGTCCGTCGGGAGGTCGAGTGTTCGTCCCGCATCCACGATCCTTTGGAGGTCCTCTTTCGAGTAGACCGCACCCGACGTGACCGTGCCCGCGTCGTCCTTCACGCCGAACAGGGCCTCCAGATCGGCGTGAACCCCGCGCGGGGGTCGCGACAAGTCGAGCACCCACTCGACGCGAGTTTTCCCGTTTTCGTCGAGAAAATCGGGGTGAGTGACGTCGGCGCCAGTGTCCGCAACGCCGACCAAAGTGCCGCGTCCATCGATGCCGGCGCGGTTCGCGAGTCGCGATCGAACGATTTCGCCCACCCGATCGTTCAAGAGCTTGAGCGTCGGTGCGACTTCGAGGGGAATCTGCGGATGCACGCGAGAGAACGCCAAAATTCGGGCTCGGCCGTCGACCCACGCGAAACCTGGAGCCGCCTCGCGGAGGCCAAGATCGCGTGCCCGGAGCTCGCGAGGAAGCTCGACCAAGGCCGACACGGAGCCTTTGTTGGGCGCGAGCGTGGCCTCGGCGTCGTCCCCGAGCACGCGAAGCAAGGCCGGACCGTTCGGCGTTTCGGCGTGGGCCGCTCCCGCGGAAGTGGCGGCAAGAATGGCGAAAAGGACGCCGACGAGGCGTGCACGATGCATCCAAGCACGATAGCGCGGTTTGGCGTCCGGACGGCGAGGCTCTGGCAAAATAGGCCTTCCGTCGCGGTGGGGCGGGGCGTACGTGTGCCTCGTGCCCGAGCCCAAGCGTTCCACTCCTCTCGATCTCGCCCACATCGCCAGCCGTACGCTCGGTCACTACGATGCGAACGCCGAGCGGTTCTGGGCTGGAACGAAGGGTCACGACGTTCGCCAGAACCTCGAGGCATTGCTCGAGGCGTGTGGTCCTCGGACGGGCCTGCGCATCCTGGATTTTGGCTGCGGTCCAGGGCGTGATCTCGTCGCGTTGCGTGACTTGGGCCACGTCCCCGTGGGGCTCGACGGGTGCGAATCCTTTGTTCGGATGGCCCGTGCGCATTCGGGCTGCGAGGTCCTCCACCAAAGCTTCTTCGAGCTCCGACTGCCCATGGCCGCGTTCGACGGCATCTTTGCGAACGCGTCACTCTTCCACGTACCCCGACCCCTGCTTCTGCCAGTGCTGGCCGCGCTCCGGGCCGCGCTTCAGCCGAACGGCGTGCTCTTCTGCTCCAATCCGAGGTCCTTCGAAGGCGACACCGAGGGGTTTTCCGGCGATCGGTACGGCACCTACCTCACCGTCGATACGTGGCGGGATACCCTGGAAGCCGCGGGCATGCGGGTCGAGAATTCGTACCTTCGCCCGAGCGGAAGACCGGAAGCCGAGCAGCCGTGGATTGCGATGGTCGCGCGAAAAGCGTCGTAGCTGCGGGCACTTCGGGGCGCGCGCATGTGGTAGTCAAAGGGGTTCATGCAAGGAAGCCGGCGACCGGCTTGTCTATGGCGAGCGACCGAAGGAAGCGAGTCATGAACGAACGCGAGGAGATATCCGTGGCGGGAGCACTCGAAGTGGTGGTCGATGGCGAGAAGCTCGCCGAAGAGAAAGCGCGAGCCCTCTGGGCACGCTTCAGCACGTGGATGGAGGAGCACAAGGGCGACCTCGCCGGATTTGCCGCACAGGAGGGCTACGTCAGCATCCGGCCCGCGACGTCGAACGGAAACCCCGTCCTCGTGGCCAGTCTGCGCGAAGCTCAGGTGGCCTATGGCAACGCAAAAGAGCTCGCCGCGCAACCAAAAGCCTCCACGAAACGCCGTCGCTGATCGGCTATCCGCCCGTCGTGCGTCGCTGGTCGTCGGCTTCGCGTCGACTCGCGGCGAGGACTCGGGCGAGCCCGGGCCGCGCCTTCGTGACGTCGCTCGAGGTGGCGTTCCACAAGGCCTTTTGCAAGATGCGTGAAGCGGTGGACTGCACGGCCCGTCCGAGCACGTTGGCTTCCTCGTCCGTTTCCGGAGGGCCAAGCGCCACTGCTGCTGCAGCTCGAAGCTCGGGGGCGAGCGAAGGCGTCGCCACCACCGCCAAGAGTCTCTCTCTCGGAAGGCTCGCCACACGATAGTCGCCTTGGCCGATTCGGCGCAGGCGCTCGGCCCAGTCGTTCGGCGTTCCAGCCGGCGCGAGCGAGCCCGCGTCCGCGGCGAGGGCCTCGCCGGCCATCATGTGTTGGACCGAGTGGATGGCGGCCTTGCGTGCATGTACGAGCCCGAGCACGCGGTCGGCGGAGCCCGTTCGGAGGTCGAGGTTCCGTCCGCCCGAACCGACGATGCTCACCCCGAGCTCGGTGCGCGCGGCATGCTCCATCGCCATGTAGGGGAGGAACATGCGCCGGCCCAGCCATTCGACGGCTACCCCGTCGCTCCCGACGACGAGGGTCGCTGGAATCAACGTAAGCGCGAACGCGAGTGGAACTGCGGCAAAGGCCAATGCGAACGACGCGAGACCGAAAAAGGGCAACAGACCAACCGACAGCGCGCCCAGCGACCCGAAGAGCATCGCGATGCTCTTTCCGGTCAAGTATGGCGGCGCACCGACCCGCATCGTCGTGCGTGGTGGAAGCATCGCGGGATCGGGGATCGGCGCTTCGTTCAAGCCTTCCTCCCTGCCGTCGGTCGGCCTAGGCAAGCGAGTCGCCTTCGGCTCGCTTGCAAGCTCGAGCGTTCTTCCCTCGGACCCCTTGCCTCCGGCTCATTGGCAGCTTCGCGCGCGCTCCCTCGGGGAAATGTATGCAAACTGCACGAGGTCGAGGGGCGCACGGCGAAAGGGCTCACCCACAAAGGGTATCCGAGCCTGCGTCGGCTTTCGAGACGACCCACCGAGTCTGGAGGCGACGCACCGCCCATTCGGTCGAAAGCCTTTGAGTTTTGCGTGGTTGGCTTCGCCGGTTGGCGCCCTTCTGGGCCAAGAGAGCGAGTGCTTCGCCGGTCCGGAGCGCAGCTTGCCAACCGTAGGACATACGACGGCTGAATGTGATCGGCGCCGTGGGCGCGGGATATTCGCATGGATCGACCCTACACTCGACCCATGTGCTTGATTCTGTTCGCCTATCGAACCGATGCAGACTGGCCGCTCGTGCTGCTCGCGAACCGGGACGAGGTGTTCGCCAGGCCCGCGGCCGCGGCGGCCTATTGGGACGAAGCTCCGCATGTCTTCGGTGGTCGTGACCTCGAAAAACGAGGCACGTGGCTCGGCGTGACGCGCAGCGCGCGGCTTGCCTGCGTGACGAACGTCCGTGCTCTCTGGGCGCGCCGTGAAGGCCGTTCGCGCGGGGCGCTCGTGGCAGACTTTCTCTTGGCCCCGCCGGCTCGTGCACCGTCGGCCGAGGCCTACGCGAAGGCTCTCGATGGGGCAGAGTTTCCGGCCTTCAATGCACTTTTCTTCGACGGCGATGCCCTCGTGTCGTGCGACGAATCGGGCCGCTCGACGCACGTCGAACCGGGGGTGCACGGGCTATCGAACGCGCGTCTCGACACGTCGTGGCCCAAGGTAGAAAAAGGAGTGTCCGAGCTTCGCGCTTGGCTCGAGGGGGAGCGCCACGACGACGACGCGTTTGCCATCCTCGCGCGTCGCGAGCCCAGCCAAGACGATGCCCTCCCGAAGACCGGCGTTCCGCTCGAGGTCGAGCGGGCGCTCTCATCCGCCTTCGTTCACGGACTCGCGCATGTCGGATACGGCACGCGAACGTCCACCCTGGTGCGCGTCGGTCGAGACTCGATGGAGGTCGTCGAACGCACGTTTGGCGCGTCGGGGACGCTGTCGGGCGAAGTGCGTGCGCGCATCCCTTGCGCGTGAAGTTTTCGTGCATTTGCCCGAACCTCAGTCCACGATTGACGCTCGTATGAATACCTCTCGAACGCTTTGGCTCCTCCTCCTCGTCGCGGCGTGCGGCACGGCCACCGGACCCATTCAGGACGGTGAGACGGAAACCGATGCGGGCCTGCCCACGGAAGCGGGGACCGTGCCGAAGCCGGATGGCAGCACGACGCCCCGTGATGCCTCCGCGCCGGACGCGACGAAACCACCGGAGCCGAAGCTCGTCGTCTCTGCGCCCTCGGGACCGGCTACGAACGAAACCGGAGGCTCGGTCACCTTCACGGTGAGCCTCGCCATCGAGCCTACTGGCGCGGTCAAGGTGCCCTTGACGGTGTCGCGTCCGACCGAAGCCAAGCTCGACGTGACCGAGCTCACGTTCGACAAAGCCTCTTGGAGCACGCCGAAGACCGTCACCGTGACGGGGCTCGACGACACCGTCGCCGACGGCGACCAGACCTACACCGTGGGCCTCGGGCCGGCCACGGGCGTTGGATCGGGCTACGAAGGCGTCACTGCGCCGCCCATTTCGCTAAGGAACGAGGACGACGACACCGCCGGCTCCTTCGTGGGCAACGTGTCCGGAATGGCCACCGAAGGCGGCGGCGCCGCTACGTTCACCGTGCGACTGCGCACCCAACCCACCGCCGACGTGACCATTCCGGTCAAAAGCTCCGACCTTACGGAAGGCACGACCGACGTCACGACGCTCACCTTCACGCCAGCGAACTGGACCACGCCGCAAACGGTCACGGTCACGGGCGTGGATGACGCGTACGACGACGGGAACGTCACGTACCCCATCGCACTTGGCAAGGCGACGAGTGCCGATCCGAAGTACCAAGACTCGGACCCCGCCGATCCCTCGGTGACCACCGTCGACGACGACACGGCGTCCCTCGTGCTCGGGGCTCCGTCGGGTACACGCACGAACGAGCGCGGGACGGCCATCACCTTCGACGTTCACCTTGGTGCGCGGCCCGTGTCCAACGTGACCGTCCCCATCGTCTCGTCGGATACGACCGAAGGGTTGGTCGCGCCGGCGAGCCTTACGTTCACGACCGACGATTGGGATACCCCACGAACGGTGACCGTCACTGGGCAAGCGGACGCGGTTCTGGACGGCGCGATTGCGTATTCCGCGCGTCTCGGTCCCAGCACGAGCGGGGACGTGCCTTTTGCCGGGCTGACGGCACAAGTGGCTCTCTTCAATGACGACGACCTCTTGCCGGGATACGTCGACTATTCGGTCAACCATATTCTCGCCTCGGGCCAGAGCAACGCGACCGCGAACGGTGGGACGCGCAACGACTTGAACCAAGGC
>JAYUKI010001457.1:0-1950 GCA_043764595.1 Myxococcales bacterium | reverse complement strand
AGAGCACGTCGGGGTGCTTCACGAGATTGGCGAGGCCCATGGCCGCGAGCGCGACGAACCACACGGCCATCGCGGGTGCGAAAATGGCGCCGACTTTGGCAGTCCCAAAACGCTGAATGGCAAAAAGTGCGATCAAGGTGGCAATGGATAGGCCGGGGATGTACGGCGACCACCTGTGGGTAACGACCTCGAGGCCCTCCCAGGCCGACATGATAGAGAGCGAAGGCGTGATGACACCGTCGCCCAAAATGAGGCCGGACCCGATGACGGCCATGGCAATGACGAACGTCATTCCACGCGCCGAGAACTGGTTTTCAGCTTTGGACTTGAGGAGCGCCAGAATCGAGAACATGCCACCTTCGCCCTGGTTGTCGGCGCGCATGATGAGCACGACGTACTTCAAGGTGACGACGATGGCGATCGCCCAGAAAAAGAGCGAAGTCCAACCGAGGACCTCGTCCCGGCCGTAAAACTCGCCAAAGTGCATCGTCACCTTTTCCTTGATCCCCTGTGTGGCGGACAAGTGCGAGGAGACGGTCTCCGACATGGCGTAGAGGGGAGACGTTCCCACGTCGCCGAAGACAACCCCTAGGGCCGCCCAGACGAGGGTTCGCAGGGCCGCTTGCGGGTGGAGCCCGGCGCCACCAATTCCGTGGCGAGTCGAGGGCGGGGGCGAAGGAATCTTTGGGGACGACATGCTCTTGGTTGGCGCAAAAGCTAGTCCGCAGGGGTTTCACGTCGCAATGCGCCGAGCCCAATCTTGATGAAATCTTGATGCCGCGCAGCGACGGCGAAAGAGGGGCGCCTTGGCTTAGAGATCGACTTGCGCGCCCACTTCGACGACCTGCTCGGGAGGCAGGCCGAACCAGTCGGTGGGGCTCTTTGCGTTGCGGGACAGGAAGGCGAAAAGGCCTTCTTCGAAGCGTCCCATGCGCCCGCCGTCCGATGGCGTGATCGTCTCGCGTCCGAGCAGATAGACGCGATCCTTGCTCGACGATGCGATGCCTGCGGCGTCGAGCGCCCTCCCGAGCTCTGCAACGACCGTAGGTGTCTCCATGAATCCGAAATGGAGAATCACGCGCAACACTCCGGGTGCCAGCGTCGCGACTTCGGACCGTTCCTCTGCCGTCACGTGAGGAACCGGGTCCATGCTCACGGTGAGCAGCACGTTGGTCTCGTACGCCACGCCAAAGCGGCGCGCGACACGGACGAGCGGCAGGGGCGTGCCAGACGAGCGCGCGGCGAAAAAGACTCCGACTCCCTCGACGCGCCGGAGCTTGCCCTGCTCGAGCTCGGAGAGGAACGTCTCGATGGGCACGAAGTGATCGGCAAAGTACTCCGACAAGAACCGGCGCCCACGATTCCAAAGCAGCATCATGCCGGTGAAGAAGCCGCCAATGACGAGGGGCAACCAACCGCCGTCCACGATTTTGAGCGAATTGGCTGCAACAAAGGGCAGATCGAAGGCGAGAAAGACGACGAGGAGCGCGAACGACTTCGTCGGGCCAAAGCTGCTCGTCCTGCGAACGACGAGGAAAAAGAGAACGCTCGTGATCGCCATGGTGCCGCTCACGGCCAGCCCGAACGCGGCCGCGAGCTTGCTCGATTCCCGAAACCCGAGAACGATGGCCACGCACGCTCCGGCCAAAAACGCGTTCATCGCCGGCACGTAGATTTGGCCTTCGGCGCTGGCCGACGTGTGCTTCACGGTAAGACGTGGAAACAGCCCGAGCGATATCGCTTGGCGCGTGAGCGAGAACACTCCCGAGATGAGGGCCTGGGACGCGATCACCGTGGCGCACGCGGCGAGAAGCACGATCGCGTAGAGAATCGGCCCGGTGGGGCACATGGCAAAGTCGGCGCCATTTTCGCACCCGCGATGGCCGTGTGGTTCGTCGCGCTCGCGGCCATGGGCCTCGCCAATCTCGTGAAGCACCCCGACGTGCTCTA
>JAYUKI010001456.1:0-1951 GCA_043764595.1 Myxococcales bacterium | reverse complement strand
CTTCCGCGCCCCGCGAGGGACACTTTTTGAGCCACGATCTCGTGGGGTGCTCCTCGCCGAGGTCGAATGCCAATCGGGAGGAACCCCTGCATTTGGAGCAGAGGGAGCACGTGTACACGAGCGTCGGTTGGAACGTGCACGAGCGTGGTGCGGCTCTCGACGAGCGGGGACAAACTCCCTCCCTCCCCTTCCACGACCCTATGGCGCGTGAGCCCAAGGCACGGAGCTTGGTCGAACATGCACAGCGAATACGGAAGCTCCGGCCCGGGATCGACGATGTCGGCCCGAATGCCGAAGGCGGCAAATCGTTCCACGAGCCAAGCCGCGAAGGGGCCCGACGGAATTCGGACCGGCGCACTCTCCGGCTCCGGTCCGAAGCACGTGGTCATCGTCACGGCGTTCATCGGAGACGATGGCGCAGGCAGCCCGACGATGCGTTCGTGAGGCTCGACATACTCCAGAATGAGACCCGCCGGTTTCGCGTGCATGTGGCGCTCCGCGAAGCGCTGAGCGAGCGGGTGCCACGTGCTGGTGTTCTGGTGGAGGTAGGTCACACGCGACGAGACCTCGTCGAGTATTCGCTGGAACGCCTGCGCATCGCTCGTGGTGGGGAGCGATTTGGGACGCCGAAACGACATCCCGGATTCGGCAAAATCGGCGTCGGCCCCCTTATAAAAAACCCCGGTGTGACCCACGAGCTCGCCGCGCGAATCGAAGTCTCCCCACAAGGTCGCGCGCCCGCCTTCGAGCAGCCGAGCCATCCCGCCTGGCTCGTACAGATACGCGTAGGAGTACGAACCGCCATAGACCGCGCGAAGGAGAGCCTGGAATGCTGGCTCGTCTTCGGCATCCAGACCATGCATACCGACGCGGACACGAGCTCCCGTCATCGGACGGATTCTGCCATGGGAAGACGCACCTCGCGAGCGAGTCGTCCGAGCCCTCCTCTCGGCGGGACTTGCACCCGGCAGCTAGCGCCCATAGGGGGCAAACGGCACGTGGCCCTCGCTTCTCTCGAATCCCGCGGAATCCGAGCGCGCGATCAGGCGCTCGCGGCCATCTTCTCCGCGTAGGCCACGACCGCGTTGTTTCGCAGCTTTTTGCCTCCCTCCGCCACGGTCGTCCATTGCGCTGGCGACAGGGTGAGCGAGCGCAAATCGGAGCGCAACACCGTCGCGACGAACGAGGGCTCACCGCGGAAGAGCACGTCCATGACCGCGTCGCGGATCGTCATGTTCGTGCGGCGGAGCGCATCGGCCGCCATCGACTCGCTCTTGTTCGCGACCGCTTGTTCCATGAGCTCGATCGGTGCGAGCGCGGCGCGGCGTCGTTCTTCTGCGGTTCGTACGCGCGCAAGCTCCGCGTCGGTCGCCTCGCGTTCGCGGTCTCGCCGCGACAGGTACACGGCGCCGAAGCCCGCTTCGAGGCGGTAGTCGTCGTTGATCACCGCGTTTGCGTAGTCCTCGAGCCACGCCTCGACCGAGGGAGCCAGCAGGTAGAGGCACGGCGAATCGTCGTGACTCACGCGAAAGACGCGCCCCGTCACGCCGTTCACCGCTACGCCATCGGAGTCGCGCGCGGCGATCATGAGCCACGCCTTCGACGCGATCTCTTCCGCCACGAGCCCCGACTCGGACACCGAGCGAGGCGAGCCGATGCTTCCCTCCACGTAGAACGGGAGCTGGTCGTCGTCCGCCGCAGAGCACGAGAGCAAGTCGTACGTCTCGTAGAAACCGTCGTGCTCCGAGAGCTGACCGTCGTGCACCCGCCACAGCTCGCGCACCGCCGCGGGGAGCGCGAACCCGAGGTTCTCCTCCGCAAGCGCGAGATCTTCGTACGTCGCGCAAGGGGCGAGGTTGTCGACGATCGTCTCCGCGCCGTTCGCACGCATCCACGCTTCGATCCGCGAAAACGCGTCTCTTATCGACTTCATAGCGGAGGAGGCTACCTG
>JAYUKI010001455.1:0-6525 GCA_043764595.1 Myxococcales bacterium | reverse complement strand
TACGCGCGACGACGACGGATAGTCTTCTATCTTAGGAGGAGCAACGACGCGCAGCGCCGCCAAACGTGCGAAAGCCGACGGGAGTCATCCTGTTTGTCGCTCTAGGCACGAATCACGGGCAAACGGCGGCGGACGGGCGCGGAACCGCGCTCCCTTGGCCCTTCCCGCACCAACTCGGGAATCCCGCCGGGAGCGCTCGCGTCGCATAGGGCGATTGGCCAGGAGCGAGCCAATAGGGGTGATCGAGAACGAAGCGCCAAACGGCGTCGAAGACGACTCCCCCGGCCGGCGGCGGATCGAAGGGCGGCACCGCGTGTCCACAATTGTGAACGCACTCGAGCAAAAAATGTCCGTCGCCCGTGAGCGAGCTCTCGAGGCGCGTCGAAGCGCGATCGAAGTTCATGATGGGCACTTGCGACGGGTACGTGTCGCCCGCTCCACCCCATAGAACGAGCGCGGGAAGCTTGTGCGTGGCGGATACCCAAGGACGAACGATGTCCGAAGTGCCACCGACGCCACCCGACAACGAGACGATGCTCGCGAGCCTCTGTGATCGAAGCGTAGCGAGCTGGCCCGTCCACAAGGCGCCCGCGCTCACGCCCACCGAGGAAACGCACTCCTTTTCGACGGGCAGCGCTGCGCCAACGCACGCCAGCATATCGTCGAAGAACACGGCCTCTTCGTCGACACGCGCTTGGGACTGCGAGGCCTCGAACGGCCACCGAAAGAGAGCGTCGCCCTTCGGATCAGGAATCACGCCGATGAACCTGCGCGCGTCGACCGCCGCCTGGACGGCGAGCTTGTTTGCCATGTCTTCCGGGCTGCCGCCGAGCCAGTGGTAGAGGAATACGACCGGGAGCTTTTCTCCGGCGACAGGCGTAGTCGGTCGAAACACGAGAAACTTTCGAGACGCCCCGGAGCTCGTGATCGTCGTGTACGCGGGAGCGGCGGCGAGGGTGGGACACGTGCCGGCATAGGTGGGCAAAGGCGCCGCACGAGGCGTCCCGACGGGAGCCACGGAGGCACACGACGCGGTCGCCACGGCTGCCGCCGCATCCACGGTCGTGCCCGCGTCGCTTGCATCGGTCGCGACACTCGCGTCGAACGGATCCGGAGGGCTCGCGTCGGAGCGTGGCGGCGTCGTGGGCGTGGGCGGCGTCGTGGGCGTGGTTACGGGAGAGGCCGTGGGCTGGGACGCGGGCACGTCGCTCGACGGCTCCTGCGAGGAGCTTGCCGTGCCACACGCCACCAAAACCATACACCCGACGAACGAGATCGAACGCATTTTCGTGGATTTAGCGCTTATCGCCCCCCACGCCACAGAAAAGGAACAATCCGTTCTCACCCGTGCGCGGTTCGGGCGCGGCTCGGGCCACGCGAGCGCCTACGGGGTGGCTTCGATGGCTCTGCGGTAGCGCTCGCGACGAGCGGCATCCCGCAGGATTTCGTAGGCCTCTTCGAGCACGACGACGATGTGCTCGAGGTCCTCACGGAGGTCCGCCGTGCGTGGCGTGAGGAGACGCGAAGGCTCGAGCTCGCGACGCAGCGCCAAGAACGCTTTGCGCACTTCGTAGCCCGTAGCGTCGCGCGAAATGCCCAAAACCGCGAAGTAGTCGCCTTCTTCCACGTGGGCCATGCGCGCTCGGACCCGGGTGCGAATGGCCTCTTCGTCGAGGACACGAAGCTCGTCTTCGGAGTACTCCGGCTCGGCCTTCATCACCGGTGCAAGGCCACGCACCGCAGACAGCGCACCGAGCAACACGAGGGCGTACGCCACGGGAAGCACGTCTTCCGAGGCGGAGAGCACGTGAGCCACGTTCCGCCCTTTGCATTCCTCGATTCCGCGCGCGTCGTCTTGTCCGAGATGCGCTTCGATCACGAGCCGCGGATGATCGCCCTCGCCAAAGACGATGCGTTCGCCTCCGAGACGCTCGGCCGCAACTTGGGGCTCGAACACTTGACGGACGGCCTCGACGAACGTGGCCACACCGGGCGCGCCGCCGAAGACGTTGGGCTCGGTTTTCAGTCGACCGGCGAGCTCGGTCTCGAGCGTGGCGGTCCCCTCGGTGATGCGCAAGCAGCGGCCCAAGAGCCACTCGGCGTGGGCGCGCAGCACCGGCCAAAGCTGGTCTTGCCGAAGGTGCCCGTGCGCGACGAGCGCCGCACCGGCATGACGCCCGAACGGGGGGAGCTTCGGTCGCAACGCTTCGGCGTCCTCGCGGCCTAGCTCGCCGCGCGCGGACAAGAACGACACGAGGCACTCGTCTTCTTCGCTGGAAGCCACCGTGACGATGTCGCCCTCACGGAGGAGCACACGACGAAGCATGCCCTCCGAGGCGAACGCCAGCGCCCCCGAGCTGCGCGCAGAAATGGCTTCGGCGAGCACGCGCGGGGCATCGTGGGTCGAAGAGAGAACGCGGCCTTTGCCCGGATCGCGGACCGCAGGTGGCGGCTGGCTTATTCGACTCAAGCTTGCGCCTGCTCCGCCGATCCCGACGGGTGGGTCCACGCCTACCGAGCCGCTTCCCACGCCGACACCGACGCCGGTTCCGACACGCATCGGTTCGGGGAGCGGCGGGCTCGGCGACGTCTCGCGCGGACGAGGCGGAGGAAGGTCGCTCGGCACACGAGGCGGCAAGAGCGGGCTCTTTCGCTGGGCCGGAATCACACTTACGCGTCGCCCGTCTCGGGGCGTGGGCGGAAGATCGCTATCGTGCGACGGGATCGGTTGATCGAGGTAGCCCTTTCGCTGGCTCGGTTCGGAGTCCTCTCGAGCGCGTTCACGTTCGCGTTCGCGTTCACGTTCGCGTTCGCGTTCGGCTTCGCGCGCGTGCAGCTCGCGGGCGCGCTCACGCTCGACCTCGAGATCTCGCGACGCACGTTCACGCTCGATCTCGCGGCTTTTTGCTTGGTTTGTGTCCTCGCGGTCGCGGTCGCGGTCGCGGTCGCGTTCAAGCTCGCGGTCGCGTTCGCGTTCGCGACGGAGGGACGTCAGGCGGTCACCGACGCCCGTGCGCCGTTCGACGCCCGTACCGGACGCCCCAGTGGTGGCCGAGCCTCCGCCGGTGCCTTTTGCGGGACCGACGATCGCATCGAGCTCGTCGTCTTCGTCGTCGTCGATGGGCTCGTCCAATGCGTCGAGGAGCTCGGCGGGGAGGACGGCTTCGATCTCTTCTTCTGGCGTGGGCAGCGGAGAATCGTGGCCCTGTACGGTCACGCGCTGCTCGGCCTCGGCCAGCATCAGCTCGAGCTCGGGACTGAGCGGACTAAGGAGCGAGGTCGATCGCGGCGGCGGCAGAAACGACGTCGCGCTGAGGGGCGCTGGAGCCAGCGGCGAGATGGACAAGCCCGAGCGGGACGTGCCCGGACCGGCCTTGTGGGACGACGGAGGGAGGAAAGGAGGGGACGACGGAGCTCGTGAGCCCGAGACGCTCGCGAATGGCGCGGTCGGAGCGGTCGGAGCGGCTGGAGGCGTGGACGGACGAACGCTGCGTCGTGGCACGGGCGGGCCGAGAAGCTCTTCGATGCGCGTGTGGACCTCGGTCTCGTCGACCGGCCTCACGAAAAACTTCGTGAGTCCGAGGACTTGAGCATGCGCTTCGTCGTGAATGACTCCGCCCTCGCGACCAAACCCAAAGACCGCGATCCGTTCACCCGCGGACGTCTCGCGCAGCTTCGGCAGAACCTCGATCGCGCCTTCGGCGTCTGCGTCCAAGAGCACGAGCGAGGGCGTCTGAACGGCAGCGCGCTCACGAAGGAGCGAGAGCGGGACGTCCACGACGAGATACCCGACTTGCCGCGCTTTTCGCGCGAGCCCCTCGGCCTCCGCCGATGCGTCGGTGAGGAACACGAGTCGCCCCTCCTTCTCGGCAGTCGGAGACGCCAATGAAGGCGGCGGCGAATCGGGCTCGCCCGCGCGGTCTTGTCCGGGATCCTGACTCACGGGAGTCTACGAGCCTTACCGCGGCTCGCCCGGCTCGGGAAGATCCGTCGCATGGCCACTTGCGTCCGAAGGGGGTTCTTCTGGTGAGCCTTTGCCCACCATGAGACCTCCAACGGCTTTGCCCAGCCGCGAAAGAAACCCGGCGCCGTAGATGAGCGCAAAAATGAAAAGCGTCAGTCCCAGCTCCGCGCGTGTCATTCCGAGGATCATGGGCCGCGTCTTTTTCGGACGAAGAGGGCGAACTGCCTTCCTACGTACTTTGCTCTTCTACCACGTTCCTCGGGGGTCCACCCTCGTTCGATGGATGAGGGGGCCAAAGCCACGAATCCCTTTACCGACGCCCGCTCGAAGGGTGAGATGGCGGCGATGGGAGACGGCGAAGAAGGCCTTTCGAACGCGCGCCAAGGCCCTCCCGCGCCTCCACCCGAGGATCACTTACTTCTACCTACCTCCCAAGCCACGCTTTTCGTCCGGGAGCCGGGTGGCACGGCAAGCCAAGTGGCCGTCTCGGCGCTTTCGAGCGACGGGCTCGTTCGAGTGCGGGCCACGACCGAAGTCGCGCTCTCGGCCTCGGGACCGTTCGAGCCCCTGGCTCACGCCGTCGCGTGCGATCCTGCGGTGCGCGCGCGGCTCGCCGAAGGGCTCAAGCTCCCTGGCTCGCTCGCCTTCGCGAAGCTCCGCCCCGCACTCTACCTCGGGCTCGTGCCCTTGCTCATGCTCGTCGAGCTCGATCGCGAGATGGCCGTCGCTGGGCTTCGGGGTGCGCCGATGCGGCTCGCGCTCGGCCTCGCGTTCGCAGTTCTGCTGGCGATCGACTTCGGGCGAAAGGTGCCGCGCCATCCGGGCACGAGCGCCGCGGTGCTCTTCTGGGTCGCGGCCCGGTACGCGCACGTGCTCGCCGTGACGTGCGGCACGAACGGGCTCGTAGGTTTCTTCGCGCCCGTCTTGGCGTCTGCCGTCGGGCTCACGTTGCTCGCCCGTGCGCCGCGAGGAAATCGCCTGACCGAAGAGATCCTCGACAAGCTCGGGGTTTCTCCCGAAGAGGTGATTCGCGTTCGCCTCGGGGAAATGCCCACCTCGAAGGTGGTCTTTTCCGCGGTGGCCGCCGCGTTCGGCCTTCCCATCATGCTTTTTGCGCTCCGAAAAGTGGACGGAAGCCTATGGACCATCGGCGTCGCGCTCCTCGCGTATGGCGCCGTCGTGCCCGAGCTCGTGGAACGCTTCATCGAGCGCGAGAGGCCGAATAAAGGGCGCTTCCGTGCGACGCGCGTCGCGTTCGCCATGGCGGCCGGATTCGCGCTGACCATGGGACTCGTGTCGAGCGCTCAACGGTCGTTCGACGCGGGAATCTACCTTCAGCGGTGCACGCATCCTGCCGAGTTCGAGCGCTCCGGAAAACAGCTCTTGGCGGCCGAATCGCGCGAGGTCGAAAAGGGAATTGCCCAGGCGAAAGACGCACTCCCCGTCCTCCTCATGACCGTATTCGCAGTACCGCTCGCCGAAGAGCGTCTCTACCGAGGGCTCCTCCAGCGCATCTTGACCCGTCGCTACGGGGAGCGTCTCGGGCTCGTGTACGCGGCGCTCGCGTTCGGGCTCTCGCACCTCGTCGTGTACCGTGTGGCAGCCTACCAGGCTGCGCTTCTCGGATTCGGGTTCGGCTCGGCGTACGGCGCAGGAGGCCTCGTGGCTTCGTTCTTGGCCCACGCCTTGTGGAACGCGCATCTGCTCTGGTAAGCGCGCGCGAGGAGCGCACCCGAACGACCGCTGTTCAGGCGGGTTTGGTTGCGATTCCTCGGATGGTGGGACGCAAGAAGGGGAGCGCGCGGCGCATGCTCTCTTCTTTCATATCGTCGACCAAAAACCCCGCCTTGGCAATGACGGCACCGGTGTCCCTCGTCAGGTGGCAGTTGCCCGCGACGTGCTTCCAAAGCGGCTCGATGCGACCCTGCCACACGCGACGCGAAGTGTGAGGCTTGGCCGCCACGTGCTCGAGAAAAACGAACGTCCCGCCAGGCCGCAGGACCCGATGAATTTCGGCCAGTGCGCGCGCGGGCGCACCGACCGAGCACAAGAGCAACGTGGCCACGACGGCGTCGAAGGAGCCACTCTCGAACGGCAGCTCCTCGACCGAAGCGACCGACGTGGAAGCTCCTTCACGGGGGCGACGCGTGTCGAGGTTCCGGAGGCGCGTCTCGAGCTTCCTCGCCATGTCCGCGTCCGGTTCGGCCAGCACGAGGCGGGTGACCGTCGATGGGTAGTGGAGCAGGTTTACCCCCGTCCCGGCCCCGACTTCGAGGACGTTCCCCGTAAGGCCGTGGAGGAGGTCTTTGCGCCATGCACCCAGGCACGCTTCCTCGGAAGCGCGCATGAAGCGGTCGTAGATCGCGGACATCAGCAGGGCCATGGCGAGAGGGTTTCACGAAGTACCGAGGCCCGCCACTCGCGGAAGGTCTAGTTCGAGGGGCGCAGCCCCTCGAGCTCCTGCGAGATGCGGGCCCGAGAGTTTGGTCTAGTTCGAGGGGCGCAGCCCCTCGAGCTCCTGCGAGATGCGGGCCTGAGAGTTTGGTCTAGTTCGAGGGGCG
>JAYUKI010001454.1:0-6526 GCA_043764595.1 Myxococcales bacterium | reverse complement strand
GGTTTTGTGGTCGATTTTTGGAGCTTCATCGAAGTGCCGAACCCGAGTCGCGAAGCCACGGGCACGGCCGTACCTTACTGCTTCTCCCGACCGAACGGCTTTCCCAACCGAACGAGGCACGCTATGGCCGACGGAACGTCACGACCCACCCTCGCGAATCTTCGCCCGCTGTCCGACATCCCGACGCTGCGGAAGCTGCCCATCGTGGCCAGCTTGCCGTGGCTCCTCCACAAGGAGGGCTTGATGGCGCGCATGTTGGAGCTCGCCGAGACCTACCGCCCCGTCGGCGCCTTCCGGGTCCCGATGCCCGACGGACGCGCGCCCATTTTCGTAGGCAATGCGGACCTCGCCGCGGACCTCGTGGACGAAACGCGATTCGAAAAGGTGCTCGATGGGCCGCTCAAGCACATTCGGGACTTTGCCGGCGACGGGCTCTTCACGGCCCACTCGGACGAAGCGAATTGGCATCGAGCCCATCGCATCTTGTCGCCCGGATTCTCCACCACGTCGCTCGAGCGGTACTACCCGGCGATGACCTCGTCGCTCGAGGCGCTGGTGGCGCATTGGCGTCGCTCGAGCGCTCCGGTGGACGTCGTGCTCGACATGACCAAGCTCACGATGGACACCATCTCGCTTGCAGGATTCGACTACCGCTTCGACAGCTTCGCGCAGCCCGAGCTCCATCCCTTCTTGAAGTCGCTCGCCCGAGCCCTCCAAGAGTCCATCGACATTCTCCGGCGTCCGGCCCTTCTCGCTCCGCTCTTTCGTGCGCGTCGTGCCCGCTACCAGAGCGACATCGAGGCCATGTTCGGACTTGTCGACCGTGTGATCCAGGAACGCAAGGGCAAGCCGCGCGAGTCGTGGCCGCGCGACTTTCTCTCGCTCATGCTGGAAGAGGCGGACCCGAAGTCCGGCGAGAAGCTCTCGGACGAGAACATTCGGTATCAAATCCTGACGTTTTTGATCGCCGGACACGAGACCACCGCCGGGCTTCTCTCGTTCACGTTCCACGAGCTCGCGCGCAACCCGAACCTCTTTGCCAAATTGCGAGCCGAGGTCGACCGCGTCGCAGGCACCGGAATGCCTACGATGAAAGAAGTCCTCGAGCTCGATCTCGTGCGCCGCACGCTCTCGGAAGGTCTCCGCCTCTGGCCCACGGTTCCAGCGGTGACACGCGCGGCCAAAGAAGACACGGTGCTTGGCGGAAAGTACGAAGTCCGAAAGGGCCAGTCGTTCGGGCTCCTCGTCAATGCCGTGCATCGCGATCCTGCGGTATGGAAGGATCCCGCCCGGTTCGATGCCGATCGTTTCTTGCCCGAAGCCGTAAAGGGCCGCCCGGCCGCGGCCTACAAGCCTTTTGGTGTCGGCAAGCGCAGCTGCACGGGCAAACACTTTGCCCTCGTGGAAGCGACGCTATGCCTCGCCGTCGTGGTTCGGGACTTCGACTTCGACGATCCGGGACCGCTCGTACTGGCCCCCACGGTCTCGCCGAAGCCGAAGGACTTCCAGCTCCGGCTTCGCCCGCGAAAGGCGAGCTGAATACCCAACCCGCGCGTGCTCAGTCCCAGGCGTTCGCGACCCCGAAAAAGTACTGCGTGTAGCGACTGTCGATGTCGAGCGAGGCCTTCCGAACGTCGCTCACGCAGCTCGTGTCCACCTTCGCTTTTGGATTGGCCAAAAAGCCCTCGAGCATCTTGATCGAGCACTCGCTGTCGAACACGACTCCGTGGCCGCCACCGTCCACCTTCACGAATTGGAGGCTCGGGTTTTTGACGTTCGGGAGGGCCTTTTGCGACAGCGAGAAGACGGTCTGGAAGTCGAACGTGCCCTGCATCATGAGCCACGGAACGTCTCGGCTCGACCAGCCGTCCACGAACGTGTCCCGCGGATACGTCTGCCATGAATCGAAATAGGAGAGATCGAACGAGTCCTCCCCGGGCTGGAACGTGAGCGGAGCAGCCTTGGCCGCCAAGGCTTCCCGAGCGGGTGCGGGGCGCGAGATCATCTCGGACGCGATGACGTGGAGCTGCAAGGCCGTGGAGCTCGAGGTTCGCTCCGACGGGCGCGGCGTCGGCCCGAATTTGGGCAGCGGGACCGGGCCGCGCTGGTTCACTTCCTGAATCTTCTTTTCGAGCTCGTTCAAGACGCGAACGTCGGCTTCCGAGCAGCGATTCAAGCGATAGAGCGTAGGAAGAAGCCCGGACGCCCACACGGGACCGAGCGACAACATGAGGTCGGCCGGGGCCCACAATGCGAGCTTCGCCGAAGCGCAGTGTCCGCCTCGAAGCTTGCCGACGAGGTCCTTTGCGAAAGCGGAAGGGTCGCTCCCGAGCTTTGCCGTGCACTCCGTGTTTTCTTTGCAGACCTCGAAAATGGCGCCCATGGCCTCGTCGACGCCGAACGTCTGTGGCGTGTCGAAGGTGCAGGTCGAAGAGATGCAGTTGCCGTCGGTCACCACGGCGTCGAGGCGCACGTTGGGCAACTGGAGGAGGCGGTGCGTCCAATACGAGCCATACGAGCCGCCGTACACATAGACCTTTTGGTCCTTTGCGGCGGTTGCGTCGATGAGCTCGCGGACGTCGTGGGCCGATTCGGTCGTGGAGAATCCGTCGAGCTTCGCACCGAGCTGCTCACGAAGCTCGATCGAGCACTTCTTCGTGTAGTCCGCAGTGGTGGTCGCCGTGCGCAGCGCTTTTGGGCAGTCCAAAAACGCGGACTCGCCGGTGCCGCGGTGATCGATCAAATACACGTCGATGGCCTGGGAAAACCCCTGCGCGACGACTTCTCCGAATGGAGCCAAGCCAAACCCAGCGCCTCCTGGACCGCCATTCAACATCCACATTTGGGCCGTCGCGGGCTGCCTTTTGGCCTTCAGGCGATAGATGGCCACGGGCACGGTGCCGCTTCCGGCCATTCCGCGTCGCGCCGGCATGTCGACCGTCGCACAGTCGGCCTCGATGTTTCCGCGGCCTCCAGGGACCTGGCACGTCGCCCACGCAATGGCGGTCTTCGGTGCGGGTGGGGGAACGCTCGGCGGCTCCGTCGGCGTCGGCGTCGTGGGCGTCGGGCTCGTGCTCGGTCCCGATGCCGGCTCGTCGAAAATGGCGCCGCTGCACGCGACGAGAGAGAGCGCGCCGGTGGCGAGCAGAGCATTGGCGAATCGACCGAGCGAGAGCTTCATGTTCGCCGTACAGCAAGGGCCGCGCCAGGCGAAAAGTGCGCAAAAAGTCCACGTTTCGAGTCAACGTGGTTAAGCCACTGACGGCTTTGTCGCAGAGCAGCGTGCGCGCTCGGGCCCCAGGATCGATTCGAGTCCTCCTCTTGATTGTGCGCCACGGACGCGCCTGGGTTGCGCATGTCTCAGGGGTCGGGCATACGAGTCGGCGCGGTCCGTTGCGGCGCTCCAATGCCGAAGCCTCCGCTCCTTGGCTCGACTCGAAATCCCTTGATTGAAATAGGAGAACATCGGTGAACAAAGCTCACCTTGCAGCGGGCATCCTCGCGCTCGTCCTCGTGGCGTGCTCCGGTGCCGAAGGAACCCCGGGGCCGAAAGGCGATCCGGGCACCAAAGGCACGGCAGGTGGTGCCGGCTCGGCCGGTGTCGCGGCCAAAGCGCCGGAGGGAAGCATCAGCCTCGTGTCGCCTCGAGCGGCGGTCGTCGGCGGCCTCGTCACGGTGACCCTCTCGGTCGACGGTGTCGATCTCGCGCCGAACGCGACCGTGTCGTTCGGAGCGGGCACCAAGGTGTCCCAGACCGTCGTCCAGAAGCGCTCGATCACGACGCTCCTCGAGGTCGCCGAGAACGCGGACCTCGGCCTTCGTGAGGTCACGGTCACGAGCGGCGAGCAGAAGCTCGCGTTCACGGGCGGCTTCACCGTGGCCCCGGGCCTCGGCATGAAGCTCACCGGCGGCAAGCCCGAGCAAGGCGGCCTCATGCAGCTCGACTTGACCAACAACGACGCCGAGTACTTCGACAAGGACAACTTCGAGCTACTGCCCATCTCGGCCGACGTGCTCTTCGCCCAGGTGCAAGCCCCGTTCATCGGCCCGAAGGACGCACGCGTGGTCCTGTTCGTCGATCCGAGCGCGAAGCCTGGCAAGATGGCCCTCGCCGGAACGAACTATCCGGACGAGGCGTCGGCCCCGCTCTACGTGGCCGACGCGAACCAGCTCACGGTCGCGGCGCGCACTCCGGAAACGCTCGGCGCCACCGAAATGTCCAAGGTCATCGCGACGCCCTTCCAGAGCTACCTCTTCAAGTACCCGACCGCCGTGAACAAGCTCATCGTGATCTCGGTCACCCCGAACACGGCGCAGCTCACTCCGTTCGTCGTGGGCCTCGGGTCGTCGGGAAAGCTCGCGGACGTGCTCTCCACCCAGGTCGCGCTCTCGTATCCGTCCACCGTGGTCGGCACGGGCTCGCTGGTGGTCGCCAATAGCGCGTTCGACAAGGCCGGCGCCGCGGCCGATGCCTTCGGGTTCAAGGTCAGTGCACGCACCCTCGACGCACAGGCGCCCATCGCGGAGGACGACGCCACGCCGCACAGCGGAACGGGCGGAACCTTCCAAAACTGGGCGGCTCTACCGGCTTCGTCCGCGACCGTCCCGGTCGTGCTCCTCTCGGGCGAGCTGAAGGCGGCCGATACCGCCGACGTTTACAGGGTGACCGGTGCCGCGAACGCAGAGGTCGAGCTCTCGATCTTCACCGACGCTCCCGTGACCATCGCGCTCTCGTCGAACGTCAACTTCCCCAACAACGCGCAGACGCAGCGTCTCACTTTGACGGGCAAGGCCGGCTCGGTGGTTCTGCCGAGCGTCGCCGGCGCCAATCGCTTCGTTCGCGTCACCCCCGGGAGCCGCCGCGGCAAGTACACGCTTGCCACGCGCATTCGCCCCGCCCTTTGAAAACTTCTGCACTTTTTGTTCGGAGATTCTCGATGAAAAAGACTCTTTCGCTTCTCGGTTTCGTGGGTGCGGCGCTCCTCGTCGCGTGTGGCTCGGACGGCGTGGTCGGACCCGCCGGTGAAAAAGGCACGGACGGCACCAAGGGCGACAACGGAACGCCTGGCACGCCTGGCACCACCCCGAAGGTCGAGCCCTCGCTCGACTTCGCCACGCCGAACAAGGGCATCCTCGACCGCACGATCGAAGTGACGCTCAGCGCGAGTGGCACCAAGTTCGCGGGCAGCCCCAAGGTCGACTTTGGCGCGGGCATCACCGTCTCCGAAGTGAAGGCCCTCAGCGCGACGGCCATCTCGGCCAAGCTCGTGATCGCGCCCACCGCCGCCCTCGGCGTCCGTGACGTCACCATCGACGGCCAGAAGCTCGAGAAGGCGTTCGCCGTCATTCCGGCCATTAGCTCGAAGCTCGTGGGCACGGCCCAACAGGGAGGCGTCGCGAACGTCGCCATCCAAAACAACGATCCGGCCAATCCCTTCGACAAGGACAACCTGAGCCTCGTCGCTCCGGACCTCGTGAACATCTCGGTGGGTGCCGAGTCCAACGTGTTTGCGGGTGGCGCCTTCGTCGTTCCGCCGCTCGCGTCGGGATCCCCGGCGTTTTCCCTGGCGAACGTGGATGCCGAAGGAAAGCCCCGCACGACGTTCCTCGGCGATCCGAACGACGTGAAGGTCACGGCTCGTGCCCCCGTCGCGCTCACCGCCAACGCGGCACCTGCGACGCTGAACCTCGGCGCGCAGCTCGTTTCGTATTATGCGAAGGGCAGCATTCCGGCAGCTACGACGATGATCGTCGACTACCGCGTGCAAGTGGCTGCAAACGCCACGACCTCGCCGCTCGGGTTTCTCTTCGCAAAGGGCGGAACCGCCAAGGACATCCTCGGCGTCATGGCGCCCCCACAGGGCTTCTTCGGACCCAACCCGCCGCCCTACAATCTCCACCTCGTCGTTCCCTTCGCCTCGCAAGCGGCGGCCGAGGACGAGTACCTCGTGCTCTTCGACTCGTCGGGCAAGGGCGGGGCGGCCACGTTCGGCACGACGTTCGTCAAGGCGGAGCTCGTCGCCGAAGGCGCCACGGCCCACGCCACCGGCCCGACCGCGCAGGATCTGGCCGTCCTTCAAGGAGTCCCGGCGAACCTCGCGACCGACATTGGCGGAAAGGTCGTTACCGGCAACCTCGCCACCACCACCGAAGTGGACGTCTACAAGGTGACCGTGGCCGCGAACGATCGCCTGCAAATCGGCATTTCGGGCGAAGGCGAATACGACGTCGTCGTGACGCCCGATGGGTCCGCGGACCCCGAAGGGGCAGCGAACCTCGGTTACCTGTATTCTGCAGCCAAGGGCCAGCTCGGCAGCGATGAAGTCGCCGTCGGCGCCCTCACGACGGTCTACATTGCCGTGACGCCCTACCAGGCGCGAAATGGCAAGTACTCCATCTCGGTGCGCAAGCTCCCGAACAACTGACGCTAAGGACCCGCTCAGAAATAACTTGCCCATATCGGCGAGGACCACGCGTCGGAGGCAAGGCGCGGCGACGACGAATACTGCTGTATTTTGAGGAGCCG
>JAYUKI010001453.1:0-1956 GCA_043764595.1 Myxococcales bacterium | reverse complement strand
GGCAGGTGAGGAAGCAGGCTTCCCCAGAACGAGCTCGTACGGCCGCCTCCGTTTATGGTGTGGTAAAGTGGCAAGTAGTGGGTGAGCGCATTCGAGGGAGTGAGATGCTCGCTCCGGTTGTGCATGGCCAACGCTAGGACGCGGTCTTTTGGTGCGAGGTGGGACACGAGCCTCACGGGCGGCATGGATTCTTCGCCCACCCGAAGAAGCTGTCGACCGCCGACCAGCGAAGCCACCATCACCGTAAGCACCAGGGTTCCGCGAGCCCATTTCGCCATGAATGGGCGTGGCGGAATGGCGGCGCAACCGAAGAGAGCCGCGATCGCGAACATTCGGAGATCCACCAGACAAATGTCGTCCGGAACCTGAATCGACGTGGGCACGAGCCAACAGGCCACGAGGAAAAGGAACGCCGCACGCCCATAGCTGCGCTGAACGTGGTCGTTCGTCGACGACTTTCCTCGGGAAATCGCAACGGCCATCACCAAACCGAGCCCGAGTGCGACGGCTATCTGGAGCGGGGCCTTGAATGGGCCAAAAATCGTCGCCAGCAAAAGTCCGAGCTTCTGGCCGGGGGTCGTGAAAGACGCGCGAAAGAACCCGGTGATTCCTTCCGATGGGCCATGCGTGCGTATCGCGGAGACGAGCTCCGACCAGACGATGCTCGGTGATCCGCGTCGCATCAGGGCAGAGGCCAAAAGCGTGACCGATGCCACGAGGGCGGTGACCTTTAGGTCACGTCGTCGACGCGAGGCGAGGGCGAACCCAAGGATGAAAACGAGCGCCATCCCGCCCGCGACGACATGCACGGTCGCCGCGGCGGTGGACGCGATACACGCCACGAGGGTCCATCGCCAGGCCCGCTTCCGAATGGCCATCACGTAGGCTGCTATCGTAGCGAGCACGAACGGAAGGGCCATGGTGAACGGCAAAAATCCCATCCACGTGATTGGATTCCACACGAGCAGCGTGCCGAAAAGGGAGGGCCAAGGCGTTCGTTTCGGCCACACGGAACGGCACGCAAGAACGCAAGCCAGCGTGAGGGAGACGGCGTAAGCCGAATACAGAACCCGGCACGCCGCGTTCACACCCAGGCCTCGCGCGAGGTACGCGAGCAGGTAGTGGGTCGCGCAATAAGGATCGAACCGCTCGGCAACGACATAGGCGTCGCGCAGCCCCGGGTCCTCCGGATACGAGGCGAGCAGCCGCGCGTAGGCGAGATGCTGCGGCAAGTCGTGGCCCGGGACGACGGGCACGATCCAGACGAGCGCGACCTGCAGCAAGACGAAGGTGGCCAGGGCCCAAACGAACAGGTTTTTCGCTCGCACGCGCGCGACTTGGCCCGAGCTGTGTGACAAGCGCGCGACGATTTGTTGTCGATTGGCTTCGGTGAGACGCAAACCGGTGCCGGCAACGCCCCATGGCGGTTCCCACGAACCAAAACGCGCCGGTCTCCCTTCGGAAACCGGCGCGTCTTGTTGGCCCACGAGGGCCACTTTTCATGCACGGGGTGGAGCCAGACGGGGTGTTACTCGTCCGAGCCGTCGTCCTCGTCCTCTTCTTCGTCTTGATCGGGCTCCGAAGGCTCTTCGCCGCCACTCGACTTCAGGTTCGTCGCGCGGCGTGTAGCGATGATGGCGTCGAGCGGGGCGAGCATGGCCGCGGCGCGCTTTTGCTTCTGCGGTGTCGTGGCCATAATCTCGACGTAGCCGACGAACGCGTCGAGGGCTTCGCTCGTGGCTTTGCGTGCGGGGTTTAGCTCGCCTTTGGCTTTGACCGTGTCGGACTTCTCGGCAATGGCCTTTTCATAGGCGAGGTGGTCCTTGCGCGACAGCTTGAGGAGCGGGCGGAAGAGCGCCGAAAGCTCGGGCGACATCTCGGTGGCTTCGAGCTCGTCGAGCTTGCCGCGACCGATTTGCGCTTGCACCGTGGCGTCCTTCCGAATGAAGTCGAGCT
>JAYUKI010001452.1:0-24274 GCA_043764595.1 Myxococcales bacterium | reverse complement strand
AGAACACAGAAGGCCTTGGTCTTCATTCGTCCCTTCATCGTTCTGCCACGGTGGGAGTCGCACCGTCTCCTAAGCACCGCGGCCCAGTTCAAGTGGGTAACGCGGTTATGCCAAGAATCGAGCCTCGGGGGCAGGGTGCGGTCCCGAGGACCCGCGGGCGAGAGCCTCGTCCAACGGGCGGGCGAAGTCTTACACGGGACACTCTCGTCTGGGAAAGCGAAAGCAGGAGAAGAAGCGATCGACCTTCACCGGCCGTGGGTTTTCGGTGCACCCGAGCGGCGCCGGAGAACGCCCCAGGCTCTCAGCCGCGGGAGACGGGCGGGGGTCCTCCGGGCGGGCCGCCCGAGTACTCGTGGAGCTTGTACTGAATCTTGCGCGGCGAAATCCCAAGCACCAACGCGGCTTTGGACGTCGATCCCCCGCACGCTTCGAGGGTCTGCAAGATGGCGTAACGCTCGAGATCGGCGATGGTTGCGCCCGGGATTTGGGGCGGGCCACCGCGCTGCTCGCGCGGGACGATTTGCACGGGCAAATGGCGCTTTTCGATGCGCGGTCCGTCGCACAAGACCACCGCTCGCTCCACGGCGTTCTCGAGCTCACGCACGTTGCCCGGCCACTCGTAAGCCACGAGAATCTCACGAGCTTCGTCCGAGAAGCCGTCAATGGATCGGCCGTTCTCCCGGGCATACTTTCCAAGGAAAAAACTGGCGAGCGCGGGCACGTCGGCGGGCCTGGCCCGCAGGGGTGGAATCTCGATGGCGATGACGTTGAGCCGGTAATAGAGGTCTTCGCGAAACGTGCCCGCCCGCGAGGCCGCGAGCAGGTCCTTGTTCGTGGCGGCAATGACCCGGACGTCGACCTTCAGGGTCTCGTTTCCGCCGACGCGCTCGAACGCCTTTTCCTGGAGGAACCGAAGGAGCTTCACCTGGGTGCTCGGGGAGATTTCCCCGATTTCGTCAAGGAAAAGAGTGCCTCCGTCGGCTTGTTTGAACCGACCTTCGCGCCGAGCGAACGCGCCCGTGAACGCGCCACGCTCGTGACCGAAGAGCTCGCTCTCCAAGAGCGACTCGGAGAGCGCAGCGCAGTGGAGGCGCACGAAGGGCTTGTCGGCCCTGGGGGATGCGCCGCAGATGGCCTCGGCGATGAGCTCTTTGCCGGTGCCACTCTCGCCGGTCACCAAGACGCTGGCCTTGCTAGGACCGACCTGCGCGACGAGGTCGAGTACGGCCTGCATCTTCGGGTCGACCGACACGATGTGCCCGAACGCATTTCGCTCGCGAAGGCGATCGCGGAGGCGCGAGGTCTCGTCGAGCAGCCGAGCCTTCTCCATGGCGCGCTCGACGACGGCCGACAGGGCCTCGAAATCGAGGGGCTTCGTGAGGTAGTTGTCCGCGCCGAGCTTGATGGCCTGCACGGCGCTCGAGATGGTGCCGAAGGCCGTCATGACCACGAACACGGCAAGTGGTGATGCGGCCCGTGCCTTCTCCATGAACGCCAGGCCGTCGAGCCCTGGCATCTTCACGTCGGTCAAGATGACGTCGGGCTGGAACTCTTCGAGCTTGCCGAGGGCTTTGAAGCCATCGGCGGCGGTCTCGGTCGCGTAACCTTCGTCGTGCAGAATTTCGCTGAGCGCGGCCCGCGCGTTCGCTTCGTCGTCTACGATGAGAATCCGTCCACGACCCGCCATGGGGAGCCTCTAGCACGGCTTTCCCCCTCTTCGCAGGAGGCGAAGGACAGGGTAGCGTCTTTGGTGGACAAGATGGCCGAAGCCCCAGTCGTTCTCTCGGTCGAGAAGCTCTCGAAGTCGTACAAGAAGCCCTTTTCCGGCAAGATCGTACACGCCGTTTCTTCGGTGTCGTTCGAGGTCCGGCGCGGCGAAATATTCGGCTTTTTGGGCCCGAACGGCGCCGGCAAGACCACCACCATCAAGATGCTCACGGGGCTCATTTCGCCGACGAGCGGCAAGGCCTCGCTCTTGGGTCTTCCCGTCCCCTCCCCCGAGGCCATGGCCAGGGTCGGGTTCTTGCCGGAAAACCCCTACATTTACCCCTATTTGACCCCGCGCGAGTTCGTCACTCTGGCGGGTCGATTGAACGACGTGCCTGGCAAGCGCTTGGCCGAACGCGTGCCGGCAGTGCTCGACCGCGTAGGCGTGCTCTACGCCATCGATCGACCCGTTCAGGCGCTGTCGAAAGGCATGCTCCAGCGCGTGGGGTTCGCCGCCGCCCTCGTTCACGATCCCGAGATGCTCCTCCTCGACGAACCGATGAGCGGCCTCGATCCGGTAGGCCGCAAGGAAGTGCGCGACCTCATCGTGGAAGAGCAGCGTGGTGGCCGCACCGTCATCTTCTCGAGCCATATCCTCAGCGATGTCGAGCTCTTGTGCGACCGCGTGACCATCCTGAAAAAGGGCGAAGTGGTCGTCTCGGGAAGCATCCGCGAGCTGGTCGGCAAAGAGGGCCACGTGTGCGAGATCACTCTGGGGAACGCCTCGGACGCGTTGCTCGACACCCTCCGAGAGCGGGGATTGTCGCCTCGCTCGCTCGGGAAATCGTGGGCCTTCGACGTCGACGGGGACGACGCCGTCCGCGCGGTCCTCATGACCGCGCTCGAGGCCCGTGCACGCGTCGAGAGTGTGGTGCCGAAACGGGAGACGCTCGAGGACATCTTCGTGCGGCGCGCCCTCTAATCCCGCTCTCTCGAGAACCCGAAGGGGGACGTGGCCGACCCTCGAAAGCCGAACACCCGAGGGTTCTATCTCGACCGCACCTGCACACGTCCCGGAACGCGCTCGTGCAAACCAAGCGTTGGCGCTGTTGTGTCGAAGGCGGTCGAAGACGGTCCGCCGAAGAACCCGTGGCACTGGTCCGCAGCCTTGACGCTCTCGTAGAAACGAGTGCGACCGAGCAGGCGGAAGCGGCGCTCAGAATCGCCCGCCGAACCCCCCGACGCCACCGCCGTCGACTCCAAAAAACACGGGTAGAAGGGCCGTCTTTTGGCCCGTCGGGACGGGGGGCAGTGGACGCTTGTGGGTCTCGGATCGCTCGGACACGTAGGTCCATTGGCCTTGCGCGATTCCCACGACGGCCGTGAGGGCGAAGCCGGCCACGAGGCTCAAGTTGACCGCTCGAATGGCCGATGCGCGGTCCTTGTAGGCCTGTGCGAGCCGTTGGGGATCGCCTCGGGAGAACTCGTCTTGGGCGCTCGACTGGGCCGAGACATAAAACGGCAGCGTGAGCGCGGTCCCGAGGACGAGGGTGCTCTCGATGGATAGGAACGCTACGCCCAAGGCATCCTGGCCGTTCTGGAACTGGCCCGCCCCGAACGGAACGAGCGCAAAGAACCTGGAGTTTCGTACGGTTACGCGCTCTTCGCTCGCGAGCTCCTGAACACGGAGAAGCCAGGCTTCGCGGGCTTTGCGGTCCGCTTCTTCACGCACTTTGCGCTCGGCCTCGAGGCGCGCACGATCGGCGGCCGCGGCGTTCAAACGAACGCGAAGCTGGGCGCGTGTGTCGATGAACAGGTTTATCACCTCGGTCGGGAACGTCAGTGGATCCGGCTCGTAGAGCTGATCGTCGAGCAACAAAACCTCGAAGACCTTGGTCGCTTCGTCACGGCGCTTCTCGGCCACGGCGATGGCTCCGAGGTACATTCGCGCGAGCGACGTCTGCGCCGCGTCTCGTGTGGTCTCGTTGGGGTCGAGCGCCTTGCGGAAATGCGGCTCGGCCTCCGCGTAGTTCTTGGCGACGTACGCGGCTCGCCCTTTCTCGAGCTCGGATTGGACGTCGGCGTGGGCCTCGGGCGCGAACGAAAGCCACGCGACGACGACGAGCGTCGTGGAGACCGCCCGGAGGAATCGTTCACGGCGCTTTCCGTTCGACCCGCTCGCCAAGACGAGAGCAGAGTCGCACAATTTCGAGGCCGAGTGTGACGCGGAGGTGGCGGCCCGCGGGATGGCCTTTTCAGTCGGTGAATTTCGCCTTCACGAGGTCACCGCTTTTCAGAGTCACCGAAACCTTGCGCTGGCTTTCGAGCTCGATGACCTGCACGCCTTCGAGGCCGCCCGTCGGCATGGGCACGTTCACGACCGATCCGGAGCGGAACGTCATGGTGGGACGCCGATCGATGCCGTAGCTCTGATCGGGCCGTCCTTCGACGATGAGCTTGGCCTCACGAATTCGAAGGGCGACCTCTACCCTAACGGGGCCCTCTCCCGCGCCGACGAAGCGTTTGTCCGGGACGCACATGTTCTGGAGGCAGGTAAAAAGGAGCTCGTGCGGCTTCTCGTCGAGCGTGATTTGCCGATCGGTGGTCACTTCGCCGCCAGGCACGCCATCCACGGCGATTTGGACGCCTTGGGCCGGAACGACAGCCGCAAACCCGAGCATGCGCAGCTTGGCGGTACTGGACGCCTTCGGCGCGACCACGACGGGGCGCGCGGCAGAGCGCACCGTGCTCGGCGTGGGCGCCACGACGGACGCGTCCGGGACCTCGACCGACGCGGACGGCACTGGCGTCGTAGTTTTCACGATTTCCACGGGTATTTGGCGCAGAGGACGAAGCGTCTTCGTCAATCCGAACGCGGACGTCCCCGCGAGGAAGCCCGCGATCACCAGCGGAACGAGCCGCTTCACGAACGCGCGACGCTCACCCGAGCGCTGCAGACCGGTCACGAGACGCAGAAGCTTGGCATCGTGGGGCGCGAAAGCGAGCGCGCGATTGTAGTCGCTCGTGGCCGCCAGAACGTCTCCACGCTTTCGTGCTTCGTCGCCGAGCGCGCAGAGGCGCTCCACCATTCGAGAAGCGTGAGCCACCTCGTATCCGGCGGGATCGTCGAACCATGCCTCGAGCTCGGCCCGAGGCGAACCGAAATCGAGCCGCCGGAGCTCGTCCGCGAGAGAGTCCCGCAACATGCGCACGCTCGGGAAACGATCGGCGGGGTTCTTCGCGAGCGCGCGATCGCAGATGCGCGACAAGACCGAGCCGACGACGGGACGCTCTTGTTCGGCCTTCGTGTAGAGCCCTTCCAGAACGCGCCGAAGCACTTGAGCCGGGTTTTGTCCCTCGAAGGGCAGGTGTCCGACGATGCACTCGTAGAGGAGCACGCCGGCGCCGAAGACGTCGGCGCGCTCGTCCACTTCGGCGCCTTCGATCTGCTCGGGCGCCATGTGCGCCGGGCTCCCGAGGACCTGCCCCGTCGACGTCACGCCTTGGGCGTCGAGAAGCTTCGCGATCCCAAAATCCGTGAGCTTTACACGCACTCGACCGCCCGGCGCGTCTCCGGACAGATCGGGCTGGGAAGGCCCGTCGTCTTTGCGTGCCTCGAGATGCTCGAGCAGGACATTTTCGGGCTTCACGTCGCGATGCACGACACCCGACTCATGCGCGCTCGTGAGCGCCGCGAGGACGTCGAGAGCGATGGCCACGCCGATCTCGGGCGGGAGGGCGCCATGGTCGGACAAGAGCTTTCGCAGGCTGGGCCCTCGAATGAGCTCGACGACGAGGAACTGCTCTTGATCGTCCTCGCCCGAGACGTCGAACACCTCGACGATGTTCGGGTGACGGAGCTTTGCTACGGCACGAGCCTCGGTGGAAAACCGTGCCGCAACTTCGGTCGAGTCACGCAAGTGGGCGTGGAGGAGCTTCACCGCCACGTCCCGCCCGAGCCGAGGATCGTGGGCACGGTAGACCGTGGCCATGCCACCGTGACCGAGCTCGCCGAGCACCTCGTACTTGGCGAGGGACGGGAGCCGCGGCGCTCGCGGAACAGGGCTCGTCTTCGCCACCATCAGGGCTCGAGGTTAGCGTTTTTTTTCGATCACGGAGAGCCCCTCGATGCCGACGGTACGTTCGACAAAAATGGGCCTAATTTCAACCAGTTGCGGAGTTTGTACGAGCCGTGCATTCCGACGTCGGAGTTAGGAGAGCTCGAACGCCCGAGTCTCCACGGGCACTCGACGTTCAGCCGTTGGCCTTCGGGTCCCCGATGCCGTGGCGGCGAAGGTAGCCACGCACATGAGCGCGTTCCATGGCGGCGCGGCGACCTATCTCGCTCACGTTGCCGCTGCACTCGGCATAGAGCGCCGTGAAGTACTCGCGTTCGAAGCGGGCCAACACGTCGCGCTTGGCATCTTGGAACGTGCGACCTCGGGTGGGCGTGGAATCGCTGGAAGCGACGAGCGGAGCGAGGTGCTGCGCGAGATCGAGCGGGCCCTCTTTGCCGAACGCGAGCGCGACCGATACCACGTTGCGGAGCTCGCGGACGTTGCCCGGCCAGTCGTGGCGCATGAGCCGTTCGAGAGAATCGCTCGTGATGCGGGCATAGGCGTCCTTGTCGCCGATGTCGGTCATCATCTTGCGAACGAGCGAGGGGATGTCCTCGAGGCGCTCGCGGAGGGGTGGGAGCTCCACTCGGAGCTGAGCCACGCGGAAATACAAGTCGCTTCGGAACGTGCCCGCGTTGACCTCGCGCACGAGATCACGACGCGTCGCGGCGATGACGCGGACATTCACCGGGCGGTAGTTGTTGGACCCGACCGCCTTGATGCGCTGCTCGGCGAGCGCGCGAAGGAGCTTGGGCTGGACGTCGACGGGCAGCTCTCCGAGCTCGTCGAGGAAGATGGTTCCGCCATCGGCTTCGACGAACGGAGACACGCGCTTGTCGACCGCGCCCGTGAAGCTGCCGCGCTCGTGACCGAAGAGGGCGCTTTCCGCGAGGGAGGGCGGAATGGCGCCGCAGTCGACGACGACGAACGGCTTGTTCGCGCGGTTCGAGGCTTGGTGAATCGCCTGCGCAACGAGCTCTTTGCCGCAGCCGGTCTCGCCGAGAATGAGGACGGTGAGCTCCGTGGGGGCCGCTTTTCGGCAGCGCTCGAAGACGGCCCGCATGCCCGCGCTGGAGCCGACGAGCGGACCGAAGGCCGCAACGTCCGGGATGTCCACCGTCTCGGGTCCCGTTGGGGAGAACTCGAGGAGCGACTCCCCCACGGTGAAGAGGGTCGGCTTCAGGAGGTAGACCTCGCCGATGCGCGTATCGCCGAGGAACGTGCCGTTCCGCGAGCCGAGGTCGCGCACGCGGACCCCCCGCTCGGTTGCGACGAGCTCGACATGGACGGCGCTCACACGCTTGTCGTCGAGGACGAGATCACAAGCCTCGTTGCGACCGATGACGGTGATTTCAGGGCCAATTTCGAGGTTGGCCTTGTTGCCCAACCCCTTCTTGACCGTCAGAGTGCCGCCCCGGACTTCCAGGCGCCCCTTGGCGACGATGGTGTTTTCCACGGTTTCCCGTTTTTAACACGGAACGTGTTCTTGAGAGCAACTGCCTTTTCGCGCGCTTGCCGAGATGAAACGTGGCGCTGCGTCACCTACGAAAAGCGGCCCATTTTCGCTCACGACTCCCCGGGACGGCCTTGGCATGGCGGCGAACGCCGAATTTTCGTAAGCTGACGAACTAGCTTGGATTCTTTTTGCATCGCGGACGCGTCCCCGACTCCTCCTTCACCGCGCCGCCTGGTGCGATGGACGGGGGCCTTTGGATTTGGCCTGGCGGTCGCGGGCGTGCTCGCCGCTTGCTCGACGACCCCCTTGGTAGACTCGTTTCCGGCGGGGGACGGAGGGACGACGCGGGACACCTCGGCGTTCGACGGGACCGTGACTCCCCCTCCGCCCCAGGATGCGTCGCCAGCCTCGTGCACGAAGTACTGCGAGCTTACCCTGTCGAGCTGCACGGGACCGTTTGCACAATACACAGACCTTCCGCAGTGCGTTGCCGTGTGCGAAACCCTCCCGGCGGGGCTCTTTGGCGACCGCACCGGGAACACGGTCGGGTGCCGCCAGACCTACGCGGGCAACGTCGCGAAAACCGATCCTGCCCGCTATTGTCCGGTGGCCGGTCCCTTCGGCGGAGGGGTCTGCGGCGAGCGCTGCGATGCCTTTTGCGCCATTGCCCTCGCGATCTGTCCGAAGACTCCTTGGGCCAGCCCTCCGGCCTGTGTCTCGGCGTGCACGAACCTTTCCTACGTGGATGCCGGAAGCGACTCTGGCGGAGAAGGGCTCGCCGGGCCCACGACCGGCGACACACTGAACTGCCGCACTCGACGCTTGCTCGAAGCCCTCGCGGTCCCCGAACAGTGCGACGAGCTCGGCGCGGGTGGCGCTTGCTCGGGTCCATTTCCCGCTCCACCTCCCCGCGACGAGTAGGTCGCATGAACGTGCGCACCAAGAGCCCGGTGGACGCGTGCACGCGTGCGCCGTGCGACGTCACTGCTTCGCGAAGGTCGTACCGTTCCACACCATCCGCAGACTCTTCGTTTTGCCCCACGGCAGGAGTACTGGAACCGACTGGCCCGTGGCTTCGGTCTCGGAAAATGGGCAATTTTTCTCGGTGAAGCCGCGTGAAGTGCCTGGCCTCACGTCTATCTCGAAGCCTCGCGTCTTGCTCGGGACGAACTGCACGAGCCCCTGGATGCGCGAGCCTTGGCTCTCGCGTGCGGTCTCGACGGCGAGCAACCGGGCCACACGGTCTCCCGAGGCGGAGTAGACGAGCAAGACCTCACTGTCGACGGTCGGGGAAAGCTTCACTTTTCCACGAACGACGATCTCGGCGAGCCCATCCCCCGTGATGTCGCGAGCGGTCACCTCGGTGATGTCCTCCGGAGTCGCGAAGTCGGAGAGCCTCGCGTACGCGTACTGCGACCCGCCCTTGTAGCCCGGCCCGAGAACGACCAAGTCGCGACCCATCACGACCACGCGTTCGGGCCGCGCGTCGCCGTGCACCTGCACTTTGAGGTCCGCCTTGGGGCGCGTACCGGCCGCGACGTGCTGGTCGGCGATGTACTGATCGTAGACCCGCGCGGACATATCGCCCCCCTTGGAGACCTCGGGCGTGGGCACGTCCCTCGGGAGCGGCTCGGCGACCTTCGGCGGATCGGCAGGCTTTTGCCCGGCTTGCGCGACCTCGGAGGCTTTGGTGAACTTCGCTCCGTCGAAACGAAAAGTGCGTGATTTCACCGTGCCCCAGGGCAAGAGCAAGGGCTCGGTCTCCGAGAGACTGGGCTCCCGATAGGTCGCTTGGTCCCAGCCCGCGGCGGGCTCCGCGGTGACTTCGATTTCGGCTTGCGAAACACGGAGGGCGTTCGTTACTTTTTTCGCCCCCTGACTTACGGCGACCTCCTGGGAAAACACGGTCTCGGGCTCGTCTTTCGGGAAGACCCACACCTCGAAGGCCTCGTGCGACACGCCTTGATGGGTCATTCGCTTGCGGACGAGAAGAGCATCTTTCCCACGACCACCCAGGTCCCGCGCCTCGATCCGCGTGAGCTCGCCCGAGAGCTCCCGATAGAAGAACTGCTTTCCACCGCGGTATCCCGGGCCACACACGGTGAAGTACTTGTCGAAGACACTGATGCGCTCTTTCATCGCGTCCCCCGCGACGTCGGCGATAAGCTCGACTTTCGGCACCTCTTTGGACAGCCCTTTGGGCTCCAGAAGGCCTTCGACCACCGCGCGCTCGGCGGCGGTCGGAAGGGACGCGAGATCGTTCGCGGCGCCCTCCCCTCCCGGGCTCGTGGCGAGGACTCCGCGCTCCGATTTGCCATCGCCCTCGTGGTAGCGGAGCGAGGCACGAAGACCTACGCGCACCGTACGCGCCTCCGCGAAGGTGGCCCAGGGGATGACGGCCTCGAACGTGAGCCCGGTCTTTCCGGAGGGGGCCTCGACGACCTTGGCGCCAGGAACGTCGTGCCCCTTCTGAGGTCCGGAAGCGAAGCGTACCGCCCCAGCCGTCTCCCCAGCTTTGCCTGGAAATAGGGCGATTTCGTACACTTTGTACTGACCACCGGAGGCCGGGAAGGCGAGCGCGAACGACGCGTGGTCTTCGCCGTCGGCGAAACGTGCAGTCCTCACGTAGTGAGCGTCCTCGATCTCACCGGCCACGTAGAGCTTGGAGTCGTCGTATTGGAGCCCGGCTGCGAACGTGACGCCGTCGGTCGTGCCGCGGAGCGTCTTTGCGGGTGTGCGCGGAGGCCATTCTTTGAGGACACCATCGAGCTTGATGGGACTGTCCTTTTCGACGAGCTCGGCGCGAAGCGGCCCCGTGAGGGCCACTTCGTAGCCCGAACTGCTCGCGTTCGCTCCCCCGCCGAGCGACGGGAGCCCCCCTTGGGCTGCGGCAAGCGCACCGATGGAGTCTTCGTCGCGCTTCTTCTTGGCTTCGTCCTCTGCAGTCTTGCTCGGAGCTCCGCCGCCGCATCCCGCCAGAGAAAGCGCAGAGAGCGCAAGGGGCGCGAGCAAGACGGCCACGACGGCCACGACGGACGATCGAACGGACTTCATGGCAGCAGGTTAGACAAACTCGCTCGCGGCGCGAACGGTTTCGCGCTTCAGCCGCGACGGGACATCGGACCGAGATTGCGCCCGACCATGCCGAGGCGCTGGAGCACCTTCAGGAGCTCCACCGCGGGAACGATGATGGCCGAAAGCCCGATGAGGATGAGCCAGTGTTCCCCACCCATTCCGTAGGTCTGGAAGACCTCGCGAAGGGCCGGTACCAGCACCGCAACGAGATGGATGGCCGCACTGAAGCCGACCGCCACGAGGAGCGGGACGGACCAGAACGGCCGCAGCGAGGCCAGGGACCGAGTGGCCGATCGGCACGAAAAGGCGTGAAATAGAGGGGACAGCGCCAGCAGTGAGAAGGCAATCGCCCTCCCGTAGAGCACGCGCGAAGGTCCACCTTCGGCGACTTCCCATGGCACGAGGTAACAGAGAACCCCGAGCCCCCCCATGACGAGGCCGACGAGTCCGATGCCGAGGTACTCCCGCTGACCAAGAAGCCCTGCAGACGGCTTCCGTGGCGGCTCCATCATCTGGGACGAGTCGGGCGGATCGATGCCCAAAGCCAGGGCTGGAAGGCCATTCGTTACGAGATTGATCCACAGGATCATGATGGGCCGCAGCGGCGGCAACGTCGGCATGAACGACGTTACGAACACCGTGACCACGAGCCCTGCATTCGACGAAAGCAGAAAGAAGATGAACTTCTGGATGTTGCGCCAAATGGCACGGCCTTCGCGGACGGCCTCCACGATCGTCGCGAAGTTGTCGTCGGCCAGGACCATGTCCGCGGCGGCGCGAGCGACGTCGGTTCCGTCTTTGCCCATCGCGATTCCGATGTGCGCTTCGCGCAAGGCCGGCGCGTCGTTGACACCGTCTCCGGTCATCGCGACCACGTGCCCGCGCGCCTTGAACGCCTTCACGATACGGAGCTTCTGCTCGGCCGTGACCCGCGCGAAGACCCGGGTCGAGTCGATGCGAGCGGCGAGCCCGGCGTCGTCGAGCTGCTCGAGCTCGGCGCCCGTGAGGGCGATCGCGCCTTCGTCCCACAAGCCGAGCTCCTTGGCGATCGCGACCGCCGTGAGCTTGTGATCGCCCGTGATCATGACGGCGCGAACTTGCGCGTCGCTACAGGCACGAACGGCCTCTTTCACGCCGAGACGCGGTGGATCGATCATTCCCACGAGGCCCACGAAGCAGAGCCGCTGCTCGATGTCGACGCTTGCGGCGCCGGACGCATCCTCGATGCTCTTGCGGGTGATCTCGCGGCGCGCGACCGCAAGCACACGGAGCGCAAGGGAGCTCATGCGGTCCGCCTCATCCTGGATGGCCACGCGCGCGGCGTTCGTCAGCTCGATCGTGCCACCTTCGGTCTCGTGGTGGACGCAGAGCGGGAGGAGCACGTCGCAGCTGCCCTTCGTGTGCACGATCTCGCGACCTTCGGCGTCGAGCGTGATGACGGTCATCCGCTTGCGATCGCTATCGAAGGGAATTTCCCTGACGATTTGATGGTTCGGCAGGACGGACTCTTTGGGCAATCCGCCCTTGGCCGAGAGGGTTAGGAGTGCCCCCTCGGTCGGATCGCCGATGACCTTGATTCGTCCTTCGTCGCCGACCTCGAGCTTCGCGGTGTTCGCCAGGGCGACGCTCGCAAGGAGGCTCTGGAGTGGCGCGTACTCGAGCTGCGCGGCGGTTCCGTCGGGGTTCTTGAGCTCGCCTTCCGCTTCGTACCCGATGCCCGTGACGTCGTAGCTCCGGCCACCGCAGAAGACTTCGCGGACCGTCATCTCGTTCTGCGTGAGGGTCCCGGTCTTGTCCGAGCAGATGACCGTCGCGCTGCCGAGGGTTTCCACCGCGGCGAGCTTCCGCACGATGGCCCCGCGCTTGGCCATGCGCTGCATGCCGAGGGCGAGCGTGATGGTGGTGATCGCAGGCAACCCTTCCGGTATCGCGGCGACGGCCAGACTGACGGCACCGAGCAAAACCTGCTGCCAAGTCTCCTTCGCAAGGTACATACCCCACACGAAAATCAACGCGGACAGCACCAAGCACACCCACAAGATGCGCTTGCCGAAATCTTCGAGCCGCTGCTCGAGGGGGGTCTTCGTTTCGGTCGGCTCGCTCATCAGCGCGGAGAGCTTTCCGAGCTCGGTTCCGAGAGCCGTTGCCACGACCAGCGCACGCGCCTTGCCTCGGACGACCGACGTTCCGACGAACAGCATGGTCGCGCGATCGCCGATCGTCGCGTCGTTCGGGAGCTCGGCGCGTGCGTCTTTGACGGCAGGAACCGACTCGCCCGTGAGCGACGCTTCTTCGACCGCGAGGTCCACCGCTTGGAGGAGCCGCGCGTCCGCTGGAATCGCGTCTCCGGCCTCGAGCTCGAGCACGTCGCCGCGCACGACCTCACGAGCCTCGATGATGCGAACGTCGTCGTCGCGACGCACTCGCGCGGTCGGCGACTGCATCTTCTTCAGGGCCTCGAGCGCGGCCTCGGCACGACGCTCCTGGACGTAGCCCAGCACGGCGTTCAAGACCACGATGAGCACGATCGAAATCGCGTCGCCCCAACGGGTGAGAAAACCCTCGCTTTTGTTGCCGGCGCCATTCACGACCGCCACGACTCCAGCCACCAGCAGAGTGCCGACGATCGGGTTCGCGAATTGTCCGAGAAACTGCTTGATCGCGCTGCGGGCGGGGGGCTCTGGAAGCTCGTTTGGTCCGTCGTTGACGAACCTGACCTTCGCCTCGGCAACCGACAAGCCCCTTGTCGGGTTCGAGTCGAACCGTGCGAGCAGCGCTTCCACGGAGCCCGTGTGCGGGTGCAACGCGGCGTCGCTGGAGCCTTTTTTTGCGAGGGGCTTCGTTTCTGAGGTCAAGGGGCCGCATCATGCAAGACCCCGGACCGTTTTGTAAGGGTCTCTTGACCGCCTGAGACCGCCGCCCGAGAGCCCCGCCGACGCCGCTCGGCCGAAAAGAAGACCAACCCGCATGCGGCGGCGCCTACAAAACCCGACCTATCCTCCGGACGGGCCGATGGCTTGGCGTGACGCAGAAAGCAAACGTGGCGGCAGGTGGCTTCCGCTCCTCGACCGCCACGCCCGTCGCTATTAGCGGCCGGCTTTTCGAGCCTGTCCGGTCGCTTCGGCTTCCATCTCCTCGAGTGCCGCGGCGAGCTCGTCTTCCTCTTTGGAGGCCGACGGCGGTGCCGCCGGTACAGCCGGCGCTTGGACCCGAGCCTGAACGCTCTCTTGCGGCGCGGAGGGAGTCTCGGCGGGAGCCAAGCCCATCTTGCGCTTCAGGATGGCAAGCTCGTCCTCGGCTCCGGCGTCGCGCTCCAGATTCTGGAATTTATGCGCGAGGTTGTCGCCGGTGTACTCCTCTTGGAGCTCGGCCCCGGCTTCGGCTTCGGCTTCGAGCTGATCGATCTTCGCCGACATGCGGTCGAAGGTCTCGAAGGCGCTCTGGTCCTTCAGGCCGTGCATGGTCTCTTGGATCGACTTCTGGGCCTCGGCGCGCTTCTTCCGTGCGACGAGCACGTTCTTCTTGCGCTTGGCTTCTTCGATCTTGTCGTTCAGCATTCGAAGCGCACGCTTCAGCTGATCGACCGAGGCCTTCTGCTTCGCCCACTGGTCGTTGAAGGTCTGCGAAAGCTGGTCGTGCTCCTTCTTGCGGGAGAGCGCTTCTTTCGCGAGCTCTTCGTTGCCGGCGCGGAGCGCCATCATGGCGCGACGTTCCCACTCGGACGCGTTTGCGGCCTCTTGTTCGTATTGTTTGGCGAGGCGTTTTTCGTCGGCGATCGACGCGGCCACCTGTTTTTTGGCCTCGACGAGCTGGTTGTTCATGTCCAAAACGATCTGGTTCAGCATCTTTTCCGGGTCTTCGGATTTGCTGATGAGATCGTTGAGGTTCGACTTGATGAGCTGCGCCAGGCGGCTGAAAATTCCCATGGATGGATCTCGCGGGTCGAGCTTCTGGAACTTCGGAACGGGCCAAAAAGACGCGCCAGTGGTGACGAGCGCGAGGGAAGGATCTGAGGCAGTGGCGGCATCCCGGAGGCGCCGCGAGCAGGGAAGCCGACTAGCTCGTGGGCTTGGGATCGGCCAGGGCAGCGAGGCTTGGAACCTCCTCCGCCAGGGTGACGTCGATCTCGTCGAGGAGGGCTTCGAGCTCGTTGTAGTCGAGGTTCTCGAGCTCGAGCGCGCTGGTCAGGACGACGTTGTCCTCTTCCAGACCGAAACTGGTGTGCACCAGGGTGCTCGCGTTGAGCGACAAGAGCTTCCTGTAAAAAGCAGCCGCGCCCTCGCGAGGAGCGAGGCCCACGTTCACGCGGGTCACGACGAGTGGAGGGTCGACGTGGAGCGCGATGGGGGGCATCGCGTCGCTCGCGGCTCTGAGCACGTAGGTGCCGTGCTCGTCGAGCGGCGAAAACCGCCGGTTCATCTTCGTGAGGTACGCCTCGACGTCTTTCTCCGTGCGCATGGACCTCTACCCTCGTTCTTTTGAAGCTTCGTGACACACGGCCCCGCATCGAGCGAGGCACGGACGCAACGTTGACACTTTACAGAAACCGGCAAGCCTTAGGAGCGCATTCGGTGGGGGCGCGGATTTGTGGGCTTTCGAGGCCACTTTTCGTGCTCGACCCTGGGCTCGGGGTCGGCCAGAAGCGAAACCCGATCCCTGCCTCGTCGATTCCCGCGAAGTCGACCGAGATGTGCTAGCTTTGACCCGCATGGGCGCGGACTCCAGGATCGCGTCGGGAACCATCCTCGGCGGGAAATTCCGCATCCGCCGACTATTGGGGCAGGGCGGGATGGGTGAGGTGTACGCGGGCGAAGGCCGGCGCGGCGAAAAAGTCGCGATCAAGGTCCTCCACGACCGTGCGGCGCAAGACCCCGACCTGGTCGCTCGCTTCAACCGTGAGGCCGAGATCGCACGCAGCATCCACTCGGACTACGTGGCGGCGGTCATCGGATCAGGCAAAGAGAAAGATGGCCGCTTGTGGATCGCCTTCGAACGACTCGTGGGTGAGGGCCTCGACGAACGCCTCCGGAGGGAGCAATACCTCGCGTTCGCAGAAGTCGCGCCCATCGTCGACGACTCCCTCAAAGGCCTCATGGCGGCGCACGAGGCCCATGTCATTCACCGGGACATCAAGCCCGCGAACCTCTTCGTGGAGAAGCGCAAGCTCACCCAACAAGAGATGGCCGAGGGCGTCCACGAGGAGAGAACCCGCATCCTCGACTTCGGAGTGTCGAAGCTACGTGCGGCAGCGGATCGAAAGAACGAGCCGTCGCTCACGGCGTTCGATGCAACGCTCGGAAGCTTCGCGTACATGGCCCCGGAACAGGTTCGTGGGTCGGCCCGAGTCGACGAGCGTGCCGACCTCTACGCCCTCGGTGCCGTCGCGTTCCGTGCTCTGACCGGGCGCCTTCCTTTCGAAGGCACGAACGCGCTCACCCTCATCGCGCTCAAGCTGGATCGCGACCCACCGAGCCTCACCTCGACCACGGGCGACGAATGGCCACAAGCCATCGAGCGTTTCTTGGGCAAGCTCATGGCCAGGGACCGCGAGAACCGCTTCCGAACGGCGGAAGAGACGCTCTTCGCCTGGCGCAAAGTCTCGAACGCCATGGAAGATGTTCGACGTCGCGTACCGCCGAGCGAACAACACGACGACCGCGGCGATGCCACGCAAGGCACGTTCGCGGACGACTACGATCTCCCTTTCCGTCGCTAAGGGCCCGGTCAGAAATAGCTTCCCCGTATCCGCGAGGACTTTTTTTCGCGTCGGAGGCAAGGCGGGGCGACGACGCATACTGCTGTATTTCGAGGAGCCGCAACGCTGCATCCGGCGTGCAGGGACCGCTGAGATGGGCAAGTTCTGTCTGAGCGGGCCCTAAGGCGGCCGGTCGAAATGGGTGTGCCATCTCCCGCCGATCCTCTCGCTGCGGCAGGTAGCCTCGTCGCTCCGCTCCTCGGACTACGGGTGTAGGCTTCCGGTGCGCTCCTCGGGCAAAAGCCTCGCGTCAATCGGTCTCGACGGAAGCTGACACACCCATTTCGACCGGGCGCCTGAGCGGGCGGAACCGCCGAAACGCGATGTTGGATTCGTGGCCTTGGCCCACGCGAACCGCTCATCGGCACTCCGGGTAGGCCCTCAGGGTCTCGTCGTCCCGAGGAATGCTCGCGCAATGCGCTGGACGCTCCGGCTTTTTCGGGGCGGTGTGAGGGGCGACTGGGGTGGGCGCGACCGTCATGGCCGGGGGAGGCTGCTGTGGAGTCACGGGCACGACGGGCGGCTTCTCTGGAAGCGTGCCGGGCTTCGTTCCAGGCTTCACCGTCGCGGGCACGAGGTCGACACGCTCGAGCTCGGACGACGTGTCTCCCAGGGTGAGCTGCGAGGGCGCGTAGCCGGCGCGCGAGACCGAAATCGTGGTGGGCTCGTTCGGGGCGAGCTCGATGCGCGCAATTCCCTTCTCGAGCGAAGCCGGCGTGCCATTCGCCAGCGTGACATGCGCGTCGTTCGGGGTAACGACGATGGTGACGGTTCGCTTCTTGGGCGCTATCGGGGAGGTCGACTGCCCCGGGGCGAGCACGGTCGAGCCCGGCTGGGGCGCGGTGGCGGAGGGCAAGGAGGCGCCTTTCGACGAGGGCTCGCGAAAGGCGTACACCAAGACCAACACCGCGCCGAGAACGAGGCCGGCCGCAACCCCGAGCATGACGCCGACGCTGCGACTCGAGCGGCCGACGCCAGAGCTCGGAGGGAGAGTTTGGCCGTTCGCGTACGCCGGGGCGCGGTCGTGGAAGTAGTCGGCAGGAACGTTGTAGTTGCCCGACCTCGCCATGAGCTCGCCGACGGCGAGCGGGGTCATTCCGCCCGACAGGGTGTCCATGTCCGCAACGAGTGCGTCCATGGTTTGGTAGCGCCCCTCCGGCTTCTTGGTGAGGCACTTCATGATGATGGCCTCGAGCCCGGGCGACACGGCGTTCGGGGGCACGACCAACGTGCGGGGAGGCGGCGGCGCCTTGTACATGTGCTGGGTCAGGATGCCCATGTAGTTGTCGGAGTCGAAGGGCACCTTTCCGCAAGCCATTTCGTAGAGGATGATGCCGAGAGCGTAGATGTCGCCACGGCTGTCCACGGAGAGCCCGGCGGCCTGCTCCGGCGACATGTAGTGGGGTGTCCCAAAAACGCTTCCCGTGCGGGTGAGCCGGGTGGCTGCGTTGGTCACTTTGGCGATGCCGAAATCGAGAATCTTGACGAAATCAGGCTCGTTTCCCCGCTGGATGAGCATGATGTTGTCGGGCTTCAAATCCCGATGGACGATGCCCGCGGCATGGGCCGCCGAAAGCGCCTGTCCGATTTGCCGAGCCACCTTCAAAAGGCGCGGCGTTGGAACGATTTTGAGCTCATCCATCATCTCGCCGAGGCTTCGCCCGTCGAGGAGCTCCATGACGAAGTAGGCGGAGCCGTCGGGGAGCATTCCGAAGTCGGAGATGTCGACGATGTGCTCGGAGCCGATGGACGAAGCCGCGCGGGCTTCGTTGAAGAATCGCTCCAGCATGTCGCGGTCTTCGGCGAGCTCGCGCTTCAGGACCTTGATGGCCACGCGTTTGTCGAGCGACTTGTGGCGGCCGAGGTAGACCACCCCCATTCCACCCTCGCCCAAGATCCTCTCGACGAGGTAGCGCCCGTCGATCACCGTGCCGACGTAGGCGTCCTGCTTCGGATGCCCGCCCGATGTCTCGGCGGAAGGGGGCTTGGGGAGCGTTCGATCCATTGAGGGAGAGATTACAGGATGCTTCAGCTCTCACCAAGACGGAGAAGCTCGCTCGTGAGCTGGCGGGCGGCTGGCAGGGCAAACGGGTTTTGGCCAGAACTGCGGGCGGAGCTTGGGGAAGGCCGGAAGCGTGGGGTGTTTTTGCGCCTTCCGTGGTACGTCCCGTCTGCTGCATGGGCTACCCCGTCACAGTCGCGCTGCGCTACCTCGTCTCCAAGAAGCGCTCCTTCATTTCCGTCGGAACCGCCTTCGCGATGCTCGGCGTCATGATCGGGGTGGCGGCGCTCGCGACCGTCATGAGCGTCACCGGAGGCTTCCAGAAGCAGTTCCGCGACAAGGTGCTCGGCGTGAACGCGCACGTCCTCGTCCTCAAGTACTCGGTGGACTTCCGCGAGTACCCCGAGGTGATGAAGAAGGTGGCGAAAGTCCGTGGAGTGAAGGGCGTTGCTCCGTTCATCATCAATCCAATGATGGTGACGCACGGAGGTCGCACGGCCACGGGTGTCTTGCTGAAGGGCGTGGATCCCGAGTTCATGCCGAAGGTCCTCGACCTCCCCCGCCACATCGTCGAAGGAAACCTGGATGGCCTTCGGCAGGCGGGCGCGAAGGCCCCCGAGCGCCGCGTCGAGCCGTTCGACTCGTTTACGTCGTTCCCATCGGGAGACGCAGGCGCCAAGGAAAAGCACTCCGGCCTCCGCGACCTCGTCCCCACGCCGATGCCCACGACCTCCGTCTCCGGCACGCCCGCACGCGATCCCCTCGACGCGGGTGGCCCCGCCGCGGACAGCAAGCCCGCCATCATGGGCGACGTGACTCCCGACGGCGGCTACGCAAGCAAGCTTCCCACCGACGACGACTTCCTCCCCGAATCCATCGATCCGGATCCCTGCAAGAGCCCGGAACAAATCAAGAAATTGCCCGGGGTCATCGTCGGGCGAACGCTCTCCAAGCAGCTCGCCGTCGGCCTGGGAGACTGCCTCCAAATCACGTCGCCCACCATCGGCATCTCGCTGGGCGCGAGCGGCGCGCGGCCTCCAATCGCCAAACAATTTCGCGTCATCGCCGTGTTCGAAGCGGGCTTCGATCAGTACGACTCCAAGCTGGTCTACACCGACCTCTACGAGGCCCAAGCCTTCTACGACCAAGGCGACAGCGTGACGGGCGTCGAGATGACCATCGACGACATCGACGAGTCCGGCGAGGTCGCAAAAGAGATCGACCGACTCCTCGCGAACGGAGTCTACCACACGATGGACTGGCGAGAGCTCAACCATGGGCTCTTTACGGCTCTGCTCATCCAGCAAATCGGCATGAGCTTCATGTTGGCGCTCATCGTCCTCGTCGCAGCATTCACGGTCGTGGCGGTGCTCATCATGGTCGTGCTCGACAAAAAGCGCGAAATCGCCCTTCTGAAGGCGCTAGGCGCCACGGACAACGCCATTTTGCGCATCTTTTTGTACCAAGGCACCTTGATTGGCATGGTCGGAACCGGCCTTGGCCTCATCCTCGGTTACATTTGCTGCCGAGCGATCGCGGCGTACCCCTTCCCGCTCGATCCGAAGGTCTACTTCATCTCGCATCTGCCAGTGCTCATTCGACCGAACGAGTTTCTGGTGACGGGCGCCATCTCCGTCTTCATTTGCAGCTTGGCCACCATCGTGCCCGCGCTTTACGCCTCGCGTGTGCGCCCCGCCGACGGGCTCCGCTCCGAATAGCAGCCTACAGGAATTTTCCATCTCCAGCGAAACCGTGGCGGGTCCTACGCCCAACGTCCATGCCCATGTCGAAAAGGTGGGCTTGATGGGCGAAATAGGCGCTAAGGTCCCGATTCGTAAGGTCGCTTTCCACGAACGAGGGAACTGCTCATGCGATGGCTCGTCGAGGTCTCGGCGATCGGAAAGGGAGAAACGCAGTCGTTTTGCGTCGATGCCGACTCTTGGCAAAGAGCGCTGCAAATCGTTCGTGCGCACCGGGGTGACTCCGGGGCGATGAGCGGGTTCTCCATCGAGTTGCTGGAAGAAGGTTACCGCGCGGTCGACCCTGTGGCCCGTCAGCGGTTCGTCGTCAAAAGGGCATCGGAGGGCACTCCGCTGTCGGCCATCGATATGACGGCCGGCGTCGGAGGCTCGAAGCCGCCCCCCGCCGGTGGGGTGAAGCCGTCCGTCGCGCCCGACAAGGTCGAGCCCGCAAAGCCAGAGCCCACCGCCGCGGCCGGCAAGGCCGAGCCCGCAAAGCCAGAGCCCACCAAGCCAGAGCCCACCAAGCCAGAGCCACCAAAGGCAGAGCCCACCAAGCTTATGGTTCCCGTGGCTGCCGAGTCCAAGCCCAAAGGCGGCCCCCCCCGCCCAGGCGCACCCAAAGCCGATGGAAAGAGCGTCCCTCCGGCGGCCCCTGTGTCTTCTGCAAACGGCCCCGCGACCTTGGTGCAACCCACCCAGGTGACGCCCCAGGCCATTCCTTCACAACCCGAAACGCTGCCGGCTCCCACGGTGGTTGCACCCCAGCCGGTCGGTGCTCCGTTGCCGGGTTTGCCCGCGTTTACGGTACTTTCCCGACGCGAAGAGCACCCGTCCTCCACCGCGCCACTCAGCTACCGCGAGTACGTCTTCGTGGTTCCGCCGGGCACGGTAGAGGGGGTCGCGGTGGGAATCCTTTTGGGTCAGCTCGACCTCGTTCAGGCATCCCTTTCGAGTATGCGTTCCGGCAAGCTCGTGCAGCTCGCGGTGTTCGACGAAACCTACGTCGGAAAGCCTCCGCGGCCACCCCTCGCCACTCTCGTTTGGAAGGACTGGCGGGGCGAGCCAGTTGTGTCTTTTCCGCGCCGCGCCAGTGTCGCGCCGCCCGGCTCCCGGCCAATGGAGAGCGCCGCGGTGCCTCCGCTCAAGCCCGCATCGATCCCACCGAAGGCGACCCTCCTCGAGCCGAAAACGACGCTCGACGACACCCGCGCCTTGAAGCCGGACCTCCCGCCGCCGGACACCGAGGTCACGCGGACCGACCTCGACATCGACGTCCACGCCCTCGCCAAGACCACCGAAACCCCTATTTTCGTGCCGCCGGCGGCCGTCGGGCCCGTACACAAAACCACGATGCTGGGCATCCCGACGCAAGCGTTTGGCTCTCCCGATGCGTCCGTCAGACCATCGAAGAGCGTGCCCCCACCGGCACCGGCTCCCGCGGCCGTAGCTCCTCTCGCTCCGGAACCTCCGGCAGCAGGAGCGCATGCTCCCGCTCCGCTCAAGAGCGTCCCGCCGCCCGCGATGGCACCGGTCGCTCCCGCTGCCCTCAAGAGCGTTCCGCCGCCGGCTCCCGAGCCGATCGTTCCTGCTCCGGTGAAGAGCGTTCCCCCGCCTGCGATGGCACCGGCAAAGAGCGTTCCCCCGCCTGCGCCCGCGATGGCGCCTGCCGCAAATGCGTTCGCGCAGACCCTGCCGTTGGCAAGCTCCGGCCAAGCCATTCCGCCTCCCGCGGTCCTCGGGGTCGAGAAGGCCCCCGACTTCACGCCGCCACCGGGACGCATGGCGTCTTCGTCTCGCATCCCCATCCCAAAGGTCGGCTCACGGGTCAGCGGCGACGAGCTCATCACGGCCCTCTTCGAAGCCATGCACGACCTTCACTTCTTGCGAGACGCCATCGAAGGTGCAGATTTCTGCCTTCAGCTCGCCCAAGAGGTGATCCCATCCCGCGCGGGCTACGCCCACTTTTTCGACATCGAACGCCGCGAGTTCTGCCTCGTGCGGGCCAAGGGCGCGGACACGGCCGAGCTCGTCGGTAAACGGCACCTCGAAGGGGAGCCGATTCTCTCGGCCGCGGTCAAGGCACGCCGCCCCCTTCTGCGCGGCAGCGAAGACGCCATGACGAACCGCTACCTCGCAGTCGGTGGAGCAAAGAGCTTGGTCCTTGCGCCCGTGATGGTTGCGGGACGCACCCTGGCGGTCTTCGAGATGGTAACCCGAACGACGGCGCGCCGTTCACTCAGGACGAAGCGAACGCGATGAACTACATCGCCGAACAATTCGGGGAGTTTCTGTCCTCGCGTGGGCTCGTCTTCGACCACGGTCGCAGCCGCTAGAGACCATGGCGTCCCTCGAACGACATCGCTCGAGGGACGAACGACGACCTTTTCGGGGCGAAGGCATTGCCTGGTCCTTCGGCGTTCGGACGAGAGCACCGAATGGCTTGAGTCCCATAGGCTTACGCACATTTTGCGGTCCGCGTTGTCGTCCCTCCTGACGTAGGAGACTATCCGTCGTCGTCGCGCCTAGCGTACGTTGCTGACTCCGCGAAATCCTCGGTCCTTCAACCCTCTTTGGTGCTCTGGGCGATGGCAGGCGAAGCACGCATCACCGAAGCGCGAACTACCCGCGACAAGCTGACCCGTTACGTGCTTTTACCGGCGGTCATCCTCGCCGTGGGCGTGCTCGCGTATTTCACCTTCCGCACCACGCTCCAACTCGACACGCTCCGCAAACAGTCCGTCCTCGAGGCGACGCTGGCGCTCGCGAACGAAAAAGCGACCCGACTCGACCGACAGATCATCGATCAAGACAACGTGGTGTTGGCCATCGCCGATCCCGCACACATCGAAGATCTCACCGAGCGCTGGTTGCCTACGGCCCAGCGTGAAACGCCTTCGGTGCGCGCCATCGTCGTGCTGGACGACTCTCGGACGGTGCTTGCGTTCGCATCGCGTGCGCGCGGCCCGTTTGCGGAAGAAGAGGCGTTCCGCCGGATCCTCACCGAACGGCTCCTCGACGACATGCCGCCTTCACCGGACGCGCCCGAGCAGCTCCGTCACCTTCACCGAACGTACGGCGCCGAGAGCTTCTTGGTCTCGTATTGGCGACGCATTGCTCTCGGCCGCAACTACACGATCGTGGCGTGGCACGACATCGGTCGGATCGTGAAAGAGACCCTGCCGACCCTGTACGGAGACCGTTTCGTGCCCGCGGGCCTTGGCCAGCTCCAGGGTGGCACGAACCGAGCGAACATCGTCGACGAAGAGGGCCGTATCGTCTTCGGGCCGCCCTTGCGAAGTGGCGAGTTCACGGTCGGCGTGCGATTTCCAACGACGCTCTACAACTGGAGAGTCCAGGTGTCGCCCGTGGGCGAAGACGAGCTCACCGTGAACGTCAAGAGACGTCGTCTGCTCGAGATCGCCACGGTGGGGCTGTCGTTCGTCGTTCTAGTGGCCGGGGTGCTCACGATTTTGCTCGCGGCCGAAACCGAACGCCGCACTTCGGCACTGAAGAGCGAGTTCGTCGCGAACGTCAGCCACGAGCTGAAGACCCCGCTCGCGCTCGTGCGCATGTTCGCCGAGATGCTCCAATCGGGTCGCGTCGCGAGCGACGAAAAGCGCGCTGAGTACCTCGACATCATCGTGAGGGAGAGCGAACGGCTTTCGAGCCTCATCGAGAACGTCCTCGACTTCGCCCGCGTCGAGCGCGGTCGAGCAAGCTACGACTTTGCTCCTGGCGACGTCGCGCAGGTCGTCAAGCGTGCGGTCACGGTCTACCGCTACCGCGCCGAACGCGAAGGGGTCGACGTCCGGTTCGAGGCGGCCGAGGATCTCCCAACCGTCGACCTCGACGGCCGTGCCATCGAGCTCGTCGTGATCAATCTGCTCGACAACGCGCTGAAATATGCGCCCGAAGGCAAGACCATCCACGTCGAAGTGAGCAAGGGCTCTTCCGAGGTCACGGTGTCCGTCCAAGACGAGGGTCCTGGCATCTCCGACGTCGAGAAAAACCGCATTTTCGAGCGTTTCGTGAGGGGTGCGACGGCAAAGCCGAAGGATGGACGATCTCCCGTTCGTGGCAGCGGGATCGGCCTTTCGCTCGTTCGGCATATCGTGGAAAGCCACGGGGGACGGGCTTGGGTGGAGAGCTCGGCAAAGGGCAGCGGAGCCATCTTTCGGTTCACCCTGCCTATGCCCCCCAGTCACGGAACGGCGGTCGCTAGGGGTCGAAGGGGTGACCTCTAGGCTGAATCGACTTGATTCGGGCCAAAGCAAAGCCGATTTCGCGTTGACGCACGCGAAGAGCAGGATATCGTCTGGGACGGGGTCGTCGGCGTAGCCGATCCTTGGCCCCAGATGACCTCCGAGCAACCTCGGGAGAACGGAAGAGGCTAGGGTTTTTTCATGGCGACGAATGGGA
>JAYUKI010001451.1:0-1958 GCA_043764595.1 Myxococcales bacterium | reverse complement strand
CCCCTCATGTTCGAGGGTCTCGTGCGCGGTGGCATTCCCGGTGGTCAGCTCATGATCACCAACGACGTGGAGAACTACCCAGGTTTCCCCTCGAAAATCACCGGACCCGACCTGATGAAGGCCTTCCGGGATCAGTCGATTCACCAAGGTGCCGAGATCCGCACCGAGGACGTGAACAAGGTCGACTTCTCCAAGCGCCCCTTTCGCGTGTGGGTAGGCGACGACAACGAAGAGTACTCGGCCGAGACGATCATCATCGCGACGGGCGCCCAGGCCAAGTGGCTCGGCATCGAGAGCGAGCACGCGCTCAAGGGACGTGGCGTCTCGGCGTGCGCGGTGTGCGACGGCGCCTTCTTCCGCAACCAGGACGTAGCGGTCGTGGGCGGCGGAGACACGGCCATGGAAGAGGCGATGTACCTCTCCGGGCTTTGCCGCACGGTGCACCTCATCCACCGTCGGGAAGAGTTCCGCGCGAGCAAAGCGATGCAAGATCGCGTCTTCAAGAACGCGAAGATCAAGATCCACTTCAACACCGAGATCGATGAAATCCTCGACGTCTCGAAGGGCGAGGTCACGGGCGTGCGCCTCCGCAACTCGAAGACCAACGAGAAGACCCTGCTCGACGTGACCGGCTACTTCGTGGCCATCGGCCACACGCCGAACACGGACCTCTTCAAGGACTTCCTCGAGCTCCACGACAACGGCTACTTGAAGACCAAGGCCGGCACCGCGCAGACCAACCTGCCGGGCGTCTTTGCCGCAGGCGACGTACAAGACTTCGTGTACCGCCAGGCGGTCACGGCGGCGGGCTCGGGCTGCATGGCGGCGCTCGAGGCCGAGCGCTGGCTCGCCGCGAACAGCGAGCACTGAGCGCCCACGAGCACAGGAAAAAAGGCGGTCCTCCGTTCGCGGAAGGCCGCTTTTTCTTGGCGTGGGCCCCATCCCGACGACCTCGACGACGCCGCAGAGCTCGACCTTCGGTGGACACGCGAACCTCGCGCCGAACGAGCGCAGCAAGGCTGCACGGACTAGAAGCGACAAACGGGTTGAATCCCGTCGGCTTTCGCCGGTTTAGCTTCGCCTCGCGTTGTCGCTCGTCCTCGGATACGACAGTATCCGTCGTCGTCGCTCCTAGCGATCCTTGCTAAACCAGCGAAATCCTCGGTCCTTCAACCCGTTTGTCGCTCGAGGACTGTGGAATCGGTCGCGCACGATTTTCGCAGAAGCGGTCTTTTTGCGGCCTGGGAATGTTCGGCGCCGAGCCCGGTTGCTCTCTCGCATGCCGCCTCGCACCTTCCGCTTCGCCACCATCGTCCTCTTCGTTTTGCTCCTCACGCTGGTCGGGTGCGACCACGCCACCAAAGCCGCTGCGGTCGGTTCGCTCGCAGGAAAGGCCATGTCGATCGGCCCTGGTGTCGATCTCGTCTACACCGAGAACCACGACATCGCCTTCAGCGCGCTCTCTCATTTGCACCTCGCACCTCGTCCGTGGATGCTCGCGGCCATTCCGCTCGTGCTCTGTGTCGGCCTCGCGGTTCGGCTCTGGCAGAAGCGGAGCGGGCCTCCGCTGGAGCGCGCGGCGTATCTCCTTCTGCTCGCAGGCGCTTCGGGAAACGTCATCGACCGTATCGCGCGTGGGTACGTCGTCGACTTCATCTACGTGCACCATTGGCCCGTCTTCAACGTGGCCGACGTGCTCGTGGTGATGGGAATGATTCTTCTCGCCATGGCCGGCTACCGAAAGTCTCGCGCACCACGAGACGCGTGAGCCTGGATTTCGCTCTACCTAGTCGTTCCACCGTCATTTCTCGCGTCTTCGAGCGCATGCGCCGGTGCCGCGTGCCTTCGTGTTCGAGATTGCGGAGCTATCCCTGCGCGCGAAGTCCCCGAATCTACGCCCGAATTCGCTTCGATCTGTCGGCGGACCTCCGGCGGCAGAGCGAAATCCAGGCTGAGCG
>JAYUKI010001450.1:0-1961 GCA_043764595.1 Myxococcales bacterium | reverse complement strand
CAGAGCAAGTCATGGATTTCGCGAAAGAAAACGGCATGCCGCTGCTCGTGACCAACGAGCCGGAGTGAACGCATGAGAATCAGCCCCGAAGTCGAAATAGCCCTCTCGCTCGCCGCGAACGAAGCCGCTCGCCGCCGCAACGAGTTCGTCACGCTCGAGCATTTGCTCTATGCGCTCCTGTTCGACGAGGCCACGGCGCTCGTCGCGAAACACGCGGGAGGCGACGTACCAAAGCTCAAGAAGGCGCTCGAGGCCTTCCTGGACACCGAGCTTGCCCAGGTTCCCGAAGACGACTTCGAGACGCCCACGGCCTCCCTCGGGGTCCAACGCGTGATTCGCCGCGCGTACGCCCACGTGCAGTCGTCGGGCAAAGACGAGGTGAAAGGGCAGAACATCCTCGTGGCCATTTTTGCCGAGCCGGACAGCCACGCCGTGGCCACGCTCGAGCAGCACGGGGTCTCGCGCCTCGACGTCGTGAGCTACCTCTCGCACGGGCGCTCCAAGCTCGAGCGCGAAGAGGGTCCCGCGTCGGTCGGCGGTGGAAACGAAGATCCCGACGCGCCCAAGCCCGCGCGCGATCCGCTCGCCGCCTACACGACGAACCTCAACGAAGAGGCCAAGAAGTCCCGCATCGATCCGCTCGTCGGTCGCACGAACGAGGTCGCGCGCATCGTTCAGGTGCTCGCCCGCCGCAAAAAGAACAACCCACTTTTGGTCGGCGATTCCGGGGTCGGAAAGACCGCCATCGTCGAAGGGCTCGCGAAGAAGATCGTCGAAGGCGACGTCCCGCCCGCACTGAAAGACTCCACCGTTTTCGCGCTCGACATGGGCGCGCTGATCGCCGGCACCCGCTACCGCGGCGAGTTCGAGGAGCGCTTGAAGGGCGTCGTTCGATCTCTCCAGGAAAAAGAAGGCGCCATCCTTTTCATCGACGAAATCCACACGATCGTGGGCGCCGGCGCCACCTCGGGCGGCAGCATGGACGCGTCGAACCTCCTGAAGCCCGCGCTCGCATCGGGACGCCTCCGCTGCATCGGCTCGACCACCTTCGAAGAGTTCCGTCAGCACTTCGAAAAAGACCGTGCCCTCGCCCGCCGCTTCCAGCGCGTCGAAGTGAACGAGCCCTCGGTCGAAGACTGCGTGAAGATCCTCCTCGGCCTGCGCAAGCAATACGAAGAGTTCCACGGCATCACCTACACCGACGAAGCCATCGAAGCCGCCGCCACCCTCTCGGCGCGCTATCTCCACGACCGCAAGCTCCCGGACAAGGCCATCGACTTGCTCGACGAAGCCGGCGCAGCCATGAAGCTCGAAAAGGGCAAAGGCGCGGTCGTCGGTGTCCCCGAGGTCGAGACCGTGCTCTCCCGCATCGCGCAGATTCCCCCGCGCGAGGTCAACACGAACGACAAAGAGAAGCTGCGCAACCTCACGGCCGATCTCAAGAAAGTCATCTTCGGCCAAGACGAAGCCGTTCATCAGCTCACGAGCGCCATTCGGCTCTCTCGTGCCGGGCTTCGTGCACCGGAAAAACCCATCGGAAGCTTTCTTCTCACGGGCCCCACGGGCGTAGGCAAGACCGAGGTCGCCAAGCAGCTCGCCAAGACCATGGGCGTCGCGTTCGTGCGCTTCGACATGAGCGAGTACATGGAGGCCCACACCGTCTCGCGGCTCATCGGAGCGCCCCCGGGCTACGTTGGCTTCGACCAGGGCGGCCTCCTCACGGACGCCATCGCGAAGACGCCCCACGCGGTTCTGTTGCTCGACGAGATCGAGAAGGCACACCCGCAGATCTTCAACGTGCTCCTGCAGGTGATGGACCACGGCAAGCTGACCGACAACAACGGAAAATCCACGGATTTCCGGCACGTCGTGCTCCTGATGACGAGCAACGTCGGCGCGCGCGATCTCGCCAAGCGTGCCGTGGGCTTCGGCGACTCGCGCGTCAGCGGCGACGCCGAGCG
>JAYUKI010001449.1:0-6557 GCA_043764595.1 Myxococcales bacterium | reverse complement strand
ATGCGCTGAAAGAGTTCAACGAGAAGGTAAACCCCTTCTTCGCCGATTGGGGCATCCCCGGCATCGTGAAGAAGGTCATGCCCATCGGCTCGGGCGCCGTCCTGAAATCCCTCGACAGCGTGCGCGGCGAGTTCGACAAGCGCCTCGATCCCGAGATCAAGAAATTCCTGGGAGTCTTCTCCAAGAAGGCCCTGGATCGCACCGCGGGCCTCATGATCGACAAGGGCGACTCGCCCAAATTCGTGGAGCTTCGCAAGGCCGTCGCAACTTGGCTCTACGCCCAACCCGTCGGCGAGCTCACGAAGAGCGCGGACCCCGAAGCCGTGAAGCTCGGACAAGAAGCCGGCGTCCTGATCGCGGCCCAAGTCGCCGCTTCGAAGGACCTCGCGACCGAGGTCGAAGCCTCGATTGCTGCATTCTACAAGAAACACGAAAAGGACACGTTGGAAGCCATTCGTTCGGCCTATGGCATCGACTACGCCCCGGACTTCGACGCGCTCGCGGAGGCGACTTGGCCCTTGGTCGTGCAGATCGTGACGAGCGACACGCTCGTCGACTGGGCCACGTCGATCGTGGGTGAGTTCTTCGCGCAGGACGCGTGAGCCGTGCAGAGAGACACGGCCAAAGAGCACCTCGTCGCGCTCACGGCGGTTCTTTCCGCGCAGAAGAGCGGAGCGCTGCTCGACGAGATCGCGTGGCCTAGGGAGGTGGAAGAGCGCTTTTTTGCCGACGGTGAAGGCCGCCTTCCCGTCCCTCCCTACGAACCCTCGAAAGGCCGCTTCGATCGAGAGATCGAAGATCTCGTGCGAGCCCGCGCGACCGTGATGGGCGACGGAGCGATCCTTCGGTTTTTCCGTGGCACTCTCGACTCCGCCATCGACAAGCTTCGGCTCCTCTCGAGCGTCGGAACGCCGGAGTTCGGAAAAGTGTCGCGCGACATCTATGGCGGAGCGAGCTCCACCTTCCTTGGCAGAACCAAGCTCGACCTCGCCCAGCACCTGCTCGACCGCATCTCGCCTCACGGGTGGGATCGCGTACGGACGCCCGCGACCGCGGACATCGACTCGAACGAGCTCCGCGAGCGCTTCGAGGCGCGCATCGCGGGAAAAAAAGGCCTCGAGCTCCGGTTCGTCATCGATCCCACGCTCACGTCGAAGGCGATCGCCGGCTCGACCCGCGTGCGCATTCGCGAGGGGGCCTTTTTCCACTCGTGGGAAGTCGAGGGTCTCTACCGCCACGAAATCGAGACGCACGCGTTTTCCGCGCAAAACGGGGCGGCCCAACGCCACATTCCCTTTTTGAAGAGCGGCGGCCCACGCGCCACCGAGACGCAAGAGGGTCTCGCCGTGTTCGCCGAGCTTTTCCATCGCACCCTCGCCACACCAAGGCTCCGACGCCTCGCGCTGCGCGTGAAGATGGTCGCCCAGGCCGAAGACGGAGCAAGCTTCCTCGACGTCTACCGCGCTCTCGTGAACGACGAAGGCGTCGAGCGACACGACGCGTTCCTCGATGCTCAGAGGGTCTTTCGCGGCGGAGACGTGCGCGGGGGGAGCGTGTTCACGAAAGACACGGTCTACATATCGGGGCTCCTTCGCGTGTACGCGTTCCTCTCGGTGTTCGTACGAGGCGGTTTTCGCGACGAATGCGAGCTCGTCATGGCCGGGCGCATGGAGCTCGACGACATCACGGCTCTCGTAGAGCTCGATCGTCTCGGCCTCGTGTCGCGCCCGAAGCTCCTCCCTCGATGGCTGCGCGACTGGGAGACTCTTCTCCCCTATTTCGCGTTCACGTCGTTCCTCGATGGGATCAATGTCGGTCCCGTGGAAGACGGCTACCGCGATCTCATCGCCACGTCGAAAGCGATGACCGCTCCAGAGTGAGTGTCACAAGCTCGCGAGCAGCGCGGCAATCTCCGGCAAGGGAAGCACCTTGTCGACCACGCCGGCCTTCACCGCGGCGCCAGGCATTCCGTTTACCACGGCGGTCTCGTGGGACTCCGCGATGACGAGCCCACCTGCCGCGCGTATGGCGCGCGCACCCTCGACGCCGTCGTCGCCCATTCCGGTGAGAATGACGGCCACGGCGCGCTCTTTGGAGACCTTTGCGGCGCTCGCGAAGAGCCGGTTCGCGCTCGGCACGTACGCGTCGGTCGGAGATGGAGCGACGAGCGAGAGCATGAGCTCGCCGTCGATTCCGCCCGAAAGCTCCATGCACTGGCGCCCCGGGCAAACGAACGCCGTGCGACGCGCGGCGAGCTCGCCACCTGCAGCCTCTTGCACGCGGAACGGGCCACGTTTGTCGAGCCGTTCGGCGAACGTCCGAGTGAACTTGTCCGGCATGTGTTGGGCGACGAGGACCGTCGAATTCGACGTGGGCAGGAGCTTCCCGAAAATCTCGAGGAGGGCTGCGGGGCCGCCCGTGCTGGCGCCGACCACCACGACGTTCTTTGGCGCGACATAAGGCGGACGGCTCTCGGCGGCCATCCGCCTAACCGACGCTGCTTGGGCGTCCACGGGCGGAACGGTTCTTTTTTTCGCCTGCATCGACTTCACGAGCAACACCTTCTGGAGGACCTGCTCGCGCAAGTGAAGGGCGTCGTCGCCAATGTTCTGGGTCGGTTTGGCGATGAAGTCGAGGGCGCCGAGCTCGAGCGCTTTGAACACGTTCTCGCGCTGGGCGTAGCTCGACACCACGATGACCTGGGCTGGAAACTTCGACATGACGATGCGCAGGAACGTAAACCCGTCCATGCGCGGCATCTCGAGGTCGAGCGTGAGGACGTCGGGGCGAAGCGTGCCCACCATGCGGAGCGCTTCTTCGCCATCGGCCGCCTTGCCCACCACTTCGACCTCCGGATGGCCGTCGAATATCTCGGCGATGACCCGGCGGTTGTAGGCCGAATCGTCGACGACCAGCAGACGAAGGGGACGGTCTTCTATCGGCGTCATTTCAGGAAGGGCGATAGAACCGCGCAGGGCAGATGCGGGCGATCGTCTTCCTATGAGAAGCGAACCACGGACCTTTGTAAACCTCGAAGGACGCACCCGCCCGCAGACTGTGCCGATCGGGCACGGGGAGGCACTCTTTCAGGGCTTTCGTGGCGACGGCAGAGCCTCGCGGAGCCCCGACATGTCACGGACGAGGTCCGCCAAGGGAGCTTGGTCGAGGACGAACGCCATGCCCGAAGGCGACTCGACCACTCCGGAGATGCCGCGCACACCTTCGCTCGGGCCAAGCGGCGGAGGCTTCGGCCCCGCTCCCGCCGTTCCGAACACATCGGTCGCGTAGTCGACGACGAGCGCGACGAGCCTGCCCGAGGCCTCGAGGACGATCCATTTGGTCTTGCGGGTGACCGGAGTGGGCTCGAGCCCGAACCTCGCGCGGAGGTCGACGACCGGGATGATCGCCCCGCGGAACTCGGCGACCCCGACGACCGAAGGCGGAGACTGGGGAAGCGCGACGACCGCCAGGGGGTTCGTGATCTCGCGGACCGACTCGACGGCTACGGCGTACGTGACCTCGCCCACGACGAAGCCCACGAGGCTCTTGCGCGGATCGAGCCGCTTGCGTTGCCCGGCGCGGCGGGTGAAAGCGACACTCATTTGACCTCGAGTACGGGACGAAGGTCGAGCAGCATGCACCAACACTCGTCGTTTCGGCCCACGCCGGAGACGTGCGGCGGAGGCTCGCCGCCGAGCACCTGGGGAGGTTCGATTTGCCCCTCCGTGAACGCGTGGACCCCTTTCACTTCGTCGACCAAGAGGCCCATGATCTCTTCCCCACCGTCCACGAGGAGAATGCGGGTCTTCCGGTCGGGCTCGGGCTCCGCGAGCCCGAACTTTCGTCGTGGATCGATCACGGTCACGAGACGACCACGCACGCTGGCGATTCCCGCAATGCCTCGCGGGGCGCGCGGAACTTCGGTGATCGGCAGCGGCTTCAGGATCTCCAAGATGACGCCTATCGGCAGCGCGTACGGATCGCCACCGAGCAAAAACATCAAAAATTCCTTATCGTTGGAGAGCGCAGGCGGCCCGCGCAGGGCGACCGAAGGCTCGGCGCCGAACGTGGTGCTCTGACCGCTCGATCGCGCGAGTGCCTTCCGAGAAGCGTCGCGGCTCACGGGCGTCCCTCGCCGAGCTGCGCGTGCGCGTGACGGCTCTCGCCTGCCGTGACGACCTCGTCGAGCAGCGCGCCCGCGTCGAGCACGAGGCCGACCCTCTGATCGCCGAGCTCGGTGGCTCCCGCGAAGCCGCGCACGTTGCGCAAGGAGCGGCCGAGGGCCTTGATGACGATGTCTTGTTGGCCCTGCAATCGATCGACCACGAACCCGACACGCTTCGCGCCCACCGAGACGATGACCACGTATTTTCGCACGGGCTCGCCGCGTTTGTAGTCGTCGTTTTCCTCGAACCCGAAGAGCTTCGCCAAGCGCACGATGGGAAGAGTCTGTCCGCGCTGCGTCATGACCTCGCGGCCTTCGACGGTTCGCAGCTCGCGCGGATCGAGAAAAATAGCTTCTTCCATGCTTCCGAGGGGCATGCAAAACGTGTGGCCACCGGACTCGAGCACGAGCACCGAGATGATCGCGAGCGTGATCGGCAGCGTGATGGTCATCTTCGTGCCGATGCCGAGATCGCTGGTCACGTCGACCACGCCGCCGAGACGCGCGATGTTGGTCTTCACCACGTCCATGCCGACGCCGCGCCCGGAGATCTGGGTCGCCTCCATGCGCGTCGTGAACCCTGGAGCGAACACGAACGAGAAGATCTCGTTTTCGCCGAGCTGAGCGGCCTCGTCGGGCGTGGTGAACCCGAGGCGCAAGGCGGCTTGCAGCACGGCCTTCGGATCGATGCCCCGGCCGTCGTCCTCGACCTCGATGACGACCTGATTTCCCTTCTGGAACGCGTTCAAGGCAATCGTGCCGACGGCCGGTTTGCCCACGCTCATGCGGCCGTCGCGCGACTCGATGCCATGATCGATCGCGTTGCGCATCATGTGCATGAGCGGATCGGAGAGCTCTTCGACGATGAGCTTGTCTATCTCGGTCTCGGCGCCCGTGACCACGAGGTTCACGGGCTTGTCGACCTCCCGCGAGATCTGCCGGACGGCGCGCGCGAGCTTGTCGAACACCTGACCGAGGGGCACCATGCGCACCTCGAGGATTCCGTTCTGCATCTGCGCGAGGTGCCGCTCGAAGGCGCGGTGAAGGCGCTGGACCTCCGCGTTGATCTCGCGAAATGCAGGCGTCGCACGGGTGCGCTCGGCGAGGCGTTCGACCTGCCCGCGCACGATGGCAAGCTCACCGACGATGTTCATCAGGTGATCGAGCCTGCGAATGTCGACGCGCACGGTCTGACTGACCGACTTGAGAGAGACCTCGTGTCCGACATGCGCCACGACGGCCGGCTCGTCGGCCGGAGCTCGAGCGAGAGGATCCGACTCCGCCCGAAGCGACGGGCTCTTTCCGGGCACGTTCGTCAGAAGCGGATCTGCGAAGAGCGGCCGCCCGGACGAGATGCGAGGCTCCGCGACCCGCCTCTTGACCTCTTCGAGCGTCACGTTCGAGGCCGACAAAGCCGCGACGAGGTCTCGCTCCGGCGAGCGGCTCGCGAGCAGAATCTCGAGCTCCACGGCGTCCGGATCGCCGCCATCGCCGGTAGGCAAATACGTAATAATTTCGCCGTGCGGGCGAGCTTTTGCCTTGAGGTCGTCGAGGGCCGTGTCAATCGTGGCGAGAGGAAAGCTCACGCGCATCCGAAAGAGCTGCGTCCCCGCTTGGAGATTGACCCGGAGCCTGTGCTCTTCGTACTCGGTGAGCACGCCGAGCACGCCGGGATCGAGCTCGTACTGGGCGACCACGCCGCCACCGCCACTGGTCTGCGTGTTGCCGACGGTGCCGAGCGAAGCGAGCAGCTCTTTTACTTCTTCTGCAGGCTCGGGCCCGTCGCCTCGCGCCGCCACCAGAATGCGACCGTAGAGGTCCACCGCTCGAAAGAGCACATCCATGACGGACGGCGTGAGGTCGGCGCGCCCAAGCCGCAGATCGTCGAGCAGCTCTTCGAGCTCGTGCGAGAGCCCCGACATCATGGCCACACCGAAGAGGCCCGAGAGGCCTTTCATCGTATGGACGGCGCGAAAGACGTCGTTCACGAGCTCGGCATCCGAGTCGCCGCGCCGCACGAGCTCGTCGAGTCGGAGGAGGTCCGCGCTCAGACCGTCGACGATCTCCTGGGCTTCGGAGAAGAAGTCTTCGCGGGCTTTGTCACCAAGATCGGGCACCGGTCAACGCCTCGCATGTCGCATCGTCTCGCGCACGAGGGGCAGTCTATTTCACATCGAGCGTCCTGGCCAAGACCTCGACCTCGATGGGGGTTGGGGGACGGGCGGGTTTGGGGACGGCCTTTTCTGGACGGGAGGGTGGCGGGGCTCGGCGGGGTGTACGCAGGGGGCGGGGCTTGGGTGGGGGTGGGCGCGTTTCGGACGGGAGCGAGGGGGGCTCTCTTTTCCGGCGCCGGCGGGCCCCTCCTAAACTCGGCGCCGTTCCGCGCGGTGAA
>JAYUKI010001448.1:0-6562 GCA_043764595.1 Myxococcales bacterium | reverse complement strand
GAAGGACTGTCCCATACGTCCGTGCTCGCCGACGTGGCCGAAATCAGCCGAACGGGTGGCGACTTGAACAGCCACTCAATCTCCGTGGCGGGCCTCTTGACCGGCGCGCGTGCCCTCCAAAGGAACGGTGCCCCGTGCACGGGTGGTGCACGTTCGATCGATCAGGAGCTTGCCGCACGCACCTCGGCGCCGGGCCGATTCGGGTCACGGGTTTATGGCGCGGACTATGTCCCGAATGCCAGCGTCGCTCCATTCTCGTTCCTGGGCCGGGCAGGCCTCGCCTATCGTCCGAGACCCCGCCGCGGCCTTTTCGGATTTGCTCGGGTACGCCACGCCCACGGCGGGCGGAGCGTCACGCGAGGAGACGCTGGCGTCGATGCGACCCTCGGTCTTGGACACCGTCGCACGCGAGTATGAAGCACTCGCGCCACGCCTCGATGCCGAAGGTCGGGCGCGGCTCGAAGACCACAAGAACTTGGTGCGAGAGCTCGAAAAGAGCCTGGGTACATCCAAGCCAAAGTGCGACGTAGCCGTGGACCGAACCGGCCACGCCGTGACCCAGTTCATGCGACTCGCCAAGATGGCCTTCGCCTGCGATCTCACGCGCGTCATCACCTATGTCGCGCCCGTTCCCCAGTGCCCCGAAATTGGCCATTCGGCAGCGATGAACGTGCACGGGTATGCGCACCAATCCATAAAGGGCGATACATCCTGCGGGCAAGCCTACGATCCCCTGGCGGAGACCGCGCTTACCGATTTGGGCATTTGGTATGCCCAACACTTCGCGACGTTGCTCGCCGAGCTTGACTCGGTGGTCGAGGGCTCCGGAACGCTGCTGGACCATACGGCCGTGGTGTGGGTGACGGAGCTCGCTACTCCCACCCACCAAATGCACGACGTGCTCACGGTCTTGGCCGGCGGGTGCAGTGGGTTTTTCCGAACGGGCCGCTACGTTCGTTATCCACGGTCCTTCACCAATCCCCTGAAGGACAAACCGAAGACCGGCCCAGCGCACAATCGACTCTTCGTGAGCCTCCTTCGCGCGATGGGCCAGCCGGACGCCGTGTTCGGGACGCGCGAAGCGACGGGCACGGACGGCTCGATTATCCCGATGGGCGAGCCGCTCGTGGAGCTTCACGCCTGACCGAAGGCGCTCGTCCGCTTTACTTCACGTGGTGACGCGGAGGGGGAACGGGGGCCATGCCTTCGTCGTCGGCTCGACGCATATCTTCATTCGTCGTCGATCGGCGTGGGTCCTTGGCCGGCTCTACGGGTTGGGAAAACGCTGGCATTTTCGGTCGAGCCGAGGGCGCTTTCGGGCGTACGCTCGTAGGCGATGGCTCGACTACGACAGGGCCGCCACCGCCACGGACGACGAGCGTGTCTTCTTCGAATTCCTCTTCGTTTTCCGCCTGAAACATATTGGGTAGTCCTCTCGTTCGTGCTTGGTCCCGAGGCGCCGCGACGACGTCGCTCGGCGACCAAAGGAATCTCTCTCGGTCGAAGTCACTTCTCAGCTACGAAACGGAACGTGGCCGTCCGAACCGTTGCTCGGGTCGTGGAGGGCTTCGGCCAGGGATTCCCGGCCGTCGGAGACCGCCGTCTTGACGTTCGTGATGAGGGTGTGAGCGCCCTCGGCGACCTTCGCCTCTACACTCTCGACCTCGGCGGAGGCCGAGGTTCCCAACCGCGAGAACGCTCGGGCGATGTTGCTGCGCAGCTCGCGGCCTGACCATGGCGTAGCGAGCGCGGTCACTGCGCTGCCTACGAAGAGGCCCGCCGCGAAAGCACCTGCGGTTTCGATGCGGCTCGTGCTTCGGCGGCGCAGGCCCATCCGCTCGAGGCCAGCCAGCACTGCGCGTCCGGGCATGAGCGGGGCGATGCGAACCGCCATTTGGAGCAGACGTTCGGCTCGCGAATACCAGTCTTTCGACGTGCTCGTGGCCGTCTCTGCGACATCGTGAAGTGCGGCTTTCGCCTTCTGCTGACCGTTCTCTATCGAGCTCATCATGGGGATGTTTCCTTTTCTCGAGACCAACAAGAGCAAGTGGCGCGCCAAAGCGGAAGCACGGGCTTTCTTGGACGGCTCCACTATTCTTTCGAAACTTGCCCGTCGCGTACGACTCGTTGGGGCGGGGCGATTGCCGAAGGAAACCAGGCGTTTAGCCCATGGCACGAAGTCTCGGAGAGGGGCGGGAGCGGCTCCAGCGTCTTTCGCTCACGGTCACCATCAGAACGATGGGGGCTCGCCATTCTGATGGTCTTTCGATACGGAGATTCGCGTGCTCTAACGAAGCGTTTCACGCGGCCGTCCGGGGGCCGAGCCCACCTCCGGGACGAATTCTCGTTCCAGTGCCGACTTAGCTCTGTCGAAGACCGAGCCGGTTCGCCCGGCACCGACGTCGGTCATCCAAAAGGCTCGTTCGCTCGTACGTGACGAGGTGGATGCCTTGACGAGAGCGCCATCGAGCCGCGCGAGGACCAAGCCGACGCGCTCGAAGACGGGCGCTTGGTCAGCACACGTCCGCTCAAAAAAACGACCCGTAGCGAGAACGGCCGATTCGCCGGGCTCAACCGCCCGAGCGCCTCGCCTCGCGCAAAAGCCTAAGCGCCTCTGCCTTCCGACCTTCTTTAGCCATTTTCCAGGCGAGCTCGCGGGCGGTCTCGGAATACGCTTCTTTGGCGCCGGGCTCTCTCGCATCCACGGCGATGGCCATGAGCTTCTCCGCCAATCCCTCCGCTCCCGCGGCACGGCACGCCCGCGCAACGAAGAGCGCCCCGCGTGGTGGAGGGCCCTGTGCGCCTCGAAGGAGGGCAGCGACCACGCGGAGCGCGGAGTCACGAACCCGATCGTCGTCGGCGCAGAGCCCGAAGGTGGCCACCTCCCACGCCGGCCTTCGTCTGGCCGAAGGGGCGATTTCTACCTCGGCCGCGAGGGCGTCGAGCGCGCCCGTCGCCCTCGGCGAATCACCGTCGCGAAGGGCCGCTGCTGCGGACACGGCGAGGCGCGCGGCGTCCCCGCGGGGGAACGCCACTTTTGGCTCGAAACGGCCTTCCGTGACCTCGAGGGCGCGGCGGGCATACGCGAGGGCGTCGCCGTCGACTCCGGCAGTTCCGAGGACCTCGAGCACGCGATGGCGTGGCCCGAGCTCCCTCGCAACGGCGGGAAGCGTGCTCCAGGCCAAGAGCCTTCCGCGAAGCTTCGCCGCCAGGGACTCGTCTTGGAGCTTCGCGAAAACGGCCAGAGTGCGGTCGAGCTCCATGTCGCTGAGGTTTTGCCCCATGCGTTCGGCGTGGGCACACACCACGCCGAGGGAGGCCGACGCGACGGCAGGCGAACCTTCCTTTGCGAGCCGGTCGAGCTCGGTGAGCCATGCAGCGCGAGTGAATCGGCTCGTGCTCGAGAGCCCATACCTCGAGATGCGGAGGAGTAGCTCGGGCGCCACGTCGCGGAGCGCGAGGGTCTTCTCGAGGGTGCGCGCTTCGTCGCCCCGGTTTTGTGCGAAGAGGAGCAGCACCCGAAACGCGCGAGAGGCCGTCTCGACCGCAAGTGCCCCTTCGGTTCGGGCGAGCCCTTCGGCGCGCTCGAACGCCGAAAGAGCACCGGAGTCGCCTGCCGCCTCCAGGCAACGGGCGTGGAGGTACGCGCTGCGGGCCCGGGGAAATCGCTCGACTTCGAGGGCGGCAAGACCACGCGCCGGAAGGGAGAATCCCCTCTTCTCGAGGGCCTGAACGGTGCTCCGTGCGAGCACTTCGAGATTCCCCTTCTTCACCCCCGCATAGAGACCGACGAGCGCCCCAGCGGCGTCTTCGTCGCCCGCTTCGATCGCGCACGAGAGTCCCTCGAGCACGGCGAGGCCCCGCGTCTCGGAGTCCGCGGAATTCTCGGCGAGCGTGCGATACGACAAAAGCCCGGCGCGGGGTCCGAGGTTCTTTCGGACGCGCTCGGCCGTGGCAAGAGCCGCATTTTTGACGAGATCGCCGAGCATGACCTTAGGCGCCGCCTCCTCGGTCGGTGACCATTCCAATCTGGGGCACGCGCTCGAGCGCCGCTTCGATGCGCTCGAGCTCGCCCGAGAGTGCATCAGCCTTTCGACGTGTCGCGTCGGGATCGCCATCGACCTTTTCGAGCTCTGGGAGCTTCGACGCGACCTCGTCTTTGAACCAGGTACGAATGCGCGAAAGCTCGGCGTCCTGAAGCTTCCTCAGATCACCCGAGGTCGTGGGCGCAGAGTCGCCAATCTCCCCGTCGAGCCGATTCGCCCAGGAAACGACCCTTGCGACCCGCATGCGCACGTAGGTCGGATCGTCGAGCTTCATCGCCGAGAACTCCTCTTGCCATGCCGTCTCGAGGAGGGCCTGCACCTCGTTGAACGCACGTCGCCACGTCGTGCCATCGTGGGCGTCGTAGGCCTTTCGTGCGCGCGCATCGACGTCGTCCACCCGCTCTTCCCACTCACGGCGCGTCATTCCGACCAACGTGTCTTTGGTTCGGTAGACGATGCGCCGCAAGCTATCGAGCGCCTCTTCGTAGCGGGCGAGCGGTGGGACCATTTCTTCGGCGGACGAGCCGGCGAGCTCGTCAATCAGGTGTCGGAGTTTGTGGGACAGCGCATCGAGTTTGTCCGGGTCGGTGAGCGCCGCTTCGCGAATGCCCACCATGAGCTTGTCCGCTTCGCGCTGGTAGACCGCGCCAAGCCCTCCCCACAAGGTGCGTTTGGCGCGCTCGGCTTCGTCGAGAAGCTTCTCGACGTCTTGCCTCACGTGGGCGGACTCTTCCGGAGTCACGAGAGCCTCGATTTGGGTTTGACCCACGGTGGCTTTGGCCTCCATGCGCATCGACTCGTCGCACCGAAGGACGATTTCCACGGGCGTACCGACCGGGAGACCTTTGGGCACTTCGAGCACGAGCATCTTTATGGGCACGCGGTTTTGGAGGAGCCGCAGCACGACTCCGCCGGATTGGTCCGCCGTGTAAAAAATTTGGGTCGCCTGAGTGGGGAGCCCGGTTCCCCGCGCGATGAGCACGCGCCGATCGCGACGCCCACCACGCACCACCTCGAGAGCGATGTCCTTCGCGACGACCGCTGCGCGAGACAGTGCCGTAGGGCGTGGACGCAAGTCGCCACGATGAAGGGAGAGCGGCAGCTCCGCGAGGGGCGCGCCGACGGCCGATCCGAACGAGAGAGTCACTTTCGTTTCTTCGGTGTCGCCGAGCGCGAGCTCGAGCTTCGCGGGCTCCGCGAGAGGAACGGGCACTTCGCCCAAGAGCTCTTCGCCGGACCACACGGCCAGGGTTTTTGCCTTTTCGGGGGCTTTCTCGGCCAGCACGTGGAGCTTGAGCTTGTCCCCGTGCGTGACGAGCGCTCCGGACACGCGAACGCGCGCCGTGTCGTCCCCCACGATATGGCCCCCGAGATGGGCGGCGTGGATGGCCGCACCGAGCGCGACGCACGTGTCGACGTCGTCACGAAGGGGCTCAGCGTCCTTTTTGCATAGCTCCTCTTTGACGCGCCGTACGACCACGGGAACGCGCGTCGAGCCGCCAACGAGGACGACGTGATCGATGTCGTCGGGCCCGACGTTGGCCACCTCCCGACTTCGCTCGAGGGCTCGACGCGAGCAAGCGAGGGTAGTTTCCACCAAGTCGTCGACGATGGCCTCGTAGTCGGCGCGTCCCAAGTCGGCTTCGTACGACACGCTCTCTCCGACCTTGTCGGTCAAGATGTCGTTTTTGGCCATGTGCAAAACGTCGGTCGTGGAAAAAGATTCTTTGATGTCTTGGGCAAAGTTCACGAGTCGCAAGAAACGCGCGCGATCTTCCAGGTTACCGACCACGTCGAGGTCCAGCGAATAGCCCTTTTTCACGAGCTCTTTGCGTATCCACTCGGCGAATCGCCGATCGAAGTCGTCCCCACCCAAGAAGTTGTCCCCGTCGATCGCGAGCACTTGGTACTCGCCCCCGACACAACGCAAAATGGATACGTCGAACGTTCCGCCTCCGAGGTCGTAGACGAGAAAGTTCCCGTCACCGAGCTTGCGCTTCCACGTGTGATAAATGGCCGCGGCGGTGGGCTCCTGCAAGACACCAATCACCTCGAGCCCGGCGAGCTCGCCCGCTTTACGAGTGGCCTCGACCTGGGGAGCATCGAAATACGCCGGAACCGTGATGACGGCGCGCGCGACTCGGTATTCGGGTCCGTCTTTGTCGTTCTTCTGAGCAAGGTACTCGCGCATGCGTGTCACGAGCTCGCCGAGAATTTTGGAAGACACTTCCTCGGGACCGAGCTCGTGCGGACCAATCGTGACCTTCGTGCGCTGGCCCATCTTGCGCTTGATGGACTCGACGGGCGGTTCGGCCGATGCGCGGCGCTGACGGGCGGCGTGTCCGACCAAGAAGGCTTTCCCGTCCCACGCGACCGCGCTCGGCACGGTTCGCCGACCGAACTTGTCCGCGTAGAGAACGACGTCGCGCTCCGAAGCTTCGAGCTGCGCGATCTCCGAGTTCGTGGTGCCAAGGTCGATGCCGACCGGCCTGTCGATGAACATGGGGCCTACTTCT
>JAYUKI010001447.1:0-1965 GCA_043764595.1 Myxococcales bacterium | reverse complement strand
CCCTCGCGTCCCACTCTTCGGGCTCGTAGCGTAGCGGAAGCGCACCCGGCTCTTAACCGGCGAGGCGAGGGTTCGATGCCCTCCGAGCCCACTCGTGCATGGCCATCGTGGCCAATCGATTCGTAGTGTGAGCACTCCCGCGGGGGAAGTGCGTCTTTCGGGGTCGTCCAATGGAAGGACGCTGGCCTTTGACTCCAGCAACGCGGGTTCGATCCCCGCCCCCGGAGCTGCCGGTGCGCACCCGCGCGCCCACGATTTCGAACGCGCCACAATTGGCGTGCCGTTCTTTGAAAACTCGATGCCAATTACGATACCGCCGGTTCGTCCGTCGGTATCCATGTCCGCACGCGGCGGGCATCCACACGAAAGGGGCGCACTCCGTCCATGTCGCCTGGTCGTCCGCCGCGTGCCTGTTCATTCCAGTGTAGCCTAATGGTAAGGCGCCCGGCTGTTAACCGGCACAATGGGGGTTCGAGTCCCCCCGCTGGAGCTATCCCGACTCCATACTTCGGTTCGCCGAAGGAAGGAGTCGGGACTGACTCGGGTCGTGAGCTAGTCGAGTGATAGCGCTTGCCTGAAAAGCAAGAGAACGTGGTGCGAGCCCACGACGACCCACCCAATCCATAACGACTGACCATCCACCATTCCAAACCATCCACGAATCAACCCAATCTTCATCTCGGGGTCGTAGCTCAAAAGGAGAGCTTCCGGTTTGCACCCGGAAGATGCGAGTGCAAGTCTCGCCGACTCCACCATCGAACGTCGCTCGACATTCGACTGCCCGGTTCGGGCAACTCACGCCATTCCAACGCGAGGCTCGTCCAACAGCAGGACACCAGTCTTCCAAACTGAGAATATGGGTGCGACTCCCATGCCTCGCTCCGGCCAAAAGGCCACGTCAGGAGCCGATCCTCGGGCGAGGATCGCCGATTGCAACCCGGCGCGCGAGGGCTCGACTCCCTCTCGGTTCTCCAAAGTATCGAATCACCCGAGACGATGAAGATATCCTGAATAGCAGGACTTGGCCGTCGTCGAATGCGACACCGAGCTGGACGAATAGTCACTCACCGAGCGCCCCAAATTCCTTCCCCCCGTCCCGACGGATTCGGGCACCGGTCTACGAAGCCGGCTGTCGAGGTTCGACTCCTCGCGGGGGGACCACTCGCCACCAACACACCCTCGTCCTGGCAGATTCCAGGGGGACGCCTCCGAAGCGTCCACTTCCGGGTGCGACTCCCGGCGGGGGTACTCACGACCCCACCACTCGCTCTTTCATCTTGGCTTCCGCGCGCGTTCGAGCCGCGCACGGAGGCATTCCACACGGACGCTCGGAAAGGAGAACGCGATCATGGTACTCAAAGCACTCTTCAAGTTCGCAGGAAAGGCACAAGCCGCGGACACCACGAATCAAGCAGGCGGAAAGGCCTACGCGTTCTCCCCCGAGCACGCGCTCGCGCAGTACGCCGTCACTGGAACGCTCCACAACACGTTCTATGCGAATGCCGAAGATCAGCTCGGCACGGTCCTCGATCTCGCAGCCAAGGTCTCTCCCGAGCTCGTCGCGAAGACTGCCGTTTACTGCCGCGAGCGAGGCTTCATGAAGGACGTTCCGGCGCTCCTCGTGGCAACCCTCGCAAAACGGGACGTCGCTCTCATGAAGGCGGTATTCCCGCGCGTCATCGACAACGGCAAGATGCTCCGGAACTTCGTGCAAATCGTCCGTTCCGGTCGTGTCGGTCGGAAGTCGTTCGGTACGGCACCGAAGCGTGCGGCCCAGGCGTGGTTTTCGGGGCGTTCCCCCGAGGCCATCTTCAAGAGCTCCATCGGCGCTTCGCCGTCGATGGCCGACGTCATCAAGCTCGTGCGTCCTTCGCCCAAGAAGGCCGACGGCTCGAGCGACGCGGCACGCGAGTCGCTCTACGGCTACCTCATCGGGAAGCCGGTGGACGGCGCGAGCCTTCCGCA
>JAYUKI010001446.1:0-6567 GCA_043764595.1 Myxococcales bacterium | reverse complement strand
TTGCCACCCGTGTCGACGTAGTTGCCGTCACAGAAGAGCGCGCCTTCGGGCTTGTCGCACTGGACTTTGCAGCCGCCGGAGAGCTCGCCCTTGCAGGAGGCGTACGTCTCGGCTTGGCAGGTGGCGTTGCAGTCGATGTTCACTTTGGCTTTGCACGAGCCGCTGCAGCACGCGCCGCACCGGGCATCGCACGCGGCGGTGGGCGGGGTGCCTTTGCAGGAAGCATCGCAGCGCGCGCTGCACGAGCCCTTGCAGGAGGCCTGGCACTCGGAGCCGTTCGCGCTTGCCGAACACTTGGCGGAACAGTCGCTCTCGCAGTCGGCCGAGCAGTTGGCCTTGCAGTCGAACTTGCCGGGGTCGGCGTTGCACGTCGCGTTGCAGGAGCCGCCACAGGTGGTGGTGCACTCGGTGGTGACGTTCGCGTTGCACTTCGCGTCGCACTTGACCTGGAATTTGGCGGCGCAGGCGGCCTCGAACTTGACCGGAGTGCACTGCGCGTTGCAGCCGCCCTTCACTTCGACTTTGCAGTTGGCGTTCGCTTTGACGTCGATGTTGCCGCAGGCCTCGATGCCAGCGTGGGCAGCTTTGGGTGCGAAGAGCAGGGCCAAGCCCAAGGCGGCGGCAGAGAGACCACTGGCGGTGCGACGATTCATGAAAATACCTCCCAAGATGAGCCGGCGAACGCGCGCGGCGATGAACGAGCAAGAAGGACGGACTTCGACTCGAAGCAATTCACGGTCCACTCGCGAGAAGACCACGCGAGGTAGGTGCCTTGGACGATCCACGCGTGACGATAGGATCAGGGGCGCACCGAACGTCAGGATACATGAAGGACGGGCGAGACCGATCTTCCCGGCAAAAGCTGGGGTCTGATGCATTGCATCATGCACCGATCGGCTCGGGACGCGGCGGCGCGTTCTTTCTTGCGTTCGGTGGGTTCGGCTGCGAAGGGTCGACGGAGCTTTGGATTTGCCGCCCGCCCCAACCTTTCTATATCGCGATCCGTCCATCATTGTGGTCGACAAGCCCGCGGGGCTCCTCTGTCATCGGAGCGAGCTCGCGCCCGATCGGGACGTCGTGATGATTCGTGTCCGCGACGCGCTCGGCGCGTACGTTTACCCGGTTCACCGGTTGGATCGGGGAACGAGCGGAGCTCTGCTTTTTGCGCTCTCCCCCGAGGTTGCGGCGGTGCTGCGCGTGGCGTTCGACGAGGCCCGCGTCGAAAAAACGTATCTCGCGATCGCGCGCGGGCACGTCCCCGAGCACGTCGTGGTCGACTACGCGATTCCGAAGGCCGAAGACTCGAAGGAGCGCGTGCCAGCCGTGACGGAGCTTCGCCGCCTCGGAGTCGGCGAGCATGTCTCGCTCGTCGAGTGTCGTCCGCGCACGGGTAGGTACCACCAGATTCGGCGCCATCTCGCGCATCTTCGGCACCCGCTCGCGGTGGACTCGAACTACGGCACGGGCTGGTTCAATCGCGACGTGCGCGCGCGAACGGGCCTCGAGAGGCTGGCTCTTCACGCGTCGGAGATCCGCTTCACGCACCCCACGACCTCGGTGCCCGTGCGGGTGCGTGCGGACGTCCCGGCGGACCTTCGTCGTGCGCTGGAGGTCCTCGGGCTCGAAGCCGCTTTGCGTGACTACGAGGCCTCGTCGACCCCGGCGTGACGCGTGCTTCAGCGTGCGCCGAAGTCGCGCGTCTCACGCACGTAAAAGCGCAGGTCGACCGCGACCTTCGTGGGCTCGGCGGTGCCCTTGGGGAGCGGCGCAACAGGGGCACGATGTGCGGCGACGGTGCGCACGTGGGACATGGAGAGCTGGCGCGACGCCAAGTGTTTGCGAAGGGCTTCGGCGCGAGCGTTTGCGAGGGAGGCCCACTCGGCAGCGGGCTCTTTCTCGTTCGGGACGACCTCGATCGTGAGCTCGAGGCCGTCGAGATTTCCGAGGGACGCGACGATGGGCTCGAGAATCGCGATGGCTTTTTCGTCAAGGTCCGCGCGTTTCCAGCCGAGCTCGAGAGGACCTGCGAAGAGCACGCGCATGGCCGCCTCGAGCACGTTCGCGTCGATCGGCGGAGCGCGCCGTCGGACGAGTGAAATGGCGATGGGCTCGCTCGTGGCCGCGTGAAGGGCGCGTTCGATCTCGCGTAGATCTTCGCCTTCACGCACGTCGCCTCGGAGCTCCAGGCCTTTGTCACCTACGAAGAGCGTGCCCCAACGCACGGCGCGCGCCTCTCCGAGGACCGCTCGAAAAGCGCTCGCGTCACCGGCGGACGGAACGATTCGAAGCTTGTCTTCGACGTCCGACGCGAGGAAAGTTCCCCGCGCCGAGGCCATGAGCGTCGCGCGATCCGACTCGGAGCGAACGGCGCCTTCGAGCACGATTTTGCCTGGTTCGAGCGTTGCGGAGAGCGATGCGTTCGGTGGAGCTTTGGGAGCCATCGCGAGCTTCGTCGTCTGCGTGAAGGAAGGTGTAGGATGCACGCGATGCCCGACGAGCACGAGCGCGGCGAGCGCAAACGCGATGGCCATTCCGCGAGCATGTCGTTCGTCCTCCGACCTGGGCCACATGAGGTGGTCCTACCCGAAGCGCACGCTCGTGTGTTGGACGTTTCGGCAAGCCCGTCACCAAGAACGAAGCTCGGCCAGGGAAAGGCGTTGACCTCCCATGCCGAACCTAGGAACACGGGCGTGTGGAAAAGAAGACTGCGTTGCTGGTGTCGAGCGCTCTCGTGGCTTTCGGTTGCGCTGGAAGCGGGCCCTCGGTCGCGCCAAAGCCTCCGAGTGCGTCGGTCTCGGTGGCATTGATCGACGACGCACATCTTGCCTATGCGGTGGCGTCGCAGCTCGCGACGGACGTCGGACCAAGGCTCGCGGGATCGGCGGGAGATGCCAAAGCGATCGCGCTGATGACGCGTCGGCTTTCCGAGCTTGGATTCGTGAACGTTCGAGCGGAGCCGGTGACCGTTCCCGTGTGGCGACGCACGCACGAGTCGGCCACGCTCTCGGCGTCCGGAAGGACCGAGCCGCTCGACGTGACGGCCCTTGGATGGAGCGTGCCTTCGCCGTCTTTGGGCGTGCAAGGCGAGGTGGTGGAAGTGGCCTCCGAGGCCGACCTCGCAAAGTACGATCTGAAGGGAAAAATAGCCTTTTGCAACGTTCCCACCGAACGCGCAAAAGACGGAAGCGGCTACGGAAAAGCCGTGGGCGTGCGCGCGAAGTGCCCGCTCGAGGCCGAAAAACGTGGAGCCCTCGCCGCGCTCGTGCGTTCGGTCGGCACGGACCTCTCGGATCGTCCGCACACGGGCTCGATGCGTCGCGAGGGTGCGAAGATTCCGTCCGCGGCGCTGTCCACGCGCTCCGCCGACCGGCTGCACCTGGCGATTCTGGCGGCCTCGACCGATGCGGTTCGTGTGTCCCTCGTGCTCGGAACCGAGGTCCTTCCGGATGCTCGTTCGGCGAACGTCGTGGCCGAGGCTCCTGGCAAAGATCCGAAGGCAAAGTCCGAGATCGTGGTCCTCGGCGCGCACCTCGATGCGTGGGATCTCGGGCAAGGCGCAGTCGACGATGGCGCTGGAGTCGGCGTCGTGGTGGCCGCGGCGCATGCTTTTTTGCGCGCTCCGGCGGATCGCACGGTTCGCGTGGTCCTCTTCGCTGCCGAAGAGAACTCCCTCGCCGGCGCGCGTGCGTATGCGGTCACCCACGCGGCCGAGATCGACCTGCACGTCGCTGCGCTCGAGATCGACGCGGGGACCGGCAAGGTGATGGAGCTTCGTGTACTTGCGGGATCGCCCGTCGTGCTGCCGACCGTTGCGGGCATCGCGCCTGTGCCATTGCCGGCCGAAGGGGGCGCCGATCTGTCGCCTCTGCGGGCTCTCGGAGTTCCGATGCTCGATGCGCGGCAGGACATGAGCGACTACTTCGACGTGCACCACACGAGCGCCGATACGGTCGACAAGCTGCGTCCCGCGGACCTCATGCAGGCCACCGAGGTCGTGACGGGGCTCGCGCGGTTCGCGGCCCGAGGCGACGTTTCGTTCGGTCGCGTTGCGCCCGAAGCACGGGTTCGCAAGTAGCTCTGGTCTAGTTCGAGGGGCGCCGCCCCTCGAGCTCGGTCTAGTTCGAGGGGCGCCGCCCCTCGAGCTCCTGCGAGAAGTACGGGCCTGAGAGTCCTCGCCTTCTCCGCTGCGCTACGAAGGCTGCGGGGGTCTCGACCTCGCAGACTCGGCCTCGACCCGGCCCGAAGACTTGGCTCCCTTCAGAGAGCGGAAGGCTTCAGAGCGGGAGGACTCCGCCCGGCCCGAAGACTTGGCTCCCTTCAGAGAGCGGAAGGCTTGAGAGCGGGAGGACTCCGACCCGGCCCGAAGACTTGGCTGCTGGCCAAGCCACGGCTCAGGCGGGGCTTAGGGGATCCAGTTTTTCGGGCCAGGCTCGTGCGAAACTGCAGAATTTTGCGGCAAATCGGCACCGGACTTTCTGTGCGCACATGTAGGCAGGCGGGCACGCTTCTCGCAGAGGAACCAATCATGCCCGCTCTCTCCCTCGTGCGCCTTCCGTTTCTGGCCCTGTTGGCTCTTGGTGCGGCCTCGCTTTCGATCGGCACGGTCGGCTGCAGCGCCACTGTCGATCCGGCCGAATCCGATGCCGACACCGAGATCTCGACCGACAACATCACGAGTGTCGTCCAGTCGTCCGTCAAGAACCAGAGCATCGGCAATTGCTGGCTCTATGCGAACCTCGGTTGGGTCGAGTCGATGAACAAGCGCGCGACGGGCACCGAGCTCAATCTCTCGGAGAGCTACGCGTCGTACTGGGACTGGTTCACCAAAGTGACGAGCTGGCCCGATACGGCCATCGACGCGAAGGGCGAGTTCTCGGCCGGTGGCACCTTCACGCTCTACAAGTGGGAGGTCGCGCGCTTCGGCAGCATGGCCGAAAAAGACTTCATTCCGGAAGAGGCCGATGCTGCGCGCTCGTCTCGCCAAGGGACGGCCATTCGCGCCTTCACCGAGTCGCTCAAGAACGGTGCGCTGAAGACCGTCGAGGCGCGAAAAGATCGTGCGCTGGTTCGCGCGGAGCTCGACAAGGCCTTCGGCTTGAGCCCGGACGTCGTGAAGAAGCTCGACGACGTCTTCGGAAAGAATGCCCTCGGCACCGTCTCCAGCGCAGGGCTCACGAAGCGAAGGGCTGCGTCCATCCTGGCTCCCCAGGACGTCCCGGTCGCCTGGCCGAACGTCCGCACGCGAGGCGCGGAGATCAAAGGGACCCTCGCCGATGCGGTCACCAACGGCGCAAAATCCTGGGTCGAGAACAAGTATCCCGAAGACGTCGCGGGCCGCCGCACCTTCCAGATTCGCGTGCAGCGCGCGCTTCACGATCGCGCTCCGGTTCTCACCTGGTGGAACGTCGATTTCAACGCGATGAGCGGGTCGAAGTTCTCGAAGGCGCAGCTCGACTCGCGCGGACCCGGTCGAACCGGTGGGCACATGACGCTCGGCTTCGACTACCAAGCGAAGCTCGCCGACGGCACGGTGCTCGAGGCGGGCAAAGACGTGACCGACACGAGCCTCCTCGACAAGGCGCTCGCGAAGGAGACCACCATCGAGTTTATCCGCGTGAAAAACTCGTGGGGCGGCACCGGTCTTCCGGGCGTCGATACGGCGCCTCCGTCCGGCTACTACGACCTCGACATGGCGTACTTGGACGCGAAGGTCGCGACGGGCTTCGGTCTCGTTGCGGTGGTCTTCCCGCCCGGCTACTGAGAGCAGGCGTCGCATATTGATCGCGCGCGCACCTGGCGGAGAGAGTCTCGCGACCTTCTCCGCCGGTTCGCGTTCGCGTTTCGATTCTCTACTCGAGGTACGTCTTGAGCGAGCCGTCCGCGACGGCTTTCTCGGTGTCGACCGCGCCGCCGAGAAGCTTCCCTTTGACGAACACCATCGGGAACGTGGGCCAGCCCGCCCAGAGCTTGATCGCGAGGCGCTTTTTCCAATCGCCGAGGTAGCTGCCGTACTCGAGGTAGGTGAACGTATGACCGCCCTTCTCGAGGGCCTTGCGTGCGCGCTTCACGAACGGGTTCTGCGCCATGCCCACGACCACCAGATCGTTCGAAGAAACCGCTTTTTCGATGCCTTCGATGACGTCCGCGTGGAAGCTGTCGAGGTGGGCGAGAGCGGGAGGAAGGAGTTTGTCCTGAGGAAACCTTTTGGCCATGCGCGCGAGTCTTCCATGGTCGGACGCGTCCACCAAGAGGGGCGTCTTCCTTTTCGTAAGCGTGCCATGCCTGAGGACGTTCGGAAGACTCTTCGCGTCGCTTGACCCGGTGCCGGACGCGAAGTATCCCCCGGCCGTGCAGAAGCGGTGCGTGACGAGGTGCGGTGTTCCGCGGCTCGCTCGCGCAGGACAGGCTAACGCCGGTCCGTCGTGGCATCCCTCGGTGCACGTCTCGTCGTCAGCGTCCCTTTCGAGGTGGTCACTGGATGGGTTATCGGATGTCGTGGCCGGAAATTCGCATCAACGACGACTATCGCGGTCGTTGGGTAGCGCTCGACGACTGCACCTACGACTC
>JAYUKI010001445.1:0-1966 GCA_043764595.1 Myxococcales bacterium | reverse complement strand
CATGCCGCCCGTCCCCAGAAGCTGGTTCAGGCGGTATTTCCCGACGATGACTTGGCCCGACTGCATGCTTGTCACGAAGTCCCCACCACACCCGCACGAGCTTCCTCGTGCGTTCTCGAATGAGACCCGAGGTCTCGTGTTTCGAAGAGCAAATATCCTTTTAAGAATAGGTCGGACGAGCCGAGCCTCAACACACCGTCATTCCTCCGTCGATGATCAGGGTGTGTCCTGTCAAATAACTCGCGCCGTTTCCCAGGAGGAACACCACTCCGCCCGCGATTTCCTCCGGAGCCGCAACGCGTCCGAGCGGGGTCTTGCGCTTCACTTCGGCGAGGAGATCGTCGTTCTGGACCACGGCGGCGGCGAACTTGGTGTCCACGAAGCCGGGGGCCACGGCGTTCACCCGAATCTTCTGGGGACCGAGCTCGACGGCAAAGGTCTTCGTCATCGAGATGACCGCGGCTTTGGTCATGCCATAGACGCCCATCATGGGCGCGGCCTCGAGGCCGGCCACGCTGGTGACGCTCACGATGGAGCCCTCGGCTTTGCGGGACTGGAGGTGCCGAATGACCGCGCGGGCCATCCAGAAGTAGCCCTTCACGTTGACCTCGAAGGTCTTGTCCCACGCGCTTGCGTCCGTCTCGGCGAGGGGGCCGAAGTACGGGTTGGCGGCCGCATTGTTGACGAGCATGTCCACCTTGCCGAAGCGAGCGACCGCCGCGGCCACGAGGGCCTCGCACTCGCTCTCTTTGCCGGTGTGGGCCGCGATGCCAACGGCGTTCGGACCGAGGGACTTCGCGACGGCTTCGACCGACTCGAGCTTCCGGGAAGCACACACGACCTGGCCGCCCGCGTCGACGATGGCCTTCGCGATGGCCTCGCCAATCCCACGGCTTGCACCGGTGACGATTGCGACTTTTCCTTCAAGGGGGAGAACGCCGGACATTGTCACCGCTCATAGCATGATTGGCGACACTGAAAAGGCGACGCCGGCCGATTTCCAGCGCTTTTCGCGCCGTATTCACCCGCGCTTTCCAACGCACCAAGACATCCTACCCCATCCCACAACTACCGCGCCTTGCCCGGTTCGCCTAGGCGGACTGGGAGCGGACGGCGAGCGGCCTCGGTCCGAAACTCAACCGCAGCAGGCTAGAGCTCGCCGCCGTAAGTGCCGAGCGCCCGGAAGCGCTCGTAGCGTTGATCCACGAGCTCCTGAGGCGACAGCATGTCGAGCTCGGCAAGGGCCGTGGAAAGAGCCTCGCCGACGGAGGCCGCGGCGGCCGCAGGATCCTGGTGCGCGCCGCCTGGGGGCTCGTCGACGATGCGGTCGACCACGCGAAGGTCGAGCAAGTCGGGAGCGGTGATGCGCAGACGCTCGGCGGCGAGCTCGGCTTTGGCTCCGTCTTTCCAGAGGATGGACGCGCAGCCTTCAGGTGAAATGACGCTGTAGGTGCCGTACTCGAGCACGTGCACGCGATTTCCGACACCGAGGGCGAGCGCGCCTCCCGAGCCGCCTTCGCCGATGATGGTCACGATGATGGGAACGCGCACACGGCTCATGACGGCGAGGCAAGAGCCGATGGCTTCGCTCTGGCCGCGCTCTTCGGCGCCAATTCCCGGATAGGCTCCAGGAGTATCGATGAAGGTGAAGATCGGCAGATTGAAGCGCGACGCGAGATCGTAAAGTCGCTCGGCTTTGCGGTACCCCTCGGGGTGAGGCATGCCGAAGTTGCGCTTGACGTTCTCTTTGGCGCCGCGTCCCTTCTGGTGTCCGATGACGACCACGCTTCGCCCACGAAAGCGCGCCATGCCGCCTACGATGGCCGCGTCGTTCGCGAACAGTCGGTCGCCGGAGAGCTCGACGAAGTCCTCGAAGAGGGCCTTCATGTAGTCGAGCGTGTACGGGCGATTCGGGTGGCGCGAGAGCTGCACTTTCTGCCAGGGCGAAAGCTCGGCGAAGAGCGCC
>JAYUKI010001444.1:0-6570 GCA_043764595.1 Myxococcales bacterium | reverse complement strand
TCGACGAGACGGCCAACCGTCTGGCCCATCTCCTTCGTGGCCTTGGCATCGCACGCCAGGATCGCGTGGTGCTCTATCTCGACAACAACGTCGAGATGGCGTCGAGCATCTGGGGAATCCTCCGCGCCGACGCTATTTTTAGCCCGATCAACGCGCAGACCAAGGTCGACAAGCTCATTTACATGTTGAACGATTGCCGCGCTCGCGCGGTGATCACCGACATCGCCCTCGAGAGTGTCTACAAAGACGCGTTCACGAAGACCCCGCACCTGAAGCACGCGCTCGTCGTGGGCCTCGAAGAGGAGGGCTTGAAGGTCGGTGACGTCGAGCTCGTGCCCTTCGCGAAGGCGCTCGCGGGACAAAAGACGGAGCGTCCGCGCATCTCGAACATCTCGATCGATCTTGCGGCCATCATCTACACCTCGGGTTCCACGGGCGATCCGAAGGGCGTGATGCTGACCCATCACGCGATGGTGTCGGCCACGGAGTCGATCACGACGTATCTCGAGAACAAGCCTTCGGACATCGTGGTCAATCTCTTGCCGCTGTCCTTCGACTACGGCCTCTACCAGTGGATCAACGCGAACCAGTTCGGTGGCACGTTGGTGCTCGAGCAGTCGTTCTCGTACCCGGCGCCCATCTTGAAGCGCGTCACGGAGCTCGCCGTCACGGGGCTCCCCGTGGTTCCCACGATTGCTTCGATCCTGAAGCAGTACGAGGCAAAAGGGCTCATTTTGCCCACGGTCGAGTACGTAACGAATACCGCCGCCGCACTCTCCGGCTCGCACATCGCGACACTCAAGGCCATTTGCCCCAACGCGCGCATCTATTCGATGTACGGGCTCACCGAGTGCAAACGCGTCAGCTATCTGCCGCCGAGCGAAATCGACAAACGTCCCGATTCGGTCGGCAAAGCCATGCCGAATCTGGAGACGTACATCGCAGGTCCCGATGGCCAGCGCCTTCCTCCGAACACGCCTGGCGAGCTCGTCGTGCGTAGCGCTCAAGTGATGAAGGGCTACTGGGAAAAGCCCGAGTCGACCCAGAAGCGTCTCAAGCCCAGTCCCGAAATCCCGAACGAGATGCATCTCTTCACGGGAGACACGTTCCGCATGGACGAAGATGGGTACCTCTACTTTGTGGCGCGCACAGACGACATCATCAAGTCCCGTGGCGAAAAGGTGAGCCCGAAAGAAGTCGAGAACACCATCTACGGCATTCCCGGCGTGGTCGACGCGGCCGTCGTCGGGCGCCCGGACGAGGTCCTCGGGCAGGCCGTGCACGCGTACATCGTCGTTCAGGACGAGCTCGTCGAAGACGGCAAAGCCAAGATGGTGCCGGCTCAAATCCAGCAGATCTGCGGGAAGAAGCTCGAGCCTTTCATGGTGCCCAAGTTCGTCACCTTCTTGAAAGAGATGCAAAAGACGACCAGCAACAAAATCTCGAAGACGAACCTCGAGGATTTTGCGAAGTCCTATTACCTCTCGGGCGACAAGCCCTGGGACAAATAGGCGCATCGTCCAACATCTGAAGTGCCGAAGGCCGTCCCCGTCGCTTGATGCTACGCGGACGGTTTTTTGCGTTCGAGCCGTCCTCTATTCGGCGTTGGCGAGCCACTCTCGGTCAAAGGCCGAGGCTCAGTCGCTGCATCCGACGCCGTTGTCGGTGACGTCCACCCCAGGAGTCAGAACGATTCCACTCGAGCCGTCGCGGAGAGCGACGGTGAGCTCGTGCCTTCCCGAGGGATTGTTCGGGGAACCAAGCCATAGAATGCCAAAGCGACCGTCAGGCAGAGGGCAGGGGGCCACTGTGTTGTTGAAGTTCTTGGCAATGGGAGTGGGCGCGCCACCGGCCTTTGGCAAGAGCCACACGATTTCGGGTGAGGCGCCCCCAACGGGCCACGCCATTTCGAAGAGAAGCCCGTCGAGGCCTTCGCGTGGATTCTGAACGAACGTCTGGCGAGGGTTGGGCAGGGCATCCGGACCTACGATTTTGCGGAACCCCGTGCCGGTGACGCTCACCTCGCACGCGAAGTTGTTGCCGCCTTCGGGGTACGGGCTCGAGCCGCAGTCGAACGTCACGCGCTGGCCGTCGAACGTGAGAGCCGCGGCATTGTTGTACGCGTAAGGCGAGGCTGCAGTGAGAAGCTGCTTCGCACTCCACGTCGAGCCCTGACGTCGTGTCGCAAAGAGGTCGACACGGTGTGGCCCACCGGCGCTGGGAAAGACGATGAGGTCGCCCGACGTGACGATGGCCGACAGGCCTTCTGGGGAGATTTCTTCGCCGCCCGGCTTCACGAGCTCCCCGCCCGACACGTCCTTTGGAACGCGAATGAGGCACTCGCCTTGGCATCCGAAACGCCCGTCGGCGGACATGACCATCCAGGCACCGTCGATGCTTGCGGAGGGATAACGATCCCGCGTGCCACCGCCCTTGCCCAACCGATTGAGCGCGGCGGTCAGGTTCTCGGGTTGGGCCCCTTGCTTGGCGGCAATCCGAAGAACGCTCTTCTCGTTCACAGTGTAGTAGAAGTGGCCGCCACCTGACGTGGGCAAGGGCGGTGGGGGCGGAGGCGGTGGAACGATGGCTCCATCTTCAAGGACCGTTGGAGCCGTGCTTCCGTCGGTAGTGGGCAATGGCGCGCCGTCCGGTAGAGCCGTTGCCGCGTCCACATCGGCGTCCGAGCCGCCGCAGGCCGGAACGAGGAAACCAGACAGGGTGCAGCCGGAAAAAAGCAGCAATAAGGGAAGCGCGTGACGCATGCACGGAGGATAGCCGACTCTCGGCCCGCGGCTCGTCCTTTCGGGTCTTACGGTCCTGCAAGAACGTGCGCGCGCGGCGATGCGGGCGAGTCGCGTGCCCTGCAAACAAGACAAAGCCGCGCGGTCCCTCGGGATTCGCGGCCGACTTCTGTTTGGAACGCCGAGTCCGGGCCCTGCTGGGGAGTCAGTCGAGCTCGTGCGCTCCATAAGCCACGGGGGCCGTGCGCGCGGTTCCGAAAAAGTCCTTCGTCACCGTCGGCGAAGGCGGACCGCCTCCGGTCTTGAGGAGCGACAAGACGGAGGGCTTCAGCTTCCAGCCCCCCTTGAAAAGCTCCTCGGTACCTTGGTCGGCGACGGTCATGGCGCCATCAATCACGGCACCCACTGCGTCCCAGCGGCCGTCGAACGCCGGATCCTGGACGCAGTCGGGGTCGCCGGCGCACGCCGAACGAAAGAACTTATTGTTCCGGAACGTGCCGCCCACGCCAAGCCGAGTCGCCGCGTTGTAGGGCCTCACGTCGCGCAGCGCGGGGAAAACCTCGGTCTCAGGAGGCGGAATGCCTGGGCCGGGTGACGCGTGAATGGCGACCAGGGCGGGCCCGGTGAAGTTCACGAATGCGTTGTCCTCGGCAAGCTCGACGCCCTGGTCCGCTTCGACGAGCGTGAATCCGAATTGGGTTCGCGAGTCTCCCCCGCCGCCGTGGGCGATGGAAAGGTTCTTTTGGAAGGTGGCCTTTTCGTAGCCAATGGCGAGGTAAAAGGGCCGAACGAGGTCCCAGCCGGTGCCATCCGCTTGGGAGCCGACGTCACCTGTTTTTGCGGGGTTCCCGGACACCGTGATGACCGTGTTGTGGATGACACGTGCGCCGATTCCGCGGTCGTCGAGCATGATGCCAGTGGCGTTGCGCTCGTTGTAGAACTTGTCTTGCGTGGTCTTTACGCCTGGCGATTCGGTGCGGGATTTGAGCCCGCCGGAGTGCACCATGTTGTTCGCGATGAGCGCGTCGGCGGAACGGTCCACTCGAATGCCACGCACGAACACCTGACTCCGGTCGGGGTTTCCCGTGCTGGCGGGAGCGTCCATCGTAACGTCGCCGCCGTAGATGCGATTTCGTTCGATGCGAATACGTTCGGTCTCCGAAGCGAGGATTCCCCAGCTCAGACACGACTCGAAGCAACGTGTCATGCCGCCGCGAATCACGTTGTCCGTGATGGTGAGATCGGTCTCGCCAACCGCCAAGACGCCAATCGCAGCCGTGTACCCGTTGGCGTCGGTTCGAGGTGCGTCCCACGTGATGAAGTTCTTCGAGATGTGACGCTCGCCAACCGAAGCCACGGCGATCGCGATGGCGCCGTCCGCGCCATTTCCAGAGCCCGCACTAATCTTGTTCTCTTCGACGGCAATGTCACCTGCACCTTGCAGGTACATTCCGTAGCTGCCCGTACCTATTCCGTTTCCCGGCGAAGGCATGGAGCTGTCGAGGCACTTGCCAGTGCCACCGTTGACGTCGTTGTGGACGAGGAGCGGCGAGCCTTCGACGACCCAGACCCCCATACTGCCAAACCCGTTGTCGCAGACCCCCGCGCCACCCTTGATGGTGTTGTACTGGATGGTCGGCGAGGTGCCGTCCGAAACCACGAGGCCTACCGAGCCGGACGGGCCCTCCCCGCCGTCGATGGTGAACCCTTCGAGGACCACGTCGCGGCCGATGCCCACACCCTCGCGGCGCACGGCATAGGCGAGTGCCTGGATGTTGTCTTTGTTGTAGGCGCCGTTTTGGATGATGGTCGCGTTGCCCGCGGGGGCGCCGTTGGATTTGCCAAAGCTGGGGTCGCGCTCGAACGAGCCGCAGTCGTAGCCACCACGAAGGTTCATAGGGTGGCCTATGACGAGGTTTTGTTCTTTGTAGGTCCCCGCGCAAACCTTGATGTCGTAGCGGTTCGTGACCGCCGCGTCAGGGCCAGCGTCGCCATTGGGGGCGCCCAAGCGCGATGCGGTGACAGCCTCGACGGCGCTCTTGACGGTGGCTTTCGGCGTGCCTTTGGAACAGCCGTCGTTCTTGTCGTCGCCTTTGGCCGACACGAACATCACGGGATCTTTGCACGGGGGCGGGCGTGGGCAGTCCTCGCCCGGCGCGCACACGATCGTTCCGGCCGCGTCCGCCAGGCCCGCGGGGAGCTTGAGCTCCTCGCACGCCGAGGTGCTGAAACCAGCCGCAAGCAAAGCCACCCCACCGAAGAAAAGAACCCTGCGCATGCGGGAAGCGTACGCGAAGCCCTGCGGGCCGTCGAGGACCGACCCCTCTCGGAAAACCGCATCGCAAATCTTCACGGGCTCAGAAAAGGCGGGCCGCGATGTCGTCCGTGAAGAGCCATGCGTGCTTCGGAATGCGGATACGGGAGCCGTCGCGCACGAGGCGACCTCGCGCCACGAGCTGTTCGGCCGCGCGGCTTCTTTCTGCGGAAAATGCTTCGATTCCGAGGGACGACGCGGCATCTTCGAGGTCCATGCCCTGCGCCAAACGCAGGCCGAGCATGATCCGTTCTTTGAGCCGCGTCTCCGGCGAGAGCGCCTCGATCTCCATCGCGAGGGCCTCGTGGGTGGCGCTCGCGTCGTCCGTCGGGGTGACTGGGCCGTAAGCGCGCTTCGTGTAGGCCTCGGGCGAGGTCGTGTTGCGGTAACGGGTAGCGGACGTCACGTCGTGATCGGCGAGCGCACCAACGGCTCCGCATCCGAGGCCGAGGTACTCGTCGCCGCGCCAGTAGCCCAGGTTGTGACGGGCTTCTTCGCCCGGTCGCGCGAAGTTCGAAATTTCGTAGTGGCCAAGACCGCACGCCGTAAGCGACTCGTCCACCGCGAGGAACGCATCGGCCACGCGGCCGTCGTCGGCAAGGGGCAATCGGCCGACGCGTGCGAGCTCACCGAAGCGCGTTCCTGGCTCGATGGTGAGCTGGTACGCCGAGACGTGATCGAGACCGAGTCCGGCGAGTCTGGTCGCTTGTTCGGCCGCGGCCTCGGGGGTTTGTTTGGGCAGACCGAAGATGAGGTCGGACGAGACCCGGAGCCCGGGCACCGAAAGGGCCCCGCGAACGGCGGCAAGCGCACCTTCGGGATCGTGGAGACGCCCGAGAAACCCAAGCTCTTCACGATCGAGCGACTGCGTGCCTATCGACAATCGGTTCACGCCTTGGTCCAGAAGCTCCGTCGCACGCTCTCGGTCGAGGGACGTCGGATTGCACTCCACCGTAATTTCGATCGCGGGCGAGCCCCCGAACCGCAGCAAAATGGCCTGGAGAACCCGGCCGAGCTCGCGTGGCTCCCAAAGGCTCGGTGTGCCGCCCCCAAAGAACACGGTCGATAGAACGAATGGATGGGGTCTCTTTTCGAGCTCGCGGGCCCGTGTATCGAGCTCGGCCAGAACGGCGTCGGCGTAGCCCGCATGGTCGATCGCGTCCCGTGGTTTCGCGTAGCTCGTGAAATCGCAGTACGGGCACTTGGCCAAGCAGTAGGGAAAATGCACGTAGACGGAGCCCATAGCGACCTCGGGAGGCCTCATACGCTCCTTCGTGCCTGGCTGCACCCTCGAACGCTCCCGGAGGGTTCCCGCGTCACGGTGGGCGTCAAGTTGGTCTCGGCCTGCGCATGCCGGTTCGTTGCCGTGGAACGCGCAGGGTGTTACCCTTTGTGCAAGCGAGAAGAGAGAACTCATCCCCCCAATGCTTGCCGTCGAAGACCTGATCCACCGCATTCGCGCCTACCAGCCCACGGCCGACGCGGAGCTCATCAAGCGAGCGTACGACTACAGCT
>JAYUKI010001443.1:0-6573 GCA_043764595.1 Myxococcales bacterium | reverse complement strand
ACGGTTCCGAGGCTCGCCGTGGGGAGTGGCCCGGGAGTCGCCGAGGCGGTGGGCTCCGGCGGATGGCCTGCGAATCGAGTGACCACGGCGACGAGTCCACCAAGTAAGATACTGGCGAGCAAAACGAGCAGCAAGATGGCGAGTGCACTCCGCCGCTTCTTCTTGGGAGGAGCAGAAGCCACTTCGTCTGCCGCTCGCGGCAGCGGAGCCAGCACCGGCTCGCCTTGCACGAGTGTCGGACGCGACCCGAAGTCGGCTTCGCCCACCGCGCGAAGCTGGTTCACCGAGGACGTGGAGGCCGCGGCGACGGCGATGTTCGAGAGCGAAGGCTGCGAGACGAGCCCCAAGCGGGTGGACCCGAGCGGCGCCGAGGGGTCGGCTATCCCGCGGAGGGCCGCACGCATTTCCCCGGCGCTCTGGAACCTGTCTTCGGGGCGCTTCTCGAGCGCACGCAGACAGATATCTTCGAGCCTGGGATCCACGTCCGCGCGAAGGCTGGAGGGCCGCGGTGGCATGTCGGTGACCTGTTTCACCACGACGCCAATCGGGGTCTCGCTCGAAAAAGGCACGCGCGCCGTGAGCATCTGGAAGAGCACGATCCCCATGGAATAGAGGTCGCTGCGTGCATCCAGCGGTTCGCCTCGCGACTGCTCCGGAGACATGTACTCCGGCGTGCCCACGAGAGTGCCGGTTCCGGTGAGCGATCGTCCAGGCTCGGTCTGCGAGCCGCGCGTGTCGATAAGCTTCGCGATGCCAAAGTCGCACACTTTCACGATCTCGCGAAGCTCGCCTTCCTCGTCGGGAACGAGGGTGACCATGATGTTTTCAGGCTTGATATCGCGATGGATGATGCCGAGGCGATGGGCGGCTTTCATGGCCGAGAGCGCCTGACCGAGGAGGTCGACGATGCGCTCCGACGGGAGCGGATGCTCTCTCTTGATCAGATCGTAGAGGTCACGACCGTTCAAGAACTCCATCGCAATGTAGGCAAGCCCCGACGACTCGGTTCCGAAGTCGAGGACTCGTACGGTGTTCGGATGGTCGAGGGCACTCGCCGCGCGCGCCTCGCGTTGGAAACGCGCGACGAACGTCTCGTCGGACAAGTCGCTCCGCATGACCTTCAGCGCCACGGTCCGACCCAAGCCTACGTGCGTGGCTCGATAGACGTCGCCCATGGCGCCACTGCCGATGTGGGCTTCGACGGAGAACTTCCCACCGATCATCTGGCCGACCAGCGAGCCGGTCTCTGCGAGCGCGGCGGTCACGTTCGGCGACCTTCCACGCCACGGGTCACACCACGGCGCTCGCGGCGTCGGGCTTCGCGTTTCGGGAGGGCGCGTTGGTGGGAAAACAAGGGAAACACCATGGGCGTCGAGAAGCCTTCCGAGCCATGATCTCAGGCCTTTCGGCCTTCGTCCACTTCGTCGCGGGCGAAAGCCCGTGATCGCGGTGCTCGCCCCGGTTTCGTATCCAGTTGCGTCGGAGACGCGGCGGATTCATTCACTCAAAGAGTGCGGAAGTTCCCTACAAAACGGAAACTTGACCGGCTCTTGGGGCGGGCGAAGCTCGGCCGTGCGCGACCGTTCAGTATGGGAAGCTGTTTGCGTTCGACGTGATGATGAATGCGTCGTATTTGTCGCCGAACTCTCGTGAGCCGCCGTCGGGGCAGCGAGGGAGCTTGTCGAGGTCGACCTTGCCGTCTTTGGTCTTCGCAAGGGCGGGAGCGTCCCGAAGGCAGCGGGCGTAGTCGCGGGATTTGCGTAGGAAGTCGTCCGCGGCACGGACGTAGTTGTCGTAGGCCATCGACGCTCCGATCTTCGCGCGTTTCGTGTTCGTCAAATCGGCACGGTGCAGGCTTCCGTAGTCACGAAGCGCGGTGAAGGCCTTCTCGAAGTCTTTGAAGGCGTTGTCGTAGCTCGTGTAGAGCACCTCGTGCTCCTCGTCGCTCGGATCGCCGGTCTCGACGAGCTCGCGTCCAATGTTGAGCACGTTGCGACGGTGCCAGCGAAACTTCTTCCCCTCTTCCTTCTCGATGCGCGCGAGTTGGCGCTGCGCGAGGGGCTTCGTGGTGGACCCGATGGTCGAGTGGATGTCCTTGTCCGCCTTCACGAACTCCTCGAAGGCGGCGAGGAGACGCGGATGGAGCGCCTTGCCCTTCGCGAACTTGTCGTCCTTGTAGTTTTTTTGATCGTAGTAGGTCGAGGCTTCCTTGATGACGTCCTCGGCGGCCACGACGGCTTTCGCGTAGCGCATCCCGACGTCCTCCATGGTCTTGTCGTCGGGCTGCATCGCCTTCGCCTTGTTGGCCGAAGCAAGGCATTTGGCCGCTCCGCTGACGCTCGGCAGGCCCAATATCCTCGCCTCGCGGCCGGTGATTCCGCTCTTCGGCGCCCACGAATTGTAGGTGCGCCGCGAAGCAAAAATGGCGGAGGACATCGTGTTCATGCAGTGGCGGATGTACTCGCCGACCTTTTGCGAGAGAAGCTCGTCGGCCTTGTCCTCGGTCGACTCGGTATCCCCTTCGCCTTCGGGGCTCGACACCGCACCGGCATCGAATGGCGGGGTCTTTCGGAACTTTTTGCAGCCCGTCGTCGAGACGGCAAGGGCGAGGGTCGAGAAGACAAGGAGCAAGCGGAGGAAGCGGTTCATTTCGATCCTTGAGAGTCCCCGAAACAGGGTGGGCCAAGAGGCTATCGGACCGCTTGCTGCAAGCCAAATGTCCCGCGCATTCTTGGTTCGAAAGTACGATGCCTCGGGTTTCGGCCCGAGGCATTCACGGCTCCCTCCCACGGTCATGGTCACGGCCGCTCGCGATAGACACGCCGGTCCGGTCGCCTGCAGCGCGCACGCACGCACTGCCTCCCTCCCTCCCTACGGTGGGCTTCGGCGTGTCCGCTGTCACCCGTTCAGGGGACGGCCTACTTGAGTCCGAGGAGCTCGACCTCGAACACGAGGGTCGCGTTGGCCGGGATCACGGGAGGAAATCCGCGCGAGCCGTAGCCCATCTCGGCCGGAATCGTGAGCTTGCGAAGCTCGCCGATCTTCATTCCGGCGACGCCCTTGTCCCAGCCCTCGATGACCTGGCCTGCACCGAGCTTGAACGTGAAGCCCTGGCCACGGTCGCGGGAGCTGTCGAACTTTTTCCCGTCCGTGAGGGTGCCCACGTAGTGGACCGTGACGGTTTGTCCGGCGGTGGCGACGGCGCCGTTGCCTTCTCGGAGAATTTCGCTTTGCAGGGACATGATTTCCTCGGGCTTGGTTTCTGGAGTGTGTGCGCCCTGCGTGGTGTTGCCACGCAGGGCCCGTGGTGTCCGAGGCTTCGGCCTAGAGCACCGAACAGGTTGAATCCCGTCGGCTTTCGCCGGTTTAGCGGCGCCTCGCGTTGTCGCTCCTCCTCGGATACGAGAGCCCCCCCGTCGGGGACTTCCAAGGGTCGTATCCGTCGTCGTCGCTCCTAGCGATGCTTGCTAACCCAGCGAAATCCTCGGTCCGAAACCTGATCGGCGCTCGTGCGTCTGGCCTCGTGAACGAGCTTTCGCTCAAGCGAGCTGTCGAAGCACGAACTGCAAGATGCCGCCGTGCTTGTAGTACTGGATTTCGCCTTCGGTATCGATGCGCACCATGGCTTTGAACGTGCGCACCGTGCCGTCTGCCGACTTGGCTTCGACTTCGATGTTGCGACCGTTAGCGAAGCTCGTGTCGAGCATGGCGGGGAGGCCCTTCACCGTGAAAACCTCTTCGCCCGAGAGTCCGAGCGATTTGGCGCTTTCGCCGGCCGCGAATTGGAGCGGCAGAATGCCCATTCCAATCAAGTTCGAGCGGTGGATGCGCTCGTAGCTCTCGGCAATGACGAAGCGAATGCCGAGGAGCTTCGGACCTTTTGCGGCCCAGTCGCGGGACGAGCCGGAGCCGTATTCCTTGCCCGCCAGCACGCAGAGCGGCACGCCCTCTTGCGCATAACGAACCGAAGCGTCGAAGATGGTCATTCCGTCGCCGCTCGGCAGGTGGCGCGTGACGCCGCCTTCCGTGCCGGGAGCGAGTTGGTTGCGGAGACGAACGTTCGCGAACGTGCCCCGCACCATGACCTCGTGGTTTCCGCGGCGCGAGCCCAAAGAGTTGAAGTCCTTGGGGTCGACGCCGTGCTCGATGAGGTACTTGCCCGCGGGCGAGTCCTTCTTGATCGAGCCGGCCGGGGAGATGTGGTCGGTGGTGATGCTGTCGCCCAAGACCGCGAGGGCGCGGGCACCGACGATGTCGGTCACGGCCTTCGGGGTCTTTTCCATGCCCTCGAAGTAGGGCGGGTGCTTCACGTAGGTGGAGTTGTCCTCCCACGCGTAGAGGTCGCCCTCGGGGATCTTGAGCGAGCGCCAGGCCTCGTCGCCCTTGAACACGTCCGCGTACACCGAAGTGAACATCTTCGCGTCGAGCGATTTGGCGAGGGTGTCGGCCACTTCCTTTTGCGTCGGCCAGATGTCTTTCAGGAAGACGTCGTTACCGTCCGAGCCTTTTCCGATGGGCTCTTTCGAGAGGTCTTTCGAGACCGAGCCCGCGAGCGCATAAGCCACCACTAGGGGCGGCGAAGCGAGGTAGTTCGCGCGAACCTCGGCGTGCACGCGGCCCTCGAAGTTGCGGTTGCCCGAGATGACCGCGGCGACCATGAGGTCCTTTTCGTCGATCGCTTTCGACACCGAAGCGGGGAGGGGACCCGAGTTGCCGATGCAGGTCGTGCAGCCGTAGCCAGTCACGTGGAACGAGAGCTTCTCGAGGGGCTCGAGGAGCCCTGCGGCCTTCAGGTACTCGGTCACCACGAGCGAGCCGGGCGCGAGGCTGGTCTTCACCCAGGGCTTCGTGGTGAGGCCCTTTTCGACGGCCTTCTTGGCGACGAGGCCGGCGGCAATGAGCACCGACGGGTTCGACGTGTTGGTGCAGCTCGTGATGGCGCAGATGACCACGCTGCCGTTGTCGACCTGGGCGTCGGCGACGACGTCCTTGTTCGCCGGATCGAGCAGGCTCTTCTTTTTCGCGTCTTTCGCGCGATCTTTGTACTGCGTGAACGCCGCATCGAACGAACCCTTCACGTCGGCCAAGACCACGCGGTCCTGCGGACGTGCAGGTCCTGCCAAGCTCGGTTCGACGGTGCCGAGATCGAACGGAAGGACATCCGTGTAGGTTGCATCCGTCGAGTCCTTGGTGACGAAAATGCCTTGGGCCCTCGCGTAGGCTTCGACGAGGGCGACTTGCTCTTCGTTGCGGCCCGTGAAGCGCAAGAAGGCGAGCGTTTCCTCGTCGATCGGGAAGATGCCGCACGTGGCGCCGTATTCGGGGGCCATGTTCGCGATGGTCGCGCGGTCGGCCAGCGGAAGGTCCGCGAGGCCCGGTCCGAAGAACTCGACGAACTTGCCGACGACTCCGTACTTGCGGAGCATCTGCGTGATCGTCAAGACAAGGTCGGTCGCCGTGGTGCCCTCTTTGAGCTTGCCTTCGAGCCTCACGCCGATGACGTGCGGGATGAGCATGCTGACGGGCTGCCCGAGCATGGCCGCTTCGGCCTCGATGCCGCCAACACCCCAGCCGAGCACGCCGAGACCGTTGATCATGGTCGTGTGCGAGTCGGTGCCGACGACGGTGTCCGGGTAGGCGACGCCCGAGTCGTTCACCATGACGGTGCGCGCCAGGTACTCGAGGTTCACCTGGTGGACGATGCCGGTGTCCGGCGGGACGGCCTTGAAGTTGCGGAAGCCGATCTGGCCCCACTTGAGGAAGCGGTAGCGCTCTTGGTTGCGCTCGAACTCGACCTCGGCATTCTTCTGGGCGGCGTCTTTCGAGCCGAAAAAGTCGACCTGCACCGAGTGGTCGATGACGAGCTCGACGGGCTGCAAGGGATTGATCTTCTTCGGATCGCCGCCGAGCTTCTTCATGGCGTCGCGCATCGCGGCAAGGTCCACGACGGCAGGGACGCCGGTGAAGTCTTGGAGGAGCACACGGCCGGGAGTGAAGGCAATCTCCTTGTTCGGAGCGGCTTTCGCGTCCCACTGTGCGAGGGCTTCGATGTCGGCCTTCTTGACGTTCAGACCGTCCTCCGTGCGGAGGAGGTTCTCGAGCAGCACTTTCAGTGAGTACGGCAGGTTCTTGGCGGCGGGGAAGGCCTTTTCCACCGCATCGAGGCGGAAAAGAGTGAACGATTTGCCGGCGACTTGAAGGGCGGCCTGCGCGCCGAAGGAATTCTTGGCCATGGGAAGAGACCTCACGATGGGGTTTTGTGCGTTTTCCCCTGGACTTAGGGGCCGAGGCGAAAAACGGCGAGAGGACTATCGTCGGAATAGCGCGAGGCTGCAAGGGATGGCAGGGCCCCTACCTCGATGGGCATGCACTCTCGGACGCGACCCACTGGGCGGTTCGTCGGAGCGGTGCGCGACCCGATTGCGGGCTAGAATCGTCGAAATGCGACGGACGCGTACCCTCCTCGGTCTCACCTTGCTGCTCACCTTGCCGCCCCTCGTGGTGTCGGCGAGCGTCGTGGGCTGTGGAACGACCGACGACGCTCCACCGGCCATCGACGCCACGACGACATCG
>JAYUKI010001442.1:0-6578 GCA_043764595.1 Myxococcales bacterium | reverse complement strand
CGCTCCGCTCCTCAGACTACGGGAGTAGGCTTCCGGTGCTCGCTGCTCGCTCCTCGGGCAAAAGCCTCGCGTCGGTCTCGACGGAAGCTGACACACCCGTTTCGACCGGGCGCCTTAGAGCGCGAAACGGCCTCCGGATCGGTTCGTTTGCCCGTGCAGACGGCCCCGCAAACGAGGAGTCGGCGAACGGCGGCTTCCTCTGCTAGCCTCAGGGCATGAAGCTCACTACGTCTGCCGCGTTCATCGCCGCCATGCTTCTCCCGCAGGTCGCTCTAGCGTGTCCATCCAGTGCAGGGACCTGCGGTGGCTCGATGGGTTACGCGTCGACGTTCGGGGTCGGGATCGCAGCGGGCATTCTCTCGATCTTGTTCGAGCGAACCTTCGGCAAGAAACGCTGAGCCTCGCGATTCGGCAGAGCGAACGAAACCGCAGGAGGGGAACCCTCTGACGGTCCCGTTTTTGTCGAACCGCATCTGCGCAACGAGCCTTGGACGGACGCCGCTGACTGCGGCTCGGGCCCGCGTGGCTATTCCAGGGTGGCATGCCCGGGTGGCTATGCCGGGTGGCTATGCCAAGAGCTATTCCAGGCTCGCGAGGGCGTCATCGTAGATGCGAAGCGAGCGGAACAGACCTTGTTCGCTACGCTCGAGCACGAAAAGGCTGTGGGTTGGTCGGATCGCGGCAGCGCCGATGCGCAGCAGCGCCCCTTCGACGATGCAGTGGCGGCCGTCGTCAGCCGTTCCCGTCGGATAGAGCTCTACGCCACTTCCGATGAGCGTTCGGAAGCCAGCTTCGATCGCTTCGCGTCCTTCACGCTGTCGTGCCGTGGGCTCGCGAGTGAAGGACAACGGATCGAAAAGGGCTGCCGCACCGAGGCTGTCGCCGGCGGAAAAGAAATCGAGCAGCTGGCGGACGTTGTCCGGAAGCACGGTGGGAAGCGGCGGAACGGCTGGCGCACCGCGGCCCGCGGACCGAGGTAGCTCGCGCGCACGGCAATAGACGCGGAGCTCGACTTCACGCGATTTGCGGCGTTCCGCAACCACGGCGACCGGGAGCGCGAGGCGCAGGTTGTCGCGGTCGAACGAGAGAATGCCCTCGGTCATGTCGCGGTCGATCCCTGTGACGAACGCGTAGCGCTCGAAGGAGGCGTTGGCCTCGACGAGGCGCTTGGCGATTTGTTCGAGGTGGGCTCGCAGGCCGTCGATGCCCGTGCTCGTTCCGAACATGGGCTCGTCGAGCGTCGCGCGCGCGCCGAGCCGAAGCAGAAGAGGTTCGAGCTCCCCTGCCAAGAGCGCAGGAAAGTACACCTCGGAAAGCCACCCCCGCAGGCTGGACGGTGCCCCACGATCGTCGGATCCGAAGCTCATCTTGACTCCAAGAGTGCGCTCTTTCGCCCGGACATGGCAATGCCTATTGTGGCAATGCGAGGGTCCGATGGCGAATGAAACGGTAAACCTCTTCTCCGAGGCTCCGAGCGAAGTTTCTATCTACGAGGTCTCCCCCAGGGATGGGCTCCAGAACGAGCGCCTCACGGTTGCTCTTCCGGACAAGGTGCGGCTCGTCCACGCCTTGGTGACCGCGGGGCTCAAACGAATCGAGGCGACGAGCTTCGTGTCGCCCAAATGGATTCCGCAGCTCGCCGACGCCGACGACCTCCTCCAGTTTCTCGGGCGGCCGAAAGGCGTGACGTTCTCGGCGCTCTGTCCGAACGCCCGAGGTCTTGCGCGGGCACGTGCGGCTCACGTCGCGGAGATCGCCGTCTTCGTGAGCGCAAGCGAGACCCACAACAAGAAAAACGTGAACGCGTCGATCGCTCAGTCGCTTCACGGCTTCGAGGAAACGGTCGGCCCCGCGCTCGCCGCGGGCATGAAGGTACGCGCGTACGTCTCGTGCGTTTGGGGCTGTCCCTACGAAGGCGCGATCGACGAAAATGCTTCAGTGGCGATCGCGAAAAAGCTCATGGATATGGGCTGTTACCAAGTGTCTTTTGGGGACACGATCGGCACGGGCACGCCGCGCCAGACCGCCCGCATCATGACGCGCATCCTCGGTGAGCTGCCCGTGGATGCCGTGGCGATGCACATGCACGACACCCGCGGAACTGCTCTCGCCAACGTCGTGGTCGGGCTCGAGCTCGGCGTGCGCCACTTCGACGCCTCGGTCGGTGGTCTGGGCGGCTGTCCGTATGCCCCGGGAGCTGCCGGAAACGTTGCCACGGAAGACCTCGTGTACATGCTCGACGGAATGGGCGTAGGCACCGGGATCGATCTCGAGCTCCTCGTCGAGGCGGGCAAAGTTGCGGAGAGCATCGTCGGCCATGCGCTTCCTGGAAAAGTGCACAAGGCAGGCGTTCGTGGCCTTCGCGTCTGAGCTCCGAAAAACCGACGCGGTGGACCCTCGTTCGACGTGTGTACATTTCGACGCAGACGCGCGCCCGTTCGGCTATTTCCGCAGGTGATGCGTCTGCCGTTCGCCCAAAGGGTTTCTCTGGCTCTCTTCTTCGTGGCTACGGCCGTGGCCTGCCGGAAGGCCCCGGAGGAGCTGCCCCCCCCGAAAGCGGTCGAAAGCGCCGGATCTCCGAAGCCCACGTCTCCAGAAGCTCCCCCGTCCTCTTCGATCCCCGCCGTGACGGCGGCGCCCGTGGCGTCCGCAAAAGAGTGCCCGAAGGACCCCGATCCGCCGACGGCGCCGGTCACGCGTCCGATCGAGTTTCCCGAAGCGAAAACGCGGGTCGACGCCGAAATCGCCCGCACGGAGCACGAGGTCACGCGTGGCCTGATGTACCGCACGACCATGCCCGCGGATCGCGGAATGCTCTTCCGGATGCCTCGGCGCGAAGAGCAAATTTTTTGGATGCGAAATACATGCATCTCGCTCGACATGATGTTCCTCGACGACGACGGCACCATCGTCGGCATCCTCGAGAGCGTGCCCACGCTGAACGAAGAGCCGCGAACGGTGCACAAGCCTTCGCGCTACGTGCTCGAGGTGAACGGCGGCTATTGCAAGGCCCACGGCATCAAGGCGGGCATGAAGGCCAAGCTCCCCGGCTGAAGCGCCCGGGCCCCGCGATTTCGCGACGGCGGGTGGGTCATGGTAAAGGGGGATTCATGCGAAAAGCAGCTTCGTTTGCCTTCCTCGTCGTCGTCGCCGCCCAGGTCGCTTGCACGAAAAGTGCTCCCCCCGAGCCGACCAGCGTGCAAGCCGATCCTGCCGTGGCCTCTGCCGCGCCGAACGCGACCGTGGCTCAGCCTGGGGCCCAGCCAACGGTGGGCGTCTCGAGCGCGAAGGGGCAAGACCCACTCGGTGGTCGGTACACGATCGGCGAAGCGATCCGTGACATCGCTGGCACCGGCGCTTTGCTCGCCACGATCGACACGAACAAGGGCGCGTTGACCTGCAAGCTCTTCGAGGACAAGGCCCCCGTGACCGTGGCCAACTTCGTCGGCCTCGCGACAGGAAAGCGGCCGTGGAAAGACCCGTCCACGGACACCTGGGTTTCGCGTCCCGCGTACGACGGAACCACGTTTCATCGCATCATCAAGGGCTTCATGATCCAAGGTGGCGACGCCAAAGGCAACGGCACCGGAGAAGCGGGCTACGTCATCAAGGACGAGATTTGGGACGGTGCAAAACACGATCGCGCCGGGCTCTTGTGCATGGCAAACCGCGGTCCGAACACGAACAGTGCACAGTTCTTCATCACGGACGACAAGGCCGCCCATCTCGACCACGGCTATACGATCTTCGGCGAGTGTGCTCCCGTCGACACGGTGCACGCCATCGCGTCGGTCGCAGTGCTCGGTGAGCGTCCGGCGTCGCCCGTGACCATCAAGAAGGTCACCATCGCGCGCGAGAAACCGGCCGCCGCGACCCCGCAGAAATAGCCGCGCCCGTCATCGAGTGGCCGAGTGGATGGGGATTCGCGGCCGCCTCATCCTGACTCGCGTCGTTGCTCGTCGGTTTCCGAAAAGAGTATGCGCTCTCCTCGCGCCTTGCGATCCAGGCGATAAAACCACGCCTATCCATCCACTCAACGGAATCGAGGCACTAGTCGGCTTGGTAGAGCACCGACTGCGACCCCTCGCGGAAATAGAATCGGTCGTGGTCCCCTCGGTCGAAGGTGGCTGCACCAAAGAGGTTCCAGGCGACGCTCCAGGTGGCGCACGCTTTCCAGAGGTTGTTCATCGGCCGTCCGGTAAGGGCGAGCAAGACGAAGAGCAAGACTGCGTAATCGTTGGAGAATCGATAGCCGAATTGCCGCCAGCCGCTGTTTTGGTAGAGCAGATCCATCGCACAAGGCAGAAGAGCCGCGATGGCGATCAAGCGGAACGTGTACGAGCGTGCTTTGGGGCGGAACAGCCAAAAGTAGAGAGGCGTCGTGAACCAGAGCGCGAGGCCATGTTCGTTGATCTTGAACGGGGTGCACGCCGGCCGTGCGCCGAAGAGACCTTTCACGAATGCGACGAGAGCGTCCATGGCACCGAGCGGTCCCTCGAAGCACGCCATCTGCTGCGGCGGCTTCCACGGCAGGATGGTGAGCATCACGCCGAGGTTCTTCGGAAGGTAGTGGTACCCGAAGAGCCCCCAGCTCTGGATGCGACCCTTCCACACGACCGAGAGGTGCTCGTGACCGAACGCGGTGGGGCTCGGGTTTCCGAACCGCGCGTAGTTCATCGCCGAAGACACGACGAGAACGACGGCCACTGGAACGGCGAAGGGAACGACCTTCGAGAGGAACACGCGGACGTCGATGCGCGAACGCACCGTTCGGAAGCGTTCCCCCCATGTTCCCTCTTCGGGCAGACCACCATGGCTCGCGCACGCGATCCGTAGCGCTTCCACCGCAAAAATGAGGCCGATGAGCACCGTCGATGGGCGTGTCATCCACGAGCACGCGAGGCATAGGCCAGCCAAGAATGGACGTTCCGCATCCAACGCGAAGAGCAGATAGAGCGCGGCCAATCCTAGGCCCACGACGTGAGCTGCGAACCAGACCGTGCCCTCGACCGCAGTGAAAAAGTAAACGGTCCCGAACGCGAGCAAGAACGCGAGAGCGAGGTTCTCTTTTTCGGTCCGTGGCGACACCCGCTTCCGCCTCAGCTTTTCGAGGACGAGAAACAAGACGGCCGGGCCGACTCCTGCGAGCCACACCATGAACTGCCCGTCACGAAAGTTTTCCGGGCTTCCGGAGAGCGCAACGAAAGGCACCATGAGGACCGCCGGAAACGGAGGAAAGCTGATGTACGTCTTCCCTTGGTACTCGGCGAAATCGTTGCCCATGGCGTACGCCGGTGGGCCGTTCCTGAGGTCTTGTCGGCCGTGGATCCAGGCGTCGGCGAGGTGCGCGAAGTGGTTGAACGACGTGTGCTCGGTGAGGCGAGGCTTGCCCGCAACCGCAGCAAAAACCGCAACGCACACCACGTAGACGAACACTGCGAGGAGGATGCGACGCGCACGCGACTCGGGACGGGTGAGGCGTGCGGCGAGACCGCCTTCGTGCGAAGGGATGGCTGCCGAACCGTCGGGAGCTTCCTCGCGACGCAAGCCGCGGTCCGCCGCATCGGCGGGATCCTCCTGTCCGGACGGAGGAGCTGCCGCCGAGCCGTCACTCGCTTCGTCCGCGGACGCGGGCCGTTCTTCCGACGCGTGGGCTCCGTTCGGGCCATCTGGGGAGGGGACGACGACGCATGAGCCGTCTCCCGATTTTGCTTGCGGGGCCATCCGGTCCTCTTCGTGGAGCGGATCGCTCGAGTCTTCGGACGTCGGGACTGCCGCCGAGCCGTCGCCCACGATCGCACCCGAAGCCTGGTCCGAGGCGTCCGTAACGACTTCGCCCGGCTCGTTGCTTTCCGGAGCGTGGGTCGAGCCGTCACCGCCCGCGACCTCAGTCGAGTGAGACTCGGTTCTCGCCGGTTTTTCCACCATGCATCACGTGTCTACCACGACGAGAAACGAGGCGGCGTTTTGCGGCTGAAGTGCGAATTGAGCTTCGCGGAACATGCGTGAGGCACGAACCGAATTACGCACTCGAGCCCGAGCTATCGCAAAAAACGTAATTGTTTCGGGCGCCGTGGCCCTGGCATGGACCTTGAATACTCGCACTCTCGAATGGCCCTTCCCCTTCCGCATGGCGAGCTTGCTCGCGACCCCCGCGCCCTTGCCATCTTGGCCAAATCCATCTACCGCGAGCTTCGCGCGAGCGGCTACGCCGAGAAGGACGTCGTTGCTCTGGCTGGCGAGCTCCTGGGCGTCGTGGCCTCCGAGGTCGAAGGCCGCAATTCGCGCGATTGAGCTCCCTCCGACAGGGGCTCGCCGGCTGCGTGGAACCATGTTTGCCGCCTTGTTTCCAGGGCCTCGTGGTTTGGCTCGTGTCTCGTTCGCAGGAATCGTTGCGACGAGATTGACACGGGTTGTCCTGGCCACGGACAATGTCGCGAAGAACACGCAAGGTCCGCCGGGTCCTCGTCGAGGGCACCGGTCGCCGTCAGACGCGCGTTCGTGCCGTGAAGACCCGAGACGAGGCGCATGTTCGCGATCATCATCAGCGAGAAGGGCGGCCCAGAGCGCCGCGAAGC
>JAYUKI010001441.1:0-6585 GCA_043764595.1 Myxococcales bacterium | reverse complement strand
CTCGGCATCGTATTCTCGAGCCCGGCGGGCACCGTCTCTTTCAAAGAAACCGTCATGCTCGCGTACCCCACCGGCACCGCGAAGCTGACGATCAGCGGCGCGGCACGTTCGAGCCCTTCCGACGGACTGCGCCACCCCGTTGCTACGCTCCTTCGACGACGGATCGAGGCCAAGTGTGACGCTGCCAATCGGCGGTCGAGCCCGCACCGACAAGAAATGCGAACCGCCGAGCGTTCGCCCTCGGCGGCGCCTGCCGCAAGCTATTCGACTGACGCGCGCTCGATGTATTCCGAGCGCGTCGCCCAAGCCGTGTCGGCTTCGCGTCGTTTGGGCCGTGCCGAAAATCTTTGGTATCGCACTACGGTCGCTCTTGCGCGGCCCCGTTTCGGCTGCAACCCTCTTCGCGCTTGCCAAAGGGGCGAGTGTCGAAAGGATAGGGGATTGTCATGGCATCGAAGCAGGTAGCGGACCGGGCAAAGTCTTCGACGATGGTGACGGCGGCGGCAACGACGCATTCGGAGGCCATCCAGATAGGCGCGGAGCAGCTTCTCTCGCCTCACTTGAAGAAGGGGGAAACCATGCCCAACTTGCAGCTCGTTCCCGTCCTGCTGGCGCGCGCGCTCAGTGCGGCGACGGCGGCGATGGTGAGCGCGGACGACGCCCACGAGATGGAGCTTTCGGACGACGATGGCCATCGGGAGGCGCGCGAGCTTGCCATTCAAGAGCTCTACGCCAAGCTGGTCGAGGCCTCGGAAATCGTCGGAGGGCTATATGGCACGAAGGGAGTGAAGGCCATTGGGCTCGATGGCACGACCCCTCGCGATGGCGCGCTTCTCATTCGGTATGCGCAGAACGCGAGCGGGCTCATGCGCGCGGTGAAGCTCGGGAAGTCACGCGTGAAGGGAGCGAGCTTCGACACGGAGGAGCTCGCTGCCGAGCTCGATGCGTGCACGAAGAAGATTCAGAAGGCGCTCGACGACGTCGCCCGTGAGACGCGAGAGGCCGAGGCGACGCTCATCAAAAAGAAGACCGCGATCACCGGCTTCGACGCGACGTTCTCGAGCATTGCAGGAATGCTCTCCGCGCTGCTGACCGTTGGCGGCGAGAAGGAGCTCGCGCAGCGCGTTCGACCGTCGAGCCGACGCCCCGGTCAAGTGGAAGAGACCGAGCCGACTCCCGAGCCGGCACCGCCTGCTCCTGCGCCCGCGAAGCCGACGGCCTGATCAGGCGTGCGTTGTGCCGGGCGATCTGCATGGTGCCGGTCGACCGTTCTATTCTGTAAGCTGTTGAAGTTCCATCGAAATTCGATGCGGAAGGGACTCTGCGGGTGCAAGTCGCCTTCGCATCCGATGCGAACGCGAGTTTTGGAATGGAACACGCGTTTGCATCGTAGGTGGACAGGTGTTTGCGACGTGCAAGATCGTGTTGGCACGAGGTGCGGAGGCGAGGGGGGTCGAGAGGGATCGCCTCCGCTTCGGGTGCGGAGGAGACTTGCGTGGGGAAAGCGCTGGGCGCTTCGGCTTCGGAGCGGGTTCTGCGTGCCGGTGTGGTGGAAGTGTTCGGGATTCGTGTGGGAAGCGCGTCACGGGTGGGTGGCGGTCGTCCGACCAGACCGTCACTTGGCGCGCGATGAATTCCCGAGATTTCGTCCGGCGCTCGGTAGAAGCGCGTAAGCGCGTGGCAACGCCTCACCAGAACGACAAATCCGTGCCTTTGGTGGATCGATCGACGCCTTGGTCGGAGCTGGTGGGGGCCCGCTCGCTTACGTCGTGACGCGTCACGAGACCGCCCACAGGTCGCGAGGAACGAACGGTGCCTCGAATGCATCTTTCGCGACGAGAGCTTGACCAAGGCCTCGGGCAGTCGTCTCATCCAAGGCTCGCGCCCTCTCGGGGGGGCCGAGAGGAGCGTGGGGGAGTGGCCGTGCGTGCAATAGGTCGATACCAACCGGTCGGTTTGCTTGCGGAAGGCGGAATGGCCTCCGTGTATCTTGCCGTGCAAAAAGGCGGCGCGGGCACACAGCGGCTTGCCGTGGTGAAGGTGGTGCGTCGCGCCCTCGCGGACGACACGGACTACCAGTCGATGTTCGCCGAGGAGGCCGAGCTCGCGATGCGGCTCGCGCACCCGAACGTGATCCACGCCTACGAGGTAGGAGACCACGAAGGCTCGCGCTATCTGGCCATGGAGTACCTCGATGGGCAGAGCCTGCTCTCCTGTTTTCGCCGTGCGGGCCGGCGCGCGATACCGATCGAGCTTCACGTGTACGTGCTCGTCGAGCTCTTGAAGGCGCTCGATTACGCGCACAACCTAAAAGACTACGGCGGTGCGTCCCTTCAGCTCGTGCACCGTGACGTCACGCCCGGCAATGTCTTCGTCACGTACGAAGGCAACATCAAGTTGGTCGACTTCGGCATCGCCAAGACCTCGCGCGCCCAACTGAAGACCGAAGCGGGGGTCATCAAGGGCAAGGTCACCTACATGGCGCCCGAGCAGGCCACGATGTCCAAAATCGGGCCACCGACCGACATTTTCTCGGTCGGCGTCATGCTGTGGGAGGCGCTCGCAGGGCGCACGTTGGTCGGAAAGAACGACGATCCGAACGCCGTCCTGTTCCGTCGGATCGAACGCGGAGATCCGAAGATTCGGGAAATCGTTCCCGACGCCCCGAGCGTGCTTGCCGACATCTGCGATCGCGCCATGTCGCGCAGTCCGACCGACCGCTTCGCGAGCGCGTCCGAAATGCAGGAAGTCCTGGAAACGTGGCTCCGCTCGAGCGAATCTTCCACCACTCTCCAACGCAAGGTCGCCCGCTTCATCGGCGAGACGTTCGCCGAAGAGCGGGCCGTTCTGGCGAAACGCATCGACGAAGCCATGTCGCGCAAAGACGAGGACACTTCGTCCATCTTGCAGCTCAAGGATCCGATCACGGTCGAGACGTCCGCACCTACGCTTGCACGGACCGTGGATCCGACCCTTCCTCCACCCGGAGCAAAGAAGCGAAACGCCGGGGCGCTCGGAACCTTCGTGCTCGGCGTCGCGGTTTTCGCGACGGTCGTCACGGCGGCGTTCGTCGTCCGGTCCCAGCGGGTGGTGGCGTCGAGCGAGCTTCCGCTCTTGCCCTCAGCGGCTTCGTCGGGGCCGGAACCCAAGGCCACGACCCCGAACACGACTGCCGAGACCGGCTCGACAGGCGCACCCACCGCTTCGTCGGCAGTGGTCGAAGCTACGGCGCCTCCGGGTTCGCCCTCGAGTGCCCCATCGGCCTCGTCCAAGGCTCACGTGGTGTTCCATGGGGTCGTGCCGCCGCCGCCGCAACCACCCCCGTTGGCCAGCACCAAGACCGGTCGCCCCGTGCGCCCGATCGACAAAGAGGACCCGTATTGATGTCGTTCGTGAAGAGAAGCCGAATCGTTGCCCTCCTCATTGCCTCGCTCCTGATTCCGAGTGCGTCCACCGTCGCCCGCGCGGCCGATCCGACCGAAGAAAAGCGATCGGAAGCGAAACGGCATTTTCGTCGGGGCGTCGAGCTCTACGAAGAACAGGACTACCGGGCGGCGCTCGTCGAGTTCACCCGCGCCAACGAGCTCGCACCGAGCTACAAGGTCCTTTACAACGTCGCCCAAACCCACTTCCAGCTTCTGGACTACCCAAGGGCGCTCGAAGCCTTCGAGCAGTACCTCGAGCGTGGGGCCTCCGATGTTCCCGCCGCACGTCGCAAAGAGGTCGAAGAGATTCGAGCCAAGCTCCGTAGTCGCATCGCCACCGTCGACATTCACACCAACGTGGACGCGCGCATCCTCGTGGACGACGAAACGGTCGGCTCGGGCCGCTCCGTGAACCTGAGGGTCAGCGCGGGAGCGCACGTGGTCACGGCTCAGGCCGAGGGCTACCGGGTCGCCCGAAAGCCCGTCACGCTCGCCGGCGAAGATCAGACGCGGGTCGACCTGACCTTGGAGCGCGAGGTCGCGGCGGTTCCTTCCGTCGCGCCGGTTCCGGCTTCCCCCATGGCGCCCCCTCCGTTCGAGGCACCACAGGAAGGTTCACGAGTGCCGTTTTTCGTCGGGCTCACGGCAACCGGTGTCCTCGCTTTGGGAACCGCAACGTTCGGCATCGCGTCCCTCTCGGCGAAGTCGTCCCTCGACAGCACCCTTTCGGGATCGGTGGACTCACGTACGACGGTCGACGACGCCAAGAGCCGCTTGCGAACCTACACGATCGTAACCGACGTCCTTGGCGTCTCCACGATCGTGGCCGGTGTCGTCACGGTCGTCCTCGCGGCCACCCGCAAGAGCGCACCGCGTACGGGCGCCCTCGCACCGACCTGGGCGTCGGACACGGGCAGGAACCGCCGACCGGAGCCCGCTCCGTCGTGGGGGATTGCGCTCGGCGCGGGTTTCGCTTCGGCGCAAGGGAGCTTTTAAGATGAATGCTCCGAGAGTGCTCCTGTTGGGCGGCGCCTTCGCCGTGTTCGCGTCCACGGCGTGCACGTTTCTGCTGTCCGCCGACGACCAATGCAAGACGGACGACGACTGCGCGCGCCGTGGCGGAGACCTGGCAAACCGCGTGTGCGTCGATGCCGTGTGCCGCCCACGCGAAACGCCCGTGACCGACGCTCGTGCCGATGGCCCCGGGGAGCCCGAAGCCGGTGTCGACTCGGGCGGGCCCTTCGGGTGCGCCGAGCTTCCCAAGCCGAACGGCGAACCGAGCAAGCCGGTGGTGGTGGAGCAGCCGATCTTCAACGCCATCTCCGGGTTGCCCTTGGCTTCGGCCGTCGCAAGAGTCTGTTCGCGGGTCGACCCGAGCTGTGGGTCGCCACTGGCAACAATAACCTCGGATGCCCTTGGCGTGTTCAGCGCGAAAGTCTTCGTTGGCTTCGAGGGGTTCCTCGAGCTGAAGGGGACGGGAGTGGACGACTCCCTTTTGATGCTCGACCCTCCGATTCGGGGGGACAGCCGGAGACCCGCGGCTCCGTTCCCGACCAAAGAAGCTGCCGACTTCTACGCCAAGCAAGTCACGGGCTCCTCCCAGGACCCAGCCACGGGGTACATCCTCGCCCGTTCCATCGACTGCGATCTGAAGCCCCTTGCTGGAATGACGGCCAGGTTGGCGTCGATCACGGCCAAAACGAAGCTTTTTTTCCTCTACAACAACACGCCGCGTAATGACGTCGACCAAACCAATGAAGAAGGCGCCTTCGGCTTCTTCAACGTGCCCGTCGGGGCCGCACTCATCACCGTGAGCGATACGGCCTCGGGCAGAAAGGTCGGCCAAACGACCGTCACCGTGCGTGCCGGCTTCCTCACCATCCTCTATCTCGGCCCGTCCAAGTAGCCCGCCGCGACGCCCCCGGATCCACTCAGGGCGTCGCGCGCTCAATGGAACCAAGTCTTCGGGCCGGGTCGAGGCCGAGTCTGCGAGGTTTCGCAGACTTCGTAGCGAAGCGGAGGAGTCGAGGACTCTCGGGCCCGCATCTCGCAGGAGCTCGAGGGGCTGGGCCCCTCGAACCAAACCAAATTGCGCCCCCCACGTTTCATGTCCTTTTCCTTGCAGGGTGCGTTTATACTTGCCTCACCTTTGCCATGACCGACCCGAACACGGAACCGAAGCCCGAAGCTGCCGACGCCTCTCCCAAGTCCGAAGAGGCCACCGCCCCGGACGCGCCGCCGAGCGAGACGAAGAACGTCGACCCGCTCGAGGCCGCCAAGGCCGAGGCTACCAAGCTGAAAGATCAGCTCATGCGCACGGCGGCCGACTTCGACAACTTTCGGAAGCGCTCCCGCAAGGAAATCGAAGACGCACGAAAGGCTGGAAAAGAAGACCTCTTGAAGGAATTCTTGCCGGTCTTCGACAACCTCGATCGCGGCATGCAGAGCGCCCAAAAGGCCACCGAGGTCTCGGCCGTGGCCGAAGGCCTCGCCATGGTTCTTCGCCAGTTCGTCGAGACTCTCGCGCGCCAAGGCATCACCAAGGTCCCGACCATCGGAACCGACTTTGATCCTTCGGTCCACGAGGCCATCCAGCAGGTCGAGAGCGACGAAGCCCCCGGCAGTGTCGTGGCCGAGGTCCAGTCCGGCTACGTGCAGGCAGGCCGTCTCGTACGCGCCGCCCTCGTGGTCGTCGCCAAGCCAAAAACCTCCTGAGCTTCTAAAAAGGCGCCAAACTCATGGGGAAAATCATCGGAATCGACTTGGGTACGACGAACTCGTGCGTCGCGGTCGTAGAGGTCAGCCCAGCCGGAAAAGTGGACGTCAAGGTCATCCCGAACGCCGAAGGCGCGCGCACCACGCCGTCCATCGTCGCGTTCACGGCCAGTGGCGAGCGCTTGGTCGGCCAGCCCGCCAAACGTCAGGCCGTCACGAACGCGATCAACACCGTGTACGCGGCGAAACGCCTCATCGGTCGCAAGAAGAAGTCCGACGAGGTCATGCGCCACGCCGACCGCTCGCCGTTCAAGATCATCGAGTCACCGAACGGTGACGCGTGGATCGAGGTCGGGCAGAAGCAGATGTCGCCGCCCGAAATCAGCGCGATGGTGCTCGTGCGCATGAAAGAGGTCGCCGAGAGCTACCTCGGCGAGACCGTGAC
>JAYUKI010001440.1:0-1972 GCA_043764595.1 Myxococcales bacterium | reverse complement strand
GGTAAGACCCCCCCATGCCACGCGCTGCCCTCTTCGACATGGACCGCACACTCGTCCGAAAAGAGACGGTGAGCCTCTACGTGAAGTACCAACGAGAGCTCGGCGAAGCGACGTTCTCCGACGCGGTGAAAGTACTCTACTGGATGCTGCAGTACACGGCCGGCATCCTCGACGCCCCCGAGGTCGCAGCCCGCGCGCTGCGGTCGATCGAAGGTTTTCCCGAGGTGGTCTTGTCGGCACGTTGCGACGACTGGTTTCGAACCCACGTCGAAAAGCACGTGTGCGACGAAGGTCGCCGCGCCGTCGAAATGCACCGCGCCAAAGGCGAAGTGTTGGCCGTCGTCACCGGAGCCACGTCCTACGCCACACGCCCGCTCGGACGCCTTCTCGGCATTCCGCACCTCGTCACGAGCGAGCTCGAGGTCGACGACCGTGGCCTCTTCACGGGGCGGTTCCACGCGCCCCTGTGTTACGCCGAGGGCAAGATTGAAAGAGCGCAAAAGCTCGCGAAAGAACAGGGTTTTTCGCTCGACGAAGCCACGTTCTACAGCGACTCGTATACGGACCTTCCGCTGCTCGAGCGCGTCGACGTCCCCGTGTGCGTGAACCCGGATCCCAGGCTTCGTCGGGTGGCGAAGGCCCGAGGTTGGCGCATCGAAACCTGGTGAGCGCCGGGCGATCGCGCGGAACGAAGCACGAGAGCTTGCTCGGCTCAGAGCCCGTCAGGACGCTTGGACAGCCACGCCGACCAACGGGTCGCCAAGGTTGCGATTCGACCGGAATGGGCCAGAAACAGATCGGCGCCACCGTCGTACGGGGCATAGGCCTCCCCGGTTTTGGGGTTGACCAATACGACGGAAGGGACGCGGTCGTCGGCGACGTCCCGCAGCATCCCGTCCCACGCGTGCGGTGACCAGCGAATGGAGAACCCCGCGATGCATGGATCCTCCGCTGGAGCCAGGTCCGGACGCGAACGAACGGCCGTCGTGGTCTCGTACGATTCGAGTGCCGTGGCCCAGGGAAACCTCGAATAAGCCGCGGAAAAGTCCGCGGCGGTCCCCCAGTGGTGGAGATAGAGGAAGGCCGTTTCGTCCTGTCCGAGGAGGTCGAGCGCGACCTCGTTGTGGCGCCGCAAGAGCTCCACGTATTCGGCGTCGGTCTCGGCGTAGCGCTTCGACTCGGGGAGGCTGTGGACGCGCAGCCAACGTTTCGAGAGGCCGTGCCGCAGCACGTGGCCAACGGCAGGGAGATTTTCGTACAAAACGCCGATCGTACCTTTGGTCATGGTGGGTCGCGGAGCGCCGCGGAGTGCTTCGGAACGTGGATAGCATCCTCGGGGAATCGTCGTCGGCGCGGACGAGCTCGTCGTCGATTCGCTCTCGACCCAAGCTCCCCTGGCCCCATGGTAAAGAGAGCCATGCGATCCTTTCCGGTTTTGCTCGTCGATCCCATTCTCGATCGTGCCCTTGCCGAAGATCTCTCGGGCGGCGACGTCACCACCGATGCGTGCATCGAGGCGAGCGCCCGTGCCGTTGCGCACGCCGTGGCCCGCAAGTCGGTGGTCGCGTGCGGCGCGGACATCGCCCAGCGTGTGTTCTTTCGCATCGATCCCGAAGTGGTGTTCGAGTGCCACGCCGAAGACGGAACCCTGGTACCGGCCAAGACCAAGCTCTGGACCGCCCGCGGGTCGGCGCGATCCATTCTTATGGCGGAGCGCACGGCCTTGAACCTCGTCCAGCGCATGATTGGCACGGCCACACTCACCCGTGCCCACGTCGACGCGCTCACCAAAGGCTCGAAGACGCGCATCACCGACACGCGCAAGACCACTCCTGGCCTTCGCATCCTGGAGCGCTACGCCGTGCGCATGGGCGGCGGCAAGAACCATCGCGACGATCTGGGCTCGGCCATCCTCATCAAGGACAACCACGTCGTGGCTGCAGGCGGCGTGGCCAAGGCCATCGAGCGCGCC
>JAYUKI010001439.1:0-1972 GCA_043764595.1 Myxococcales bacterium | reverse complement strand
CGGTCGTCTGCGCATTCGCATGGATCGCGGCTGGTCTGCTCTACAAGGGCTACAAGCTACACCGCACCAAGTCGCTACGGGCCAAGTCATGAGCCGAGGTTCGGGTCCTCCCAGAACACGGCGGCCCAAATGACACCCAAGGCGGGCTGCCTTTCGTCCTTCGGGGATCGCGAAGCCGGTGATGAGCGCGAGCCTCCCAAGTGTGTAGGGGGACGTCAGCATTATGCGGACCCACCCATCGGCCTGTGGGGGCGCGATCCCCACGAGGGCTCGGGACCCATCGGCCGATGGGTCTCGGGCCTGCTTGGGGCCCAAAAACCCGTTCCGTGTCGGGTTCGTGAACCTTTGGCACGCACGCAACCTCACCGAGCGACCGCGCCACGAGCCGTAACCGCGCGAAATCCCGTTCAGGCGACCTTTGGGTGGCCGCTCGGCGAGCGTCTGACCCATTGGCCAATGGGTCCTCGCGCTTCGGGACGTCCGCCGACCCATCGGCCGATGGGGTCGCAGTCCTCCAGCGCGCAGGAAAGGCGAAGGCCCATCGGTCGGGCCCCGGGAACAGTTGGGGCGGACCGATGGGCCTTTGGGAACATCGCTCGTGACGGCCTCGACGGGATCGAGGTCACGAGCCTCTCGCGATCAGTCCGAGCCGCCCGGCGCGGGCCCGGGCTTCGGCTCCTCTTTCGTGCCATCGGTGGGCTCGACGATTTCCTCGCCGCCCTTGCCGCCCTTCGCACGGCGGGCCGCCGAACGAGCGCGCGCTTCTTCGATCGGCGCGAGGAGAGTCTCGGCCTCGGCCGTGACCGAGGGATCGAGGTCGGACTCGGCGCCGTGGGCGATCGCGCCGGCGATGAACCGGCGAAGCGCGTCTTGCGCGCGGGCGTAAGGAATTTCGAGTGTGGTGGCGGCGCTGCGCGTCGTGGCCGCGGTGACGCCGAGCGCCTTGCCGTATTCCTTGTGCTTCTTCTTGAGGTTGGCGATGACGACAGCGCCGCCAATCTCCTCGACTTGGGCGAAGACGCCTTGGCTTTGGGCGTGGTTCACCCGCGTCTCGATGACGCTCCATTCTTGCTCGAATTCGAGGTTGAGGAACGACAAGTCATGCCTCCATGCACGTAGAGCAGGACCGGATTCGCGACGTCCTTGCTCTTGATGAACATGCCCTGGCGAGTGCCGTTGATCTCGACAAATATTTTCTCGGATAAGCTCCCGCGTAGCGGCTTCCCAGCCGCGTCGAGGAAAGGTACCGGCTTTCCCGGACTGACGAGCAGGAGCGCCAAGAAGAGCAGCCCCAACAGCACGACGAGCGCCTTGAAGACAGTCAGCATGACGCGTCGCATTTGCGGGCCTCGTGTCCGAGTGGCTGCTTCGTCAGTGCTCGCACCCCAAGTGCAATCGAACCGGCCAGCAGGACAAGATCGATGACAACGCCGAGTCGCAGCACCCCGAACAGAGCGTAGAAGGCCCCAACTCCCGCGAGGACCAACGCCCAGCCCTTCATGTTCGGGCCATAGCCGATCAAGGTGGCACCGATCATCAGCGACAACGTCGGGCATGGGATGAGGCCCATGGGGGCCCCAACCAGGTATGCGAGCATTGGCCGCCCCACGAGAAAGTGCGGGTACGACCACGCGAAGGCCACGAGCAAGCCGCCGAGCGTGGTGGACCACCATCGAGAGCGTCTGACCTCGCTCTTCGTTTCGCGCCACGTGAGCCATCCCAACACGATCGCGGTGAGCGCCAACAAGGAACCGTTGAACGGGTTCCCAAACACCCAGGCGAACGCGCTGGCAGAAACGAGCGGCAGGCAGAGGAGCCCGCCGGCCAGTCGAGGCGCCGGTCGCCAGCCGAGCCAAAGCAGGATTGAAGCCGCGCCGACGACGACGTGCCACAACACTGCGAAGACGAAGGCGTCGTTGGTGATGCGCCCGAGGCCTGCCAGAATCTCAGCAGCGTGGATCATGCGGTCCTC